>PLYV01000239.1 GCA_003151855.1 Limisphaerales bacterium | reverse complement strand
CGCTGCCGAGCGGGCAGACGTTCACGCGCGAGTGGCAGTCCCACAACCGTTCGCAATCGCGTTCCAGCATCTCGACGTAGGCGAGTAGGTGATGCGCGAAATAGACGGGCTGGGCGCGCTGCATATGCGTGTAGCCGGGGATGATGACATCGGCATTTTTCTCGCCGAGCGAGACGAGGGCGCGCTGAAGATTGGCGATTTCGCCGAGCAACGCGGTGATTTCATCGCGCAGCCAGAGCCGCACGTCGAGGGCCACCTGGTCGTTGCGCGAGCGGGCGGTGTGGAGCTTGGCGCCAGCGGGCACGCGCTTGGTCAGCTCGGCCTCGATGTTCATGTGAACATCCTCGAGTTCGGCTTTCCATTTGAACTTGCCGGCCTGGATCTCCTTGCCGATGGCGTCGAGGCCACGCACGATGGCGTGCATCTCGGCTTTGGGCAGCACGCCGATTTTGTAAAGCATCTCGGCATGCGCCATGGAGCCGAGGATGTCGTGCCGCCAGAGCCGCCAGTCGAAGGAGATGGACTCGGTGAATTGCGCGACGTCGGCGGCGGGGCCGCTGGCGAACCGGCCGCTGCGGGAGACGGGAGATTTTTTGCTCATAGTTGCGGCCACATTAAAAGCACAGTTCGGCGCGGTTGAACACTTTTTTTGCGGTGGGTCGTGAAAATTGTGGATTGCCGAACCGCGGGTTGTATGAAATGTTTGCGCCGCAGCCATGAGCGAATTTAAATTTGCCTGTCCCGTGTGCGGTCAGCACATGATGTGTGATGTGTCGCATGGCGGCTCGGTCATGGAGTGCCCCACCTGTTTCCAGAAGATCGTCGCGCCGCAGGCCCCGGGCCCGGATTCCAAGTTCATCCTCACGGGCACCAAGGTTTCGGAGAAAAAAATTCTCGTGCGCGGCGCGGTGGCGCCGGCGGCGGCCGTTCAGGAAAAACCCTTTCCTCTCGCCGTCGTCATCGTGCTGGCGCTTGTGATCGGTGCGGGCGCGGGCGTTTTCTTCTTCGGCGGAAAGTTGTTCCATCCCGGGCTGGCGAAAGGCTGGCAGACGCGGGACATCGGCAGTGTGCTCGCGGCCGGCTCGTTCAGTCATGCCAAGGGCGTGGTCACCGTCACCGGCGCCGGCGCAGACATCTGGAACCAGGCGGACGCCTTTCGTTACGTCTTCCTGCCGTTGAACGGCGACGGCACGCTCACGGCCCGGGTGCTGAACATCAAGAACACCCACGGTTGGGCCAAGGCAGGCGTGATGATCCGCGAATCGCTCAATCCCGATTCCGCCTACGCGCTGGCGTTCGTTTCGCCGTCGTCCGGCCTCGCTTTCCAGCAGCGCGACCACACCGCCGCCCCGGCCTCGGGCATCTGGAATATTTACGGCCAGACCGCGCCTTATTGGGTTCGCCTGGTGCGGCAGGGAGACACCTTTTCGGCGTTCGCGTCAGCCGATGGAACCGAGTGGGCACAAATGGGGACGACCAAAATTTCCATGGGCGGCCAGGTGTATGCCGGCCTGATCGTCTGCTCGCACAATGCGGAAGCCCTCTGCCAGGCGCAGTTCGACCGGGTGACCGTGGAAGGCAACACCAAGGCCGCGCCGCCCGCGCCGGAAAGGAAACCGGCATTGGCTGCGCCGCCGGTCAGCGACACGAAATGGACGCTGTTGCTCGACACGAATGTGATTTCCAATTCGCCGGCGGCGGGGCGGATTCACGGCCGGGATTTTGTCGTCGAGCGGGCGGCATACCAAAACGGCATGCTGATATTGCGAGCCGGCACGCGCGGGGCGATGGAGTTCGGCCTCACGATCAATTTCAGCGGCGCGCAACCGGAGTCGGTCTCCGGCCAGTCGATCAACGTGACCACCAACGCCGACAAGGCGGCGCGCGTGACCTTGCGCTGGAAGGAAGGCAGCCAGATGATGACGGACAGCATTGATGCCGGCTACGCGATGCAGCTGGAGTTTGGCGCGCTGACGAACAACCGGCTGCCGGGGAAAATCCATTTGTGCACGCCGGACGCGGAAAAGAGCTACTTGGTGGGCTCGTTCACCGCCGACGCGCGCAAACCCAAGCCCAAGGCATCGCCGCAGAGCTGATGTTCAAACCGCAAAATTTACGGTGGGAATTCAAGCCGGGTGGCGCGGGGCGGGACGGATTCGGTTGAAGTGGCTTGGTCAAATTTTTCGTGTATTTCCCGGATTTCGTGGTTTCCTCCCCTTGTCTTTATGAACGTCGTAATCGTCAACACCGGCAGCGAACTGATGCTGGGCCGCGTGCTGAACACGCACCAGCAATGGCTTTGCCGCCGGCTCGCCGACCTTGGCCACGTCGTCACGCGGCAGGTCGCCGTCGCCGACACCGGCAGCGAAATCCAGAACGCCGTGCGCGAGGCTTTGAGCCGTGCGGATTTGGTCATCACCACCGGCGGCCTCGGCCCGACCTCCGACGACCTCACGCGCGAACTCATCGCGGAACTGCTGGGCAAGAAGCTGGTGAAAAATCCGGACGTGCTGGCGCACATTGAAAAATTCTTCGCGCAGCGCAACCGTCCGCGTCCGGCGAAAACGAACGTGGAAACCTTCGTGCCCGAAGGTGCGGAGGTTTTTCTCAACGCCACCGGCACCGCGCCGGGGCTGGCGATGGAAATAGCAGATGGGAGTTGGGAGATAGGAGATGGGAAACACAACGCCCCATCTGCCATCTCCCATCTGCCATCTGCTTCCCAAAAATGGCTCGTCATGCTGCCCGGCCCGCCGCGCGAGCTGCGGCCGATGTTTGACCACCAGGTCGTGCCGCTGCTGAAGCGCGAGTTTGCCGATGAGATTTTTATCTGCCGCACGCTGCTCACCACCGGCATCGGCGAATCGCGCGTGCAGGAATTCATTGAGGCCGATTTGCAGCCGCTCGTGGCGTGCGGTCTCGGCGTTGGCTACTGTGCGCGGCCCGGCGCGGTGGACGTGCGGCTGACCGCCGGCGGCGCGGGCGCGCCGGAAATCGTGCGCGAAGGCGAGGCCGTGGTGCAGCGGATTCTGGGCGCGAATATTTTTGGGTTTGATGATGACGAGATTGAGGCCGTCGTCGTTGGGCTTTTGCGCGCGAAGAAAAAGACGCTGGCGCTCGCCGAATCCTGCACCGGCGGCTTGATGGCGAACCGGATCACGGACGTGCCGGGCGCTTCGGAGATTTTCCTCGGCGGCGTGGTGAGCTACGCCAATTCTGCGAAGGAAAAATTCCTCGACGTGCGCGTGGAAACGCTCGCGGCGCACGGCGCGGTCAGCGAAGCAGTGGCGCGCGAGATGGCCGTGGGTGCTCGCGAAAAGTTCGGTTCCGATTTTGCCCTCGCCGTCACCGGCATCGCCGGGCCGGCGGGCGGCACGCCGGAGAAACCGGTGGGCACGGTGTTCATCGCGCTGGCGTCGGCGGCGGGCGTGACGGTGAAAAAATTTCACAACGTCTGGGACCGCGCGACGTTCAAGTCGGTGACGGCGACGCAGGCGTTGGAGTGGCTGCGGCAGACGCTTTCTGCTTGAGGCGGGATTTTATTGCGTTAGTTTCGTTGGATGATGTCCGCGCCCGTCAATCCTCTGGCCGAAGCCACCAAGGCTCTTTCCGAAATCATCGCGTCCACACCCGCCGCCAAACGGCGCGGCACCTTGCTCATCGTGGACGACGAGGAAGGGCCGCGGATGTCGCTCAAGCTGATCTTCAAGGAACAATACGACCTGCTGCTGGCCGATGACGGTCCGACGGCCATTGAACTCGCGCAGAACAATGATATCGACGTGGCCATCCTGGACATCCGCATGGCGGGGATGAGCGGCATTGAGGTTTTGGAGCGCCTCCGCTTTGTCCGCCCGAACATCGAGGCCATCATGATCACGGCGTTTGAGACGACCGACACGATGCGGCAGGCGCTGCGGTTGCGCGCGTGTGATTACATCAACAAGCCATTCGATCTGGCGA
This sequence comes from Limisphaerales bacterium, assembly GCA_003151855.1. Taxonomy (GTDB): domain Bacteria; phylum Verrucomicrobiota; class Verrucomicrobiia; order Limisphaerales; family UBA11358; genus UBA11358. Next base: position 2,600 of record PLYV01000239.1, on the reverse strand, counting down.
CCATCCGCAGCGCCGTCAGCCAGGCGATGCAGCGGCGCGTGCTGGAAAGTGAAATCCACAACAGCGCGGAAAAAGTCCACGAGCTGCTCACCGAACTGCAAAACCAGCGTGTCGAGGAACAGATCGCGCACACGCGCGGCGACATCTACGCCAGCATCATTCACGACATCAACGGCCCGCTGTCCGTCAGTTTTGGCTTTGTCCAGTTGCTCAACCAGAAAATCAACCAGAAGCCCAAGCTCGAGGTGCAGGATTTGGAATTCATCAAGGAACGGCTGGTTTCCGTCGAGCGGCAGATGAGCAACTGCATCGAGATCCAGCGGCGCTACCTCGGTTTTCTCCGCCAGCAGAGCAGCGACACGGCGGTTGCCGGCGTGAACCAGTTGCTGCACGACCTCGAACAGCTCGTGCGCGTGCATCCGAGCCTGCAGGAAAATGAATTCCGCATCACGCCGCTGGCCGGGGAAATTGCGGTGAAGGCCAACGGCACCGACCTCATCCAGATTTTGCTGAACCTCACCGTCAACGCCTTTCAATGCACGCCCGCGCCGCACCGCGTGGAGATCGGCGGCGAGGTGATCGGCACGCCGCTTGATCTCGCGCAATTCAAGGACGGCCCGAACGACCGGCTGCTCAATGTCGAAAGCATGAGCAACACCGTGCCGCTGGTGAAGCTCTGGGTGCGCGACACCGGCCCCGGCATCCCCGCCGTGGTGCTGCCAAAAATCTTCGACCCGTATTTCACGACCAAAGGCCCGCGGCAGGGCACCGGCCTCGGCCTGAACATCGTGCAACGCCTCATCAAGGCGGCCAACGGCGCGCTGCACGTCCACACCGTCGCCGACGAAGGCACCACGTTCACCGTTTATTTGCCGGGCGCGCAGTTGGTGAAATAACCCCATGAAAAATCTGCGTGGCAAAATTGCGGTTGTCCCGATGATTTTGGCCGCGCTGATCGGCACCGCCCGCGCCGACGAGCAGCTGTCGGTGCTCAAGGCCGGCACCGAGGTTTACACCAACGTCACCGTCACCAGCGTCAGCGCGACGGATGTTTATTTCATTTATACCGGCGGCATGGCGAATGTGAAGATCAAGACGCTTGCGCCGGAGCTGCAAAAGCATTTCCACTACGACCCCAAGCGGGCGAAGGATGCTGAACAAAAGCTGGCTGAAAACAAAGCCCTATATCACCAGCAACTTCTCCGGCAGCCGGCGGTGTCGGCACCGGATATGACGCGGCGGCCGGCCGCCGCCGGCGGTGCGGCCGAAGCAATCTGGCGCAATGATTATCCAGGCGCCCTCCAGCAGGCGAAGGCGGAGAACAAGCTGGTGCTGCTCGATTTCACCGGCTCGGATTGGTGCGGCTGGTGCATCAAGTTTGAGCACGATGTTTTATCCACGTCCAAGTTTGCCGACTACGCCGGACGCAAGCTGCAACTCGTGCGGTTGGATTTTCCCCGTCACTCGCCGCAGCCCGACGCCCTCAAACGCGCCAATGCCGCCTTGTCCGAACAATTCAAAGTGGATGGCTTCCCCACCTTTGTGCTGGTCAACGGTGATGGCCGGGAACTGGGCCGGCAGGTCGGTTATCTCAACGGTGGCCCGGATGCGTTCATCTCCGAGCTGGAGAAATTCAGCCGATAATAAAATCACCGCTTGGGCGACGAACGCTCAAGCGGTGAAATTGTTTCTGCGGAGAGTTTAGTTGCCCAAATACTCGCGCGGGTCGGTGACCTTGCCGGTCAACGCGCTCGCCGCCACCGTCGCCGGGGACGCGAGGAACACCTTCGATTCCTTGTCGCCCATGCGGCCGGGGAAGTTGCGGTTCGTCGCGCTGATGCAGTTGATGCCCGACTTGTTGATGCGGCCGAACGTGTCCACCGGGCCGCCGAGGCACGCGGCGCAGCCGGCGTTCTCCGTCATCTGCACGCCGGCGTTCACCATCACGTCCCAGATCGTCTCGTTGCCCCAATACGTTGTCTGCAAATCGCGGATGATCTCCGGCGTCGCGGGGACGCCAAACGTGTCAATCACAACCTTCTTGCCGCGCAGCACGCGGGCGAATTCCACGAAGTCGCTCGTCTTGCCGCCGGTGCAGGAACCGACGTAGGCGCGGTCGAGCTTCTGGTTCATTTCCTTGGCCTTTTTGCGCTGGCCCGGATCGGGATGGCACGCCACCGTCGGTTCGAGCTGGCTCAAGTCCACGACAAGTTCGCTGACGAACTTCTGATCCTTGTCCGCCTCGACCGGCTGGTAACTGGCCTTCGTGCCGTTCAATTTCACGCGGGCATCCACATATTCCGCCGTGCGCGAATCGAATTCAAAAATGCCGTTCTTGCCGCCCGCTTCAATCGCCATGTTCGCGATGGTCATGCGGTCGTCCATGCTCAACGTCTTTGCGCCTTCGCCGTCGAACTGCATCGCGCGGTAGGTCGCGCCGTCAAAACCGATTTCGCCGATGCAATGCAGGATGATGTCCTTGGCCATGACGCCGGGTTGCAACCGGCCTTCGAGGCGGAAGTGCATCGTTTCCGGCACCTTCAAAAGCAATTTGCCCGTGCCCATGACAAAGCCGGCGTCCGTATTGCCGATGCCCGTGG
>PLYV01000106.1 GCA_003151855.1 Limisphaerales bacterium | reverse complement strand
TCCTTCGCCTCCATGATGAGCGATTTGCCGTGATCGTTGAACGGATAGCTGGCGGCGAGAAACGGCATCTTCCGCGCCACTGCCGTCTTTTCCGTCAGCCCGACCGTCGCCACCTGCGGCTCGGTGAACACCACGGAAATCAACAGGCGATAATCCATCCGTCGCGGCGACCTCGGCTTGAGAATATTGTGAGCCGCCGTTTCGCCCTGCGTCACGGCGATGTGGACGATTTCATGCGGCCCGGTGCAGTCGCCCGCCGCTAAGATGTGTGGCGCGCTCGTTTGCATCCTGGCGTTTGTGATGATGCGCCCCTGCTCCACTTTCACGCCGGCATTTTCCAGATTGAGCGAAGCCGTGTTCGGCGCGCGCCCCAGCGCGAATAAAATTTCCTCGGCGGCGACGGAAATGACTTTTCCGCCTTGCTCGAACGAAACGGATTTCCGTTTTCCCCTCCGCGTCGCATCCACGATTTTCGTGCCGGTAAAAACCTGAACGCCTTCGCGCCGGAAAACTTTGGCGATTTCCGTCCCCGCATCCGTATCAAACTCCTTCAACAGATTTTCGCTGCGCTGAATCAATGTCACTTTGACGCCGAAGCGCGCGAAGAACTGTGCGAACTCACACGCAATCGCGCCGCCGCCGAGGATGATGAGCGACTTCGGCAGCCGCTTCAGCGACACCGCGCCATCACTCGTAATGTAGCCGACTTCATCCAGTTGCGGCAATGGCGCGCGCGCGACGCGCGAGCCGGTGGCGACAATAAAATGTTTCGCAGTGAGCTTTCTGCCATTGCTCAACTTCACCGTATGCGCGTCGAGAAAACTTGCGTTGGCACGGATAAATTTGAAACGGCCATCATTCAGCTGTTTCACGCGGAAGCCGGCAAAATCCTTGATCTGCTCATCTTTCCGCGCCATGACTTTGGCGAAATCAAAAGAGACTTTTCCCGCGCGCACGCCCCACGTTTCGGCGTGCTCGGCGAGATGCTTCACCTCCGCCGCGTAAAGCATGGCCTTCGTCGGCATGCAGCCGCGCAGGATGCACAGCCCACCGACTTCCGCGCCGCCCTCGATGACTACAGTTTTCAGGCCGGCGCCCGCCGCCGTGCGCGCCGCCGCGTAACCGCCGCTGCCGCCGCCGATCACCACCACGTCGAAATCAAATCGCTTCATGCAGAGAAGATGGAAGCGCGCGGCGGAAATGCAAACGGATTTTGCCAGAGATCTTAACCACAGATGCACACAGATAAAAATTTCCATCAGCGTTCGTCCGTGTTTATCTGTGGTTGATTTTTTTGCGGGTTGCAGGATGATTTTCGCATGAGCGAAATCATCTATCCCCGCAGCCCGCGCGAAACCATGGACGGCTGGCATTATCTGCCGCGCTACATTGACAAGATCCGCCTGCACCTCGCTGGCAAACTCCACGCCGACTATCAGGAAAATCTCGGCCAGGCATTTGACGGACTCTGGCTTAAGACCGCCGGCGTGACCCATGAACAATTCCTCGCCGTCGTGAAAAATTCCGTGACCGACGGCGAAGTCTGCGACTGGGTGCGGAAAAATGTGAAACGCACCGCCGCCGAAAAAGACGCGCACTGGCAGGAAATGTTGAACCGCCCCAAGGCTGATGACGCCGCCGCCCAGGCTCGCCTAAAAATGCGCAAGGAGCAATGCGGCGGCGGGCACCGCGACGACGTGAAAACTTTTGTGGACGTGATTGATTTGGACGAGCAGCGGATTTGAACCAGCTTACTGCCCGGCGTAATGGGCGTCCACCTTGGCGCCCACATCGCGGTAGGTCACGTCGGATTCGTAGATGATGAGGAACTGCTCGATGGCTTCCGCCTTCTTGCCCATTTTCTCAAACACGCAGCCGAGCTGGTAGATCAAATCCTTCTTCTCCTCGTCGAACGCAGGCTTTTCCTTGATGGCGTTCTGGAGGGTGCGCACGGCGGAATCGTTCATGCCGCGCTTGGCGAAACATTGCGCGAGAAAGCTCATCGCCGCGATGCGCTTGTGCGCGTTCTGCTGCGCCTTCTGGAATTCCGCGATGGCCTCGCCGATTTTCCCCGCCGCAAAGTAAAGCTGTCCCAACTCAAAACGGATGGCGAGGTCAGTGGGGTATTTTTCCACGCGCTTCTGGCATTCAGCGAGCTGGAAGGCCGTCTTCTCCGCGTTGATGGCCGCGATCTTCTCGCTGGTGCCCTCGTCGAAGGGATTCAACTGCGCGATCTGAAAATCATATTGCCGGACGGTGGTCTCGGCGATGGCGCGGTCGAGCGCGGCGTCGCTGCCGAGTTCGGACGACCGGAGGCGCTCGTAAAGCGTCAGGGCGCGGGCGAACTGATTCTTCTGCGTGTAAAGCTCCGCCAGCGAGCGGATGAGTTTCTGGTTGTTCGGCTCGGTGATGAGGCGGGTCTCGTATTCCTCAATGAGCCGCAGGGCCACGTCCTCGGTCTTCTGCGAGCGCTGTTCCTGTTCCAGCGAGACGGCCTCCTCCTTGTTTTTCAGGATGTCGCGGTAGGAACCTTTGCCGTCCTCCAGCGCGCCATAGCCGCCCTCGTCCATCGTCTTGTGCGCGGAGAGATTCTTCTGCGCCTGCTGCAAGTCGGGGTCGTAAGGCGTGGTGCGGATGAGTTCATCGAGGTATTTCTCCGCGACGGCGGCGTTGACGCCGGCCTGCGCGACGGTGTTCGCGAACTCCACGACGAGGTGCTTGTCCTTGGGCGACTGCCGCACCATCGTCTCCAGCGAGAGCACCGCCGTCTGCGGCAGCTCCAGCGCCTGCGCCGCGTCCACGATGATGCGGTGGGCAAAGGGATTGTTCGCGTCGCCATTCAGCACCTCCTCGGCGATGGCCATGGCTTCGGCGGGATTTTTGCTCAGCGCGAACTTCGCCTTGGTGATCTGCGGCGACGAACCGGCGCTGCTGATCATCTTCTTGAAAAAACCCGTGCTCGCGCCGGCGGATTTCGCCGCCTGTGCCGCGCGCAGCGCCTTGCGGGCATCAAACATCCCCGGCTCAAGTTTCAAGACCTGGCAGAACAGGGTGAGCGCGTAATCGTGGTTGTCCCGCTGCGCCGCCTCGACGGCCTTCGCGTAAAGCCGGCGCAGATCCGGTGGCAGTTCGTTGAGATGTTTTTCAGCCATAAAATTTTGTTCCCGCTGGAGTTCAAGCTTTAGCTTATCCGCCCCCCGGACACGCTGAAGCGTGAACTCCAACTAACCACACTGCGCGCGCTGCCGGAGCGCGTGGTCCACCAGCACCAGCGCGGTCATCGCCTCGACCATCGGCACGGCGCGCGGCAAGACGCACGCATCGTGCCGGCCCCGGCCCTTGAGCGTGGTGTTGTGGAATTTCTCATCCACCGTGTCCTGCTCGTGCATGACGGTCGCCACCGGCTTGAACGCGGTGCGGAAAAAAATTGTCTCGCCGTTTGAGATGCCGCCCTGGATGCCGCCGGAACGGTTCGTGGTGGTGAAAACTTTTCCGTTTTTGGCGCGGAACAAATCGTTGTGTTCCCGGCCCGTCAACAAGATGCCGCCGAAACCGTCGCCGCTTTCAAAGCCTTTGCACGCCGGCAGGCTCAACATCGCCTTGGCCAAGTCGGCTTCCAATTTGTCGAACACCGGTTCGCCCCAGCCGGCGGGCACGCCGCGCGCGATGCCCTCGACGATGCCGCCGACGGTGTCGCCGGCATTGCGGATTTTCTCGATGAGCCGGATCATTTTCTCCGCCGTCTTCGCGTCGGGACAGCGGACGATGTTGGACTCAACTTCCGCCAGCGTCACCGTGTCAGGATTCACGTCGCCGATGATTTTCTGCACCTGCTTGACATAGGCGAGGACTTCCACGCCAAACTTCTCGCGCAAAATTTTTTTGGCAATGGCACCGGCGGCGACGCGGCCAATCGTCTCGCGCGCGCTCGCGCGGCCGCCGCCCTGCCACGCGCGGATGCCGTATTTGGCGAAATAGGTGTAGTCCGCGTGCGAAGGACGAAACTTGTCCTTCATCTCGTTGTAAGCCTCGGAGCGCTGGTCCTCGTTTTTCACCCAGAGACAAATCGGCGTGCCGAGAGTTTTGCCGGTCATGGAAATGCCGGACATGATCTGCACCGTGTCGGATTCCTTGCGCGGCGTGGTGATCTTGGACTGGCCGGGACGACGGCGGTCGAGGTCGGGCTGGATGTCGGCAGCGGAAAGTTTCAGGCGCGGCGGGCAGCCATCCACCACGACGCCGACGCCACCGCCGTGCGATTCGCCCCACGTCGAAATGCGGAACAGATGTCCAAAGCTGCTTGCCATGTTTTGATTGTGCAAAAAAAAAGCGAACCGGTCAAATCTGCTGATACACCGCTGGCGAACCGGAAATAATTAACCACGAAATACACTAAACACACGAAAGCAGACACAAAATGAATCTGCCTTTTAATTTCGTGTAGTTCGTGACATCAAAAACAGACCTCGCCAATATACATTCCAAAGGTCATTCTTAAACCCAAAAGTCAAATACACTCCCGATTTGCTCGAAGCAACTTTTGAAACCCGCCCGACTATGCTAGATTATGTATTTTACAACCCGAATTGCAGCAGTGATTTTCTGAGCAAGCATTTCGACGAAGCCTTTGAGCAAGGCCGGAAGTGGCCGTTGCAAAACCAACAAAGACTTCACGCTGTTTTTAGAAATCCAAATACACCGATAGAATTGGTCGAGAAAGTTGCAATTGCAACAAATTATCCAGGCGGGGCAACAATGAATGCAAAAATTGTCTTGAAACAACGAAAATCTGAAGTTCAGACGCATTGAATATTCAAAATTCAAAACCCGACCTGCGCGCGCACATTCGCGCGCGACTGGAAAAAATTTCGCCGGCGGTGCGCGCAGTGGAATCCATCGAGCTGTGCGAGCGGTTGCAGGCGCAGATTCCGAGCGCACACACGATTTTGTTTTTCGCGCCGCTGCCGGACGAGCTGGATGTCTGGCCGATGCTGGAAACGGCGCTGGCATTGGGCACCAACTGCGCCCTGCCCTTTTTTGATGCGGAGAAAAAAACCTACGGAGCGAAGCTGCTGAAAAATCTGGCGACGGACATCTCCATCGGGAAATTCGGCGTGCGCGAGCCGGCGGCAAGCTGCGTGGAGATTCCGCTGAACCAGTTTGACTTGGTGCTCGCGCCCGGCATGGCGTTTGATTTGTCCGGCAACCGGCTGGGTCGCGGCCTGGGTTTTTACGACCGGATTCTAGCGGAGGCCAGCGGCATCAAATGCGGCGTGGCCTATGATTTTCAACTGCTGGAAAACATCCCGACAGAAGCCCATGACGCGAAGGTGGATTTTATTTTTACGCCATCCCGCAGCGTGCGCCGGAAAAAATAGGACGGGGAAAAGAACGGGGAAATTTCGGAACTCGTGGAACTCGTCCCTCCGAAAAGGAAATCAGCGGTGCTGGTAATCCATCCCGCCGAGCGCGCCGTTTTGCTGCCAGCCGGTCGGGGAATTCCACGGGCGGACGGCGGCGTTTTCAGGCTCATCGGTCGCGCAGCCGGAAATAAACACGGCCACCAAGGCCAGCAACAGCAGGAAAAGACAGTTGGCCGCGCGGAATTTCATCTTCAAGTGGCGGGATGCGCCGGGGAAACTTCGTCACCTTCGATGATGTCACCCAGTTTCCAGCCGGGGACGAGGTTGGCAATGCTGCGGTCTTTCTGGACGGAGCGAACGACCACCTTGGCGACAAGCTTGCCCTGGCGGCTGACCAGCAGTTCGCCGTCGGAAATCACGCCCTGATCTTCGCCGACATCCAGCACGACAAAGTCCCACTTGGGATCCACGACAACGATTTTGCCGTGCAGGTCGGGGCGCAGGACGATGAAGGTGTTAGTGCCTTCGTATTTGTCGAGGCGGACCTGAAGCTTGGCGACCTTGCGCAGCAGCAGGGTTTTTTCGCCGTTCACGACCTCTACTTCGGCGAGAGCGTCCTTGAGATCCTTGTTCAGCTTGAAAACCTGATCCGGCGTCAGCCCGGTGGCCTTGTAGGCGGCGAGGGAATTCTGCGCGTCGTCGCGTTCCTGGGTGACCTTGCCAAGCTTGTCGGTCAATTCATCGGCGCGCTTCTGCTGCTCATCGGCACGGATCACGGTCTTGGCGAGTTCGCCCTTGGTGTCGGAAAGTTCCTGCTGCGTCGAGGCAAGTTCCACCTGAGTTTTCTTCAACTCGGTCTTGGTCTTGGTGTGCGCGGCAATCTCGTTGACCTTGGCGGTGTGCTCGTCGTCGCGCTGCTTTTGCAACGCGGGAATTTTGTCGGAGATTTCCAGATACGAAACGACGCCGGCGCCGAGGCCGGCCAAAATCGCCACGATTAAGCTGATGCGAAGTAACATGGTGTCGAAAGTTTCCGAAGACTAAACCGCGCGGCCATAGGTGTCAACGTCGTTTGCATCTTGATAAATATCCATTTCCGCGCATCTTCATCGCATGGACGCCCAACGGCTCGCTCAACTGCAAATCGAACCTGCCGCCAAACGCCGTCCGCAACGGCTGCTGGCCGCCATTTTCCTCGTCATCGCGCTCGTAACGGCGGCCACCGGGCTGCTCGCCTGGCCGCGCGCCAGCGATAAGGAACGGAAAATGGCCAAGGCTGGCGATTCCACCTCATCTAATAATTCAGCCAGCGCGACGGCAACGGAAACCAATTCCGCGCCCACCGCCAAATCCGACGACCACATCGCGCTCACCGTCAGCGGCTATATCATCAACCGCGAGCGCATCGAAATCAGCCCGCGCTTTCTCGGCGTCGTCAAATGGATCGGCGTAAAAAAAGGCGACCCTGTGACCAACGGTCAGGTCATCGTCCAACTTGACGATGCCGAATACCTCGCCCGCGTCCATCAATCCGCTGGCGCGCTGGCGGCGGCGAAAACCGGCGTCGCCAAGGCGGAATTATTTTACCAGCGCATCCAGAAACTTTCCGAAAACTCCATCGAGTCCAAGCAGACGCTCGACGACGCACGGCTGCAACTGGATTCCACCCGCGCGGCGGTGGTTCAATCGGAAGGCGAACTGGAGCTGGCGCAAACGTATCTCGACTGGTGCACGATCCGTTCGCCGATTGACGGCGTGATTTTGGAAAAGCTCGTCCAGCCGAACGAACTGGTGATGCCGCAGAGTTTCGGCGGCACGCGCGGGCCGAGCACCGCGCTCGTGGCGATGGCTGACCCGAAGGATTTGCAGGTGGAGATTGACGTGAACGAGGCCGACCTCTCAAAAATTTCCATGGACCAGAAATGCCGCGTCAGCCCCGAAGCCTACCCGGACAAAACTTACGGCGGCCACGTCGCCGAAATCGCGCCCGAGGCCGACCGCTCCAAAGGCACGCTGCAAATCAAGGTGCAGATTGAAAACCCCGACCGATTTCTGACGCCGGAACTTTCAGCCAAAGTTGATTTCCTGAAAAATTAATGGCAATGCCATGAAACTGAACCACGGTCTCCACCTCGCCTACACCACGAACATTCACCGTGGCGAGACCTGGATGGAGACGTTCAATTCGCTTCAGAAATATACGCTGGCCGTGCGCGAGAAAGTTTGTCCGCACGAACCGTTCGCCATCGGCCTGCGCCTGAGCGAGCACGCCGCCGTCGAGCTGAGCGACCGCGCCGAGCTGCTGCGATTCCAGCGCTGGCTCGGGGCGAATACCTGCTACGTTTTCACCATCAATGGATTTCCCTACGGCCGTTTTCACGGCGCCCGCGTCAAGGAACAGGTTTACCGCCCGGACTGGACTTCACCCGAACGCGTGGCCTACACCAACCTGCTTTTCGAGCTGCTCGCGCAACTCGTCCCGGCGGGAATCGAGGGCAGCGTCAGCACCCTGCCCGGCTCGTTCAAGAGCTTTCACCTGTCTCCCGAATCGTTGAAGGCCATCCGCCAAAACCTCTGGCGCACGGTCGAACACGTCGCGCATGTGTGCCAACAGACCGGCAGAATGATGCATCTCGGCCTCGAACCGGAGCCGCTCTGCCAGTTGGAGAGCAGCGCGGAGACCATCCATCTCTTCGAACATCTCCGCGCCGAACATCCGCACGACCCGCGCCTCGACACGCATCTCGGCGTCAATTACGACACCTGCCATTTCGCCGTGGAATTCGAGGAGCCGCACAACGCCCTGCCCTGCCTCGTCAACAACGGGATCAAGATCAGCAAAATCCACTTGAGTTCCGCGCTGAAGGTTTTGCCCACGCCGGACGCGTGCGAGGCGCTGGGGAAAATCACCGACGACGGCTACCTCCACCAAGTCTGCGCCCGTGACGCCGCCGGCAACCGCAGCATCTACCGCGATTTGCCGGAAGCCCTCATCGCCAACCAGCAATCCGTGACCCATAATCCGCAATGGGAAGAATGGCGGATTCATTTTCACATCCCGTTTCACGCGCCGCCCGCGCCGCCCTGCGAGAACACCAACGACCACCTGCTCGGCGTCCTCGACCTGCTGCAAACCACCCCGGAGATTTGCTCACATCTGGAAATGGAAACCTACACCTGGGAAGTCCTGCCGCCGGAATTGAAAACCCAGAGCGTCGTGGACCAGCTCGCGCAAGAATACACCTGGATGCTGGCGGAACTCGCCAAACGCGGACTCGCCAGCCGGTGAGTTTTTTGTTTTCCTCCGCGCCAACAATGAAGTGCGCCCCGCAACTCCGCACCCTGCTCGTCCTCGGACGCGTGGCGGATTTGCCGACCGTCTGGTCGAACGGCCTCGCCGGCTGGTGGCTCGGCGGCGGCGGCAATTTTTGGAAGCTGCCGTTCCTGCTGCTCGGCCTCAGCGCGATCTACAGCGGCGGCGCGTTCCTGAACGACGCCTTCGACGCCGAGTCCGACCGCCAGCGCCGGCCGGAACGCCCGATTCCGGCGGGGAAAATTTCCGTGCAACTCGTCTGGCGCATCGGTTTTGGCCAGCTCGTCGCGGGGATTTTCCTGCTGTTGTTTTGCAGCCAGTTGTCGGCGGGCGCGGCGATTCTCCTTTCGCTGTTCATCCTGCTCTACAATTTTTCGCACAAGTTTTTCAACGCCGCGCCGTGGCTGCTGGGCGCGTGCCGCTTCTGGATTTACGTCATCGCCGGCGCGGCGGGCGTCTGGGGCTTGAACGGCTGGCCGATCCTCGGCGGCTTGGCGCTGGCGTTTTACACCGCCGGCCTCGGCTATGTCGCCCAACGCAAGCTGAACCAAAGGCCGCTGCCGCTTTGGCCGCTGGCGCTGCTCGCCATGCCGGTCGCGCTGGCGCTGGCGATGAACACCGGCAGCTTCCGTCTGCGCGCGGTTTGGCTCGCAATCATTTTTGCGGCGTGGACGGTCTGGAGCGTGCGGCAAATCTTCGCCGGCACCGGCAACGTCACCCTCATCGCGTCCAACCTCGTCGCGGGCATCGTTCTGGTGGACTGGCTCGCCGTCGCGCCGCAAATTTTCTTCTGGCCGGGCGCGGTGGTTTTCCTCGCGCTATTCGGCCTGACGAAATGGCTGCAAAAATTCGCGCCCACGGCTTAACCCACGGTTGGCCGCAGACAAAATCTGTTTTAGGCCGCGCTTGAACAGTAGTCTTAATCAAGCTATCTTTGCCGTTCGCTTATGAGCGCTGAAACACCCGCAAAGTTGACGCACAACGAAGAGATCAAGGCCGCCATCCCGACCTTGGCCGGCACCATTGCCGCGACCATCGCCGATCCGACGACCGACCATTTCTCCGAGGACGACAACCAGTTCCTGAAATTTCACGG
>PLYV01000285.1 GCA_003151855.1 Limisphaerales bacterium | reverse complement strand
GTTACCCATGTTCTGAACCTGGACCCGAAATTTCCGCTGGCCAACAACGGGAAAGTGCCAGCGGGGACCTCGCAGCGCAATGTCCCAACCATAATTTTGGATTCGCGCTCATTCGTGGAATTCGTGTCCAACGCCTTTGCCGTCGGGAAAAGAAAACCGCCCGGAGTAGTGTCCGGGCGGTCTCTGGGTGCGGGGGTGAACCGCGGGAACAAACAAATTTCTACGGGCCGCCGTTGTGGCAGTCAATGCAGGTCGGATTGTCGTCCAGGTCACCACCGGGATGGATGAATTTCTGGCCGGCAGGCGCGAGCTTGTTCAATTCGTCACCGGCCCCCTGCGCGAGGATGGTGTGGCAGGTGTTGCAGTCGTTGGCCTTGATGGTGAGCTTCTTGTCCTCGGTCTTGTGCAGGCCGTCATGGCAGCGGAAGCAGCCGGGGAAAATCATGTGGCCGACGTTGTCCGGGTAGGAAATCCAACTGGCCTTCATCTCGGGGAAGAAGTTGTCGGCGTAGATTTCCTGGATGGTTTCGGTGGCCTGCTTAATGCGCGGGTCGCTCGGATATTTGGCGGCGAGCGCGGCGGCGATGCCGGCCTTCGCCTCGTCATCGGTCTGGTAGGGGCGCGTCAGCACGAACAGGGCGTTGGTCTTGATCCACGGAATGCCGGGATCAATCTTGTCCAGCGCCATGGCCTGGTTCACGGCCTTCTCCGGCGAGAGATAACGGTGCGAGGGGCGCGTGTGGCAGTCCATGCAGTCCATCGTGCGCAACTCGGCTTTCGAGATGTCGTTGGTGAAATTTTTGGTCTTGAACACGGTGACCTTGCCGGTGGCGTCGGTCACGCGGACCCAGGGAATTTTCTGGCGGGCATTGTCGGTGGCAAGATATTCCACCTTGTTGCCGGGCAGGTTGTGCCAGTGGATGCCGCCAACGGGGCCGCGGCGCGGGTCGCTGCCGCCGATCTTGAGGAGCAGGCGGATGGAGTAAGGCGAGTTGGAGGCGTCGCTCTGGAAATAATTGAACGTGCGGTCGAGGTTGCCGACGAAGGACTGCGGCCAGTGGCATTGCTCGCAGGTGTCGCGGGCGGGACGCAGGTTATGGATCGGCGTGGCGATGGGGCGCGGATATTTGTTGAACGCCACGGAATACATCTGATACGAGCCGGAAATCTTGGACTTCACGAACCACGAAACGCCCTTGCCGACGTGGCATTCCACGCAGGCGACGCGCGCGTGCGGGCCGTGGTCGTGCGTGGTCAGCTCCGGCTTCATCACCTTGTGGCAGGTCTCGCCGCAGAACGTGACGGACTCGGTGAAATTGAAGGCGTTGTAGGAACCGATGGCCGAAAGCAGGAGAAAAACCACGCTGCCCGCAATAAAGGTCACCACCATCCGCCGGTCGCGCGGATTGTTCAGGTCAATCTGCAACGACGTCGGCCCGACACCATGCGCACGGCGGCGGCGCTCGCGCCACGCGCCGAAAAACATCAGTGCCAATCCGCCGATCAAAAAGCCTGGCACGCCCATGTAAGTCAGGATGCTGACGTAGGGGTTGGAAAACTTGGCGAGCGCATCCAGCGTGAAGAGCAGCAGGAAGGAGAACAGCGCGCCGACGGCCACCACCATGCCGATGAAGCTGATCCAGTTGCGGAAGGAGGAGGGCTTTTTCGGATGACCAGCGGCGGATTCAGGATTCATGGGGAACAGGAAAAATTTGTTTACGGGCTAAAAATTCGGACACAGATACAACCGGAAAAAAACTGGCTGCCGGACGAAACCATATAAAAACGTCCGGCAGCCAGAACCAAACCAAATTACTTCTTCAGACCGTGGACGTAGGCCACGAGCGCCTTCACTTCGTCGGCGGTCAGGGTGTCGAACGGCTTCATGAGCGTCTTGCCGTCGTCGGACTTCAAGCCTTCGCTGATGGCCTTGGTGGCGGCGTCATCCTTGATGTCGGCCTGAACCTTGGCGTCGGTGAAATCCTTGCAACCGAGTTTCGTGCCCATCTTGGTGTCGCCCTTGCCTTCGGCGCCGTGGCACTTGGCGCAGAGGTTGTCGTAGTTTTCCTTGGCGTCGGCGGCCTTCGCGGACAGCGCGGCGGCAAAACCGAGAACGGCGGCGAGCAGAATAATCTTTTTCATCGTATTATTTGTTTGGTTGATTTTGTTGGCGGTGCCGAAGCACCGGTTACGCCAGCAGCATCGGCCAAACCCGTCTTTCGCTCCACCCTTTTCTTGCGCAATGCTTGGCATAATTTGGTTAGCCCAAAAACAGCCATCAGCACGCCCGGCGCGTGGCGCGCTTTTTCCAACGGCAAAATCCATTTCATCCGGGGCGGCACAGCGATGCGCGTTGAGACAACGCAGCCGTCAGGATGGCGGAAGAATCCAGACAAGCGGGTGGCAGGCGACCTACACCAGCCAGACAAAAACGAAAAACCCCTGATAAAATCAGGGGTTTTAAGGTGGTGGCAGGAGCCGGAATTGAACCGGCGACACAAGGATTTTCAGTCCTCTGCTCTACCNNCGCGTATCAAAACACACTTCCGCGCGACTGACAAGTCGCAAATCAATTCAAACAATCTGCGGCTGCGCCATTTCCGGATCCACACCGAAATCCTTGATCGCCTGCGCCACGACCTTGCGGTCAATCAGCTTCTTCTCCGCCAGCGCGTAA
>PLYV01000328.1:3760-4762 GCA_003151855.1 Limisphaerales bacterium | reverse complement strand
GGTGAGCGCCGTGACTTTTGCCGAGCTGGCAGCCGGCGCTCGGACGCGCGAACACGTCGAGGAAGCTTTGGGTTTGTTTGAGCGGTTGGAAATCACCTTTAATGACGCGTGGCGCGCCGGCGTGGCTTTCCGCCAGTTCCGACCGAATGAAAAGGACAAGCCGGTTTTGCCGGACTTTTTTATCCGCGCACAGGCGGCGGCCCGAAATATCCCGCACCTCACCCGCGACCGCCGCCGGATAAAATCTTTTCCCGACGTGGATTTTGAATTTGTTTGAAGCGGCAGTTTTTGGCCGCCCAAAATTTATTCGCCTGCCGCCGGGAATTTTCGCATCATCGGCGGGATGAAATCCATGACGGGTTACGGTCGCGGCGAATGCGCGCAGGACGGCTTCAAGGTCACGGTCGAGTTAAGCTCGGTCAACCGCAAGCAGGCCGAGGTCTCGGTCACGCTCCCGCGCGAGCTGGATATGCTCGAAACGCAGATCCGCGACGCCATCAACCGCCACGTCGCGCGCGGCCGCGTCAACGCCCGCGTCTCGCTTCACGCTGCCGAGGACAAGCTGTCCGCCCGCAAACACATCAACCACGCGCTCGCCAAGGATTACGCCGCCGAGTTCGCGCGGCTGGCCAAGCAGTTGAAGATCGCTGGCGAGGTGACGCTCGACCAGTTGCTGCGCGCGCCGGGTGTTTTTCAGACGGACGAACAACTGGCGGAGTCGGAAGATTTGTGGCCGGCGGTGGAAAAAGCCCTGACGCCCGCGCTCGCCGCGCTGGTGAAGATGCGCGAACGCGAAGGCGCGCATCTGGCGAAGGATTTATCGTCGCGCATCGGGGTGATGCACGCGGCGGTGGACAAAATCCAGAAGCAGGCGCCCACGACGGCGGAGAATTACCGGCAAAACCTGCTGGAACGCATCAAGGCGGCGGGCATTGAGAACATCGCGCCGAATGACGAGCGGCTGCTGAAGGAGATCGTTTTGTTCGCCGACCGCTCGGACAT
>PLYV01000328.1:0-3731 GCA_003151855.1 Limisphaerales bacterium | reverse complement strand
TCATCTCGCGCGAGGTCGTGACGCTGAAGGCGGAGCTGGAAAAATTCCGCGAGCAGGCGATGAACGTCGAATGAAAAATCGAAACCAAAAGCCGGAAGGCGGCCTGCCGCGCCGAAGCGAAGCGAAGGCGGGAAAGCAGAAGGCGGAAACCGCGCCGAAGAAAAATTCCGCGCCGCTGCTCATCCTCATTTCCGCGCCGTCGGGCGGTGGCAAGACGACGCTGTGCGATCTGCTGCTGGCGTCGCAGCCGCAGATGACGCGCGCCATCACCTGCACGACGCGCCCGCCGCGCCCGGGCGAGAAGGACGGCGTGGATTATCATTTTCTCGCCGCCGGCGATTTTCTGAAGCGCGTGCAGGCGGGAAATTTTCTCGAACACGCCACGGTCTATGGCAACAGCTATGGGCTGTTGAAGTCGGAACTGCTCGGCAAGCTGCGCGCGGGCAGGGATGTTTTGCTGAATGTGGACGTGCAGGGCGCGGCGACCATCCGCGCGGCGGCGATGGCGGAGCCGGAACTGCGGGCGGCGCTGGTCACGGTGTTTCTCACGCCGGCCTCGGTGGAAATCCTGGAGGCGCGTTTGAAAAAGCGGAACTCCGACGCGCCGGCGGTCATCCAAAAACGGCTGGCGGTGGCGAAACAGGAGGTTTCGCAGTGGAAGAATTTCGATTATCTCGTCATCAGCACGAGCAAGCCGGAGGATTTGCGGCAGACGCTGGCGATTGTGGCGGCGGAAAAGATGCGCACGGCGCGTTCGCTTCCACCGGAGTTTTAACGGCTCCTAATCATAATCGTAATCCTAATCTTAATCCGTCCATGTTCGACCGCGAGAAACTACGGGTGTATCAGGAGACACTGGCGTTCGCGTCGTGGGCGGAAACCATTTTGGAACGCGCCAAAAAATCCAGCCCGTTGCACGACCAATTGGATCGCGCCCGGATTTCCGTTTTGTTGAACATCGCGGAGGGCAACGGGCGTTTCACCGCGGCGGATCGCTGCCGCTTCTTTGACGCGGCTCGTGGCTCAGCTTTGGAATGCGCGGCGTGTTTGGATTTGCTGGCGGTCAAAAAAGTGGTTGATGCAAACGAGCTGGCGCATGGCAAGCAACTGCTGGAGAAAATTGTTTCCATGCTGGTCGGGCTGATTCGCAGCAATTCGGCGGACCGGCTGCATGAAGAGCCGGTGGCTTATCGGGTTGGCAGGAAAACGGATTAAGATTACGATTAGGATTACGATTATGAAAACAAGCGTCATTCTCGGCGTCACCGGCTCCATCGCCGCGCATAAGGCGGCGGATTTGGCGTCGCTGCTCACGAAGGCCAAATGCGATGTGCGCGTGGTGATGACGGCGGACGCACAGAAGTTCATCACGCCGCTGCCGTTCAAGACGCTCACGCGCAACCCGGTCGTCACCGGTTTGTATGACGAGGACGAGGGCTGGAAGCCGACGCACATCGAGCTGGCAGACGCGGCGGACTTGTTGCTCATCGCGCCGGCCACGGCGAATGTCATCGCCAAGCTTGCGCACGGCCTTGCGGATGATGCGCTGACGTGCATCGCGCTGGCGTTGAATCCCAAGGCGAAAATTTTGATCGCGCCGGCAATGAACGGGAAGATGTGGCTGCATCCGGCAACGCAGGAAAACGTAAAAACTTTGCAGAAGCGTGGGGCGGAATTCATCGGGCCGGACGCGGGTCTGCTGTCGTGTGGCTATGAGGGCATCGGCCGGCTGTGGCCGGTGGAAAAAATCGCGACGCGCGTGCAGAAAATTCTTCGCTAAGATTTCATGGACTCCCGCCGCGAGCCTTTGCTGAAGCGCCTGCCGGCCCTGTTCGAGATTCCCGCGCCGGATACGGCGCGCGCGCGCCGGCGCATCGAGGTGATGGAGCGGAACCTGATGCTGCCGGTGAAGCTGGCCTTCATCGCGATCATTCTTCAGTCGTTCAATTACAATTCCCAGTGGATGGCCCAGGTTTCCAGCGCGCTGGACGTGACGGTGGAGACGGTGCAGTTGCTCTTTTGGTTTTACACCTTGTTCAGCGTGCTGCTGGCGGTGCCGTTGTTCGTCGCCGACCGGCTGCCGCTGGCGTTGCTGCAATGGGTGGTGGTCACGACGGCGCTGGTGGACGGTTTGGTGCTGGCGGCGATGGCGCTGATCACGGGCGGGATGGACAGCATCCTGTTCTGGCTGTTCATCGGGCTGATTCTGCGCAACTCCGTGAGCGTGCCGCCGGGGTTCTCGCAGCTGTTCTTGAATTTTGCGACCAGCCTGTGCTACGCGCTGGTGGCGGGGCTGGACATTGTGATCGCCGCCAACATGGATGACACGACCAGCCGCGCGCTGGATTTGTCGCCGCACGAGGAGATCGGCGAACCGTTCGCGCTGCGGATGCTGGTGCTGTGGCTGACGACTATGAGCTGCTATGGCGCGCAGGCTTTTTTGGAGCGGCAGCGGCTGGCGACCGAGGAGGCCGGCGAATTTGCCGCGCGGGAAAGCCAGCTCCATTCCGCCGGCCGGCTCGCCGCCGAGTTTGCGCACCAGATCAAAAACCCGCTGGCCGTCATCCGCAACACCGCGCATTCCCTGCGCCGTTCTTTGCAAAATGCCAACACCGTCGCTGCCGGGCAGCAGATTGAAATCATCCAGGAGGAGGTCGCGCGGGCCGACCGCGTGATCACGCAGGTGATGGGCTACGCGCAGTTGAGCGAGGGCCGGGTGGAGAAGCTGGATGTCGCCGGGGAAATCAACCGGGCGGTCGAGCAGGTTTTTCCCGCCGCCGTGCCGACGGAAATCTGGGTGGTCAAAAAAATCGCCGGGCACTTTCCGCCGTTGCTGATGCAACGCGCGCACCTTTCGGAAATTCTGGTGAACCTGCTCCAGAACGCCCGCGAGGCGCTGGGCGGGCGGGGGAACATCGTGGTCGAGGCGGTTGCACGACGGGATCACGCCATTGAAATTTCCGTTACGGACGACGGGCCGGGCATCGCGCCGGACAAAGTCGAGCGCATCTTTGAAGCCTACTTCACCACGAAGGAGAAGGGCACCGGCCTCGGCCTCGCCATCGTAAAGCACAACGCCGAACTTTATGGCGGCACGGTGCGCGTGGATTCCGCGCTTGGCCAAGGGGCCAAATTCACGGTAGTCTTTCCGGCCAAGGCTTTGCCAAAACCATTTTTGAAATGAACCTCCCGCTGCCACCCGTGCTGGTCGTGGACGACGATAAAAATATGCGTCGTTCGCTCCAAACCATGCTTGCGGACGAAAGCTACGCCGTGCGCGCCGCCGAGTCCGCCGAGGAGGCGCTGGCGCTGCTCGCCTCGGAAAAATTCTTCATGGTCATCACCGACGCCCGGCTGGGCGGCATGAGCGGCTACGATTTCCTGGCCAAAATCAAGAGCGGCTGGCCGGATATGTCGTCGTTGATGATCACTGCCTACGCCACGCCAAAGCTCGCGGTCGAGGCCATCAAGGCCGGCGCGATTGACTACTTGTCCAAGCCGTTCGAGCCGGAGGAACTTTTTCACGCCGTTGCCCGCTGTGCGGAACGCCACCGGCTGCTGGCGGAAAACGCCGCGCTGCGTTCGCGCACCGGCGAATCGTTCAGCCTCGAGCAGATTGTCGGCGACTCGTCGAAGGTGCGCGAGCTGCGCCAGCTCATCCGCACGGTCGCCGCGACCGATGCGCGCGTGCTGGTGCTGGGCGAAAGCGGCACCGGCAAGGAACTCGTCGC
>PLYV01000199.1 GCA_003151855.1 Limisphaerales bacterium | reverse complement strand
AGGCGGCGCTCGGCGATGTCGAGGTTCGACATGATCTTGAAACGCGAGGCCAGCGCGAGCTGCAACTGCTTCGGCGGCGGCGTGGCATCCTGCAGCACGCCGTCAATGCGGTAGCGCAGGCGCATCTGTTTTTCAAACGGCTCCAGATGGATGTCGCTCGCCCGGTCCTTGATGGCTTGCAGGACAATCAGGTTGGCCAGCTTGATGACCGGCGCTTCTTCGCTGGAAGCGGCGAGCTGGTCGAGGTTGACTTCTTCGATCGCCTCCTTGACCGACTCGATGGTGTCCTCGCCGCCCTCGGCGTCGCTGCGTTTTTGCGCGTCCTGGATGAGGTCCTCCATCGAGCCGCTCTTGGCGGCGTCAATGGCGTTCAGCTTGTCCGTGATGGCCTTCTCCGACGCAATGAGCGGGACGATGTCCAGCTTGGTGATCCGCTTCACGTCGTCGAGCGCCATGACGTTCAACGGGTCGGCCATCGCGAGAAACAGGCGGTTTTCCAGCCGGCTGACGGGCACGACCTTGTGGTTGTGCGCCGTTTCGCGCGGCACCAAATCCACCACGTCCGGCACGATGTTGATGCGGCCAAGGTTGACCGGCGGGACGTTCAGCACGCGGCCCATGCTGACGGCGAGGTCATCCGGGCTGACGTATTGCTTATCCTTGTCAACGAGCAGTTTTACCAGCCGCGCGCCCTCCTTCTTCTGGCGCTCCAGCAGCTCCTCAATCTGGTTCGCGCTCAACAGCCCGTCCTCGACGAGGGCGTCGGCGATGCGTTCGGCAAATGATTTTACTTTGGCCATGGTCAGCGAAACGCCTTGCGCAGGTTGGAAACAATGTCAATCGGCGGCGCGAGATACCACAGCAACCGGTGCGTGGTCGCCTCCGCGAGCTCCTTGGCCGCCTGCTGGTTGAACGGGTTGGCCGTCGCGACCAAAATGGTCTTGCTCATGCGGTCGAACGGCAGCACGCACCAGCGCCGGCACACGTCCGAGGGAAAGCCGCGCGCCAGATCCATCTCCACGTCGTAGCGGTCCAGCGGCAGATACGCCACGCGCGATTTTTCGGAAAGCAGCCGGAGCGATTTATCCATCTGGAAAATCCCCTTCTCGTGCAGCATCTGGACGAACGGCTCGATCGGATCCGTCGGCGCGAGCGTCAGGTCCACGTTGCGCCAGCACAGGTCGAAGTCGCCCGCCGTGATCAGCTTGCTCTCGACGTAAATCTTATACATTGTCTTGCGCCCGTCATCCACCTCCTCGGCCGCCGCCGTGCGCGCCTTGCGCCGCAACATCGTCGTCTCGCCCACCGGTGCCATCGCCACCGCGTCCGCCGCCGGCTGCGCCACCGCGCCGCTCGCCTTGCTCTCGATCTGCTGCAACGCCGCGCGCACGTCGGCATCGTCCGGCCGGCGCTGCAGCACGGTCTCGTATTCCAGAATCGCCGAGGACAACTGCCCCTGCTGCAGATACGCCTGGGCGATGCGCTTGGACGTGTTCACCACGTCGTCCTCGCGACCAAGCTTGGAGTAGGCTTCCTTGAGGATTTCCAGCGACTGCGTGTCGCCCGACTGCGACTGCACGATGACCTCGAACATCTCAATCGTCTGGAGCAATTGAGCTTCCTCACCCGGATTCAATGTCGGTGTCGCCATGCGTGCGAATTAAGCAAATTCGCTGCCAAGTTAAGCCGCGCCCGCCGCCAACGCAATCCAAAGAAAAACCAATTTCACTTTTGCTTTCGCCCGCCGCCGCTTCCTGCTAAAACTTTTTCAGGTGGAAATCCCCAATCCCAACATGACGCCCGGCTCCGGCGAACGCCTCCTGCGCTTCGTCGGCGACAAAATCCTGTTCCAACTCCACTTGTCGCGCCAAAGCGAAGCGGCGGCGGACGCCGGAAAAATGGCCCCGCCCAAAAACTGGCAGGCGCGGCTCCGCACGAACCTCGGCCGCGCCGCCGCCCGCCGCCGCGAAATCATCGCCGCCCACGCCGGCGGGGCCGAAGCCGCCGGCGCCTCGTGGCGCGACGTGCCGATGCAGCGCACCGCCGACGGCTGGCAGATCGAACTGCCGCTGGCTGAGGCCGGCTATTTCCAGGCCAAGGCGTATCTGCTCGACGAAAAAAACTGGCAGCACTGGCCCGCCGGCTCCGACGTGGGCATTTCCGTCCACCCAAATTTTGCGCGCACGGCGAACACGATTTATTGCGCGTTCACCCGGCTGTTCGGCGCGACCAAAAACCTCGCCGCCACCGCCGATGAAAAACTCGATGCACAGCTCAAGTCGCTTGCAGCGCAGGGCTACGCCACGCTGCCGCCGTCGGGAACCTTCCGCGACCTGACCAAACAGCTGCCACACATCGTCCAAAAGCTTGGCTGCCGCATCCTCCACCTCCTGCCCGTGCATCCGACGCCCACGACCTATGCGCGTTTCGGGCGCTTCGGCAGCCCTTACGCCGCACTTGATTTGACGGCGGTTGATCCCGCGCTGGTGGAATTCGACAAGCGCACCACCGGCATTGACCAGTTTTGCGAACTCACTTCCGCCGCCCATTCGCTCGGTGCGCGAGTGTTCATTGACATCGTCATCAACCACANNGAATTTGCCAGCCCCGGCGCGTGGGGCACGGTCTGGGAAGACCTGGTGGAACTCGAACAGCACAGCGTCAAGCTCTGGGACCTCATCGCCGATTCGCTGCTCGTCTGGTGCCGGCGCGGCGTGGACGGTTTCCGCTGCGACGCCGGCTACAAGGTTCCCACCGTCGCCTGGCAATACATCATCGCCCGCGTGCAGGCGGAATTTCCGGAAACGATTTTTCTCCTAGAAGGCCTGGGCGGCTCGTGGGACGCCACGGAAAGCCTGCTCACCGAAGGCGGGATGCAGTGGGCCTATTCCGAGCTGTTCCAGAATTATTCCGGCAAGGACGTCGCGTGGTATCTCGACTACGCCAACCGCCAGAACGAACGCGTCGGCAGCTACGTCCATTATTCCGAAACGCACGACAACGACCGCCTCGCCAAAAAAGGCCGCGCGTGGTCGCTGCTGCGCAACCGCCTCTGCGCACTCACCAGTCCGGGCGGCGGCTTTGCCTTCACCGGCGGCGTGGAATGGCTGGCCACCGAGAAAATCAGCGTTCACGGCAACACCGGCCTGAACTGGGGCGCCGCCGAAAACATCATTCCTGAACTCGCGCAGCTCAACGAACTCATTTCCAATCATCCGTGCTTTTTCGATGGTGCGAAACTCACGCGCCTGAGCGCGCCGGAGTCGCCGGTCTATGCCCTGCTCCGCGAATCCGCCGAGGGCAAGGACGCCGTCCTGATCTTGGTGAACACCGATGCCGAAAAGGAACATTCCATCACGCTGGCACCGGAACACCTTAAATTTCAAATTTCAGATTTTCAATTTGAACTGCTCGGCCAGCCCTTGCCGAAAGCGGTCTTTGCCAAAGACCACGCCAGTTTCACGCTGCCGCCCGCCGCCGCCTGCTGCCTCGCACCGGCGGAAAAACCCGCCGGGCTGGCCGGCGAAAATTACCGCCGCACCCGCGCGCAGGCGGCGTTCGCGCTGGAGGCGCTGAACCAAATCATCCCCGCCGAAATCGTGGACGGCCTCGACTGGCGCTGGCTCGCGGCGCAGGTCGAACGCTCGCCCAAGAATTTCCTCGCCGCCGCGAGCAGCGTTGGAGTTCAAGCTTCAGCTGGTTCGTATGCCGACACGCTAAAGCGTGAACTCCAGCGAGCCGCGCAAGGAGAAGTTTTTCCGCGCGCCGTCGTTTGGACTTTGCCCGACGCCCGGCGCGTCACGCTCGTGCCCGCCGGCCACTGGCTTTTGGTCGAGGATTCCGCGCCGTTCCGCGCCACTTTGGAAATGCAGAAGGTCGAAGGCCGAAGCCAGAACGAGAAAACCAGCGCCGTCCACGTCCAATCCGTTCCGGCTGGCAATGTTCATGTCGCCTGCTTCGCCCCGCGCGAAACGGCGGACGAGGCAAATCTATTTTTGGAGCGCCACGCCATTGTTTCGCAAAAAATTTCCGCCGCCATCCATTTTCTCGCGGCCGAACCCTCCGCCGCGTGCCCCAAGCCTCAAGCCGCGGACCTCGTCCTGCTCACCAACGGCCGCGGCGGCATGGCGCGGCTCGGCGTTGATCTGGGCCGCGTGAATTCCAAATACGACTGCGCGCTCGGCGCAAATTTGAATTCCACCGTGCCGGTGGACCGCCATGTTTTCGCGAAACGCATCCGCGCCTGGGTCAATGCCGACGGCTTTCTCTCGCCGCTCGACTTCAAAAACCTGGCCGCCTTCCAGCCCGGCGCGCCCGCCGTCTGGCGGTTTGTCGCCAACGCCGGCGACGGGCGCACGCTGGAAATCGAGCTGCGCGCGGAAATGGTCGAAGGCGAGAACACCACCGTTTTTCATTTCAGCCGCCCCACGGAAAAACTCGCGCGCGGAAAACAACTGCCCGCCGACGCGGACGTGCGGCTGACCGTGCGGGTGGACATCGAGGACCGGAATTTTCACTGCGAAACCAGGCGCAACGGCGGAGCGGATTTTCATTTCGCGTCCAACACGCACGTCCTGCCGCCTCGCGCCTCGCGCCGCGCACCTCGCGCCGGCTTCGTCTTCACGCCGGCGGGCGACCGGCAATTGCGCGTCTTTACCGATGGCGGCGAATATCATCCGCAGCCGGAATGGTGCGAGCACATCCCCCACCCCGTTGAGCAATCGCGCGGCCAGACCGACGGCGGCGACGCCTACAGCCCCGGCTGGTTTGAAATCCCGCTGGCGAAGGGCGCGAAAGCAACGCTGGTGCTCACGGCAGAAAAGGAAAGCAAAAGCGAAAAGCGGCTCACCGCGCCGAAGCGCAGCGAAGGCGGGAAAGCGAAAAGCGGAAAGACCACAGATGTTTTCGGCAGTCAACTCGAACACGCGGCGAAGCAATTCGTCGTGCGCCGCGATGATTTCAAGACCGTCATCGCCGGCTACCCGTGGTTCCTCGACTGGGGGCGCGACTCGCTCATCTGCGCGCGCGGCCTGCTCGCCGCCGGCCTGGTGGACGAGGTGCGGCAGATTTTGCTGACGTTCGCCAAATTTGAAAAGGACGGCACCCTGCCGAACACGATTCACGGGAACGACGTTTCCAACCGCGACACCTCGGACGCGCCGCTGTGGTTTGCCGTCGTGTGCGAGGAACTGTCTGAAACTAAAAATCCAAAACTAAAAACTAAAAACTTTTTTTCCACGGCGGTGGAAAAAAAAGGCCGCACCGTCCGCAACGTGCTGGCGAGCATCGCGGAAAATTATGCCAAGGGCACGCCCAACGGCATCCATATGGACGCCGACTCCGCGCTCATCTGGAGCCCCAGCCACTTCACCTGGATGGATACGAACCATCCCGCCGGCACGCCGCGCGAAGGTTACCCCGTCGAGATTCAAGTCCTGTGGATCCGGCTGCTGCGATTGCTGGAAAAAATCTCGGCCAAAGCCGACCACAAAAAATGGCGCGCCCTCGCCGACCACGCAACGGCATCGTTTGAAAAATTGTTTTGGGTCGAGGAAAAAGGCTGGTTCGCCGACGTGCTGCTGGGCGGGCCGCGCGTCATCGCCCGCGACGCGGTGCGCGATGACGCGTTGCGCAGCAACTGCCTGTTCGCCGTCAGCCTCGGCCTCGTCACCGGCGAACGCGCCAAACGCTGCGTCGAAGCCGCGCAGAAATATCTTGTGGTGCCGGGCGCGCTGCGTTCGCTCGCGCCGCTGCCGGTGTCCGTGCCGCTGGCGATTCATCGCCACGGCCATCTGCTGAACAATCCCACCGAGCCGTATTGGCCGCGCTACGAGGGCGACGAGGACACGCGCCGCAAGCCCGCCTACCACAACGGCACGGCGTGGACCTGGACGTTCCCGACCTTCTGCGAAGCACTGGCCCGCGCGTGGAATTTTTCGCCGGCAGCCGTGGCGGCGGCCAAAAGCTACCTCGGCAGCGCGGAAAAATTATTGAACGAAGGCTGCCTCGGCCAGTTGCCCGAACTTCTCGACGGCGACGCCCCGCACACGCAGCGCGGCTGCGACGCGCAGGCGTGGGGCGCCACCGAGGCGCTGCGCGTGTGGCAACTGCTGTCCGGCCAAAAGTAGCGGCGACGCCTCGTCGCCGACTCCAGCCGCCCAACCAAATGTTGTGTTTGGTTTCGCACGCGCTCTTCATCCATTGGGACGATGCGCGCAGCGCAGACGGCTATCGCGTGATGATGTCGGACATGGCACCGGCACGAAAGTGTCCGTCGGCAACCTGCCCGTTGGCACCCAGGCGAATATCGCGGTCAGCGCGCGCAACGGGACGGGCGAGAGCCAGCCGATCCGATCACGGCCGTCGTGCCATAAGCGGAATTTGAAACACAAACCCCGCGCGGCCGAGGCTGCGCGGGGTTTGATTTTTGTCCGGGGCGGGCGGCCAAATGGTTTGCCCGGTCAGGCCGCCGGCTGGTTCTTGAAGCCGGTGTGGCGGATGTCCTGGGCTTCGCAGAGATAGACGACGTCCTCGGCGATGTTGGTGGCGTGGTCGGCGATGCGTTCCAGGCTCTTGGCGGCGACCATCCAGTGCAGGCAGCGGCTGATGGCACTGGGGTTTTCCACCATGTGCTGCACCAGCGTGGCATGAATCTGCTTGTTGAACGAGTCCACTTCCTTGTCGCGCGGGATGACGACGCGGGCGGCGGCAGGGTCGCGATTGACAAAGGCGTCGAGCGCGGTCTTGAGCATCTGGAGCGCGATGCCGGCCATGCGTGGCAGGTCGAGGTTGAGCTTGATGGGCGGTTCCTGTGACAGGTCGCGGGCGCGCTTGGCGATTTTGGAGGCCTCGTCGCCGATGCGTTCCAAATCCTGGGAAATCTTCATCGCCACGGTCACGAGCCGGAGGTTCGTGGCGAGCGGCGCCTTGG
>PLYV01000038.1:10481-11400 GCA_003151855.1 Limisphaerales bacterium | reverse complement strand
TCAGCGTCGGCTGGACCACGCAGAAACGTTCCGCTGACGGCACGGACTGGCTTTACGCGGTGCAACGGCACTGGGGCCACACGCTCATCGGCCTTGCGTGGGGCTGGTTTACCTGGAAGCTGGATCCCAGACTTTTTTGGTGGTTCACACCGGTGCTGGCCGGCATGGTTTTGTCCGTGCCGTTAAGCGTGCTGACCAGCCGCCGCAGCCTCGGGGCGCGCGCCAAAAGTGCCGGTCTGTTTTTGACGCCGGAAGAAACCCGGCCGCCGATGGAGCTTGTCTCGCTGCGTTCGCGGATGAAAATCCACGAGCTGACCGATCATGAAACGCCGCGCTGCCGCGTCCACGCCGGCCTCGCCGCCGCCGTGCTTGATCCGTATGTGAACGCGGTTCACGTCACGCTGCTCCGCGAAAAACAGTTGAACCCGGTCTATGCCGAGCATTTCATTCGCATCGGCGCGGGCACGGACGCCGTGCGCGAGCTGGGTGAAAAACTTTTGTCCGCCGGCCCGGAAAAATTGAAGCCGTCCGAGCGCACGACCGTGATGGCCGACCAGCGCGTGATGGTGTGGCTCCACCAGCAGGCCTGGGTGCGGCCGGAGGAAAAGCTCGCACCGTGGTGGCGCGCCATGATCCGCGAATTCAGCTTCCGGGAAAATTAAAGCGGTTCCAAAACACGCTGCAATTCCGCATCGGTGTTGTAAAAGTGCGGCGAAAGACGGATATAATTTTGCCCCTTGCGATCGGTGCGCAGCGACGCGATGACGCCAGCGTCGGCGAGTTTCTGGTGCAGCGGCGCGAGGTCTTTGCCCGGCGTGAAAAAGGTGGTGATGCCGCTGGCGTTCTCACTTTTTGGTTCGGCATTCAAAACGACAAAACCCTTGGCCTGCAAGGCCGGCACAAGCCACGCGCGTTTGCG
>PLYV01000038.1:0-10418 GCA_003151855.1 Limisphaerales bacterium | reverse complement strand
CCGAGCAGCCATTTGTGCGAATCGGCGGCGAGAAAATCCACGTTTTCCACGGTCGTCGGAAACGCGCCGAGTGTTTGAATCGCGTCGAGGCAGAATAAAATCCCTCGTTCGCGCAAGAATTTGCCGATGGCATTATGGTCAAGCCGGTAGCCGCTGATGAAATGATTCGAGGCGAGCGCGACGAGGCGTGTGTTTTCATCCACCTGGCCCATCACGTCAATCGCGCGGATGATGCCGAGGCCGCGCGTGTTGAGCAGGCGGACTTTCACGCCTTTTTCGGCGAGCGCCAGCCACGGATAGACGTTGGACGGATAGTCGTCGTGGTAAATCAGGATGTTGTCGCCCTTGCGGAATTTCAGTCCGGCGGCGACGAAGCTCAACGCGAGCGAGGTTGGGCCGACGAGTGAAACTTCGTCCGGCTGGCAATTCAGCAGTTGGGCACCGGCCTTGCGCGCGTCGGCAATCCGGTGCATGACGAAGGCTTCCTGGTCGCCGAGCGTGCCGCCGTTGGTGGAATCAATCATCGCCTGCGCAACGCGGCGCGGCAGCGGACAGACGCCGGCGTGGCCGAGAAAGATTTTATTTTTCGCGACGGGAAATTCGTGCTGGCGGAGTTCCTCGTTGGTGAGGATTTCGGACAAAGTCATGGGATGAAGTTAGCGGAAAATAAAAAACGGCAAAGCGGGAAAACCGCCTTGCCGTTTTGTTCAAAAAAAATCAGGCGATGGCTTTGTCGAGGCTGGCCTTCAAGTCGCGTTTGCTCTTGGCCCCGACCATCTGCTCGGCGACCTGGCCATTTTTGATGACCAGCAACGTCGGGATGGCGCGGACGCCAAACTGCGCGGCGAGTCCCTGATGCTCGTCAATGTTGACCTTGCCAATCTTGACCTTGCCTTGGAATTCGGTGGCGAGTTCGTCCAGCACCGGCGCAATCATCTTGCACGGGCCGCACCATTCGGCCCAAAAATCCACGAGCACCGGGGTGCCGGATTTCAGCGCTTCGGTTTCAAAATTATCCTGTGTGAGGGTGACGATCAGCGGTGAGGCCATAAATCAGCTTTGGAAATTTTCAACGAGGTTTTTCAAAACGACGAAAACCCAGACCACACCGCCCACGGCGGCAAGGCTGGCGACGGCAGCGGAGAAAATCAAAACTTTGTCGAGCGGCTTGATGGACGCCACCGCCGGTGCGGCGGCGCGTTGAGCCGCTGGCGCGGGCTTTTGGGCGGCAACCGGTGCGGCACCTTTCGCCGGTGCGGGGGGCGCGGCGGCAGCGGGCGCAGCGGCGGTTCTCAAAGCCGTGCCGGGTGCGGCGGCAATGGGCGCAGGACTGGGCGCGCCGGTCGGGCCGCCGGGCGGCAACGTCGGCAGCTTGATGGTCGGCGCGGCGGTCGGCTTGGGCGGCAAATTGATGCGGACGGTTTCCTTCTTCGGCTGGACCTTGCCGGTGGATTTCTTCAGCGGCTCGGCGCCGGTGGGCGTGCCCGGCAAAGGATGGTTCGGAGGTGTGTCGGCCATAGTCGTTTGAAGATAATCGGCGCGGCGGGGCTGTCAAATTTAATCCTAAAACAAAAAACCGGACCGGCCAAAGCCGATCCGGTTTGTGGGAAAAAGTTCAATAGCGTTCACGCCGTTCGCCGCGGTCAAAACCGCCCCGGCGTTCGCCACCGTAGCCGCCGCGATCCTGACGCGGCGGGCGTTCTTCGCGCGGACGGGCGACGTTGACGGTGATCTTGCGGCCCTGAAAATCTTTGTCGTGGAATTGCTCGATGGCCTTCTGCGCTTCTTCGGGCGTGGCAAACTCGACGAAGGCAAAGCCGCGCGAACGGCCGCTCATTTTGTCCATCATCAGGTTGCAGGAGGTGACGGCACCGGCCTGGGCGAAGTAATCTTGCAGGTCGTTCTCGCCGGTTTGGAAGGACAGGTTGCCCACGAATAATCTGGCTTGGCTCATAGGATAAAAACGCTCAAAAAACCGAGTGGGAAGACTGCATCGGCAGGATCACGAATGTCGTTTCAATTTGGCTGTTCACGGACAATTCTGTCGGACTGACACCACGTTCGTTCTTTGAACGAGACGCCGCTTTTCTAACAAAAGCAGGCAGCCAGAGTCAATTAGGTTTTTTCCTCAATCAACTCGCGGCGCGCGCCATTCATCATCTGTTCGACGAAATTCGTCGAATATACGCCGCGCCGGAAGTTCGGATCCTGCATGATCGCCTGCTGGAAGGAAATCGTGGTTTTCACGCCGGTGATCATGAACTCGTTCAGCGCGCGGTTCATGCGGTCAATCGCGTCGCGGCGATCCTTGCCCCGGACGATGAGCTTGCCGATCATTGAATCGTAGGTCGGCGGAATCGTGTAGCCCGCGTAGGCGTGCGTGTCCACGCGCACTTCACGGCCGCCGGGCTGGTAATACATCTCGATGCGGCCAGGGCTGGGGCGAAAATCGCTGAACGGGTCTTCCGCGTTGATGCGGCACTCGATGGCGTGGCCTTTCATCTCAATGTCGCTCTGCGAATAACGGAGCGGCTCGCCCATCGCGATTTCAAGCTGCGCCCGAACAAGGTCAATGCCAGTGACTTCTTCCGTGACCGGATGTTCGACCTGGATGCGCTTGTTGACTTCGAGGAAATAAAAATTGCCGTGGTCGTCCACGATAAATTCCACCGTTCCGGCGTTCGTGTATCGCGCCGCCTCGGCGATGCGGATGGCGGCCTTGCCAATCTTGTCGCGTAACTTGCGAAACCGGTTTTCCAGCAAAGGCGACGGCGATTCCTCGACCAGCTTCTGGTTGCGCCGCTGCACCGAGCAATCACGCTCACCGAGATGGATGATTTTCCCCTTGGTGTCACCGAGAATCTGGATTTCGATGTGGTGCGGGTTCTCGATGAATTTTTCGATATAAACGCCCGAATTGCCAAAGCACTTCTCCGCCTCGGTGCGCGCGGTGTGATAGCCCTTCACCAGCGAAATGTCATTGTGCGCAATGCGCATCCCCCGCCCACCGCCGCCGGCGACGGCCTTGATCATCACCGGGTAGCCGATTTTTTTGGCGACAACCAGTGCATCTTTCTCGTTTTCGACGATGCCTTCGGAACCCGGCGGTGTTTCCACTCCGGCCTTTTTGGCTAAAGCGCGGCTGACGGCCTTGTCTTCCAGCGCACTCATCGCGCGAGGGCTCGGTCCAATGAATTTAATGTTACAGCTTTCGCAAACCTCGGCAAAATGGGCGTTTTCCGACAAAAAACCATAGCCCGGATGAATCGCGTCCACGTCGGTGATTTCCGCCGCGCTGATGATGCGATCAATCCGTAGGTAGCTTTCCGCAGAGGCCGCCTTGCCGATGCAGATTGCCTCGTCGGCCATTTGCACATGCATCGAGTTCGCATCCACCTCGGAATAAACCGCGACCGTGCGGATATTGAGTTCCTTGCACGCGCGGATGATGCGGACGGCGATTTCCCCGCGGTTGGCGACCAAGACTTTTTCGAACATGATTGGGAACGGTAAAACCGTTTAGAGCGGACGAACTTTGAACAACGGCTGACCGAATTCAACCGGTTTGCCGTTTTCAACCAGTATTTGCGTGATTACGCCTTTGACCTCAGCCTTAATTTCATTCATCACCTTCATGGCTTCGATGATGCAAACCACGGTTTCACCGCCGACTTCAGCACCAACTTCAACATAAGAAGCTGATTCTGGTGATGGTGAACGATAAAATGTTCCAATCATCGGCGATTTGATATCAATTTCACCTGTGTTGGCAACTGGAGCTGCTACCGGTGCGGCTACCACCGGCACCATGGCAGAAGGAGCCGAAATAGAAATGGCGGGTGCCATTTCTTCCGTTGGTTGGGCAACCAATCCTCCGTTCAGCCCGCGCTTGAGCCGCAGTTTGGAATCTTTTTCCTCCAGTTCAAACTCCGTAATGGAGTTCTTCTTCATCAAATCAATGATGGCCTTGATGTCTTTTAGGTCCACGGTAAAATTTCGTTAAAGCGGTTTGATTTTTGTAGGAACTTAGAGTTTAAATAGAAAAAAGCAGAGGTGTTTTGAGGCTCTACTTCATTCAAATTTAAGTTTCGGCCAAATCTTATTTGACCGGTGGCCAATGGTCAAGCGTTAAATTCTGAAAGTTTTTCAACTGTTTTCCAAAAAAAGACGCTATTTATTTTCTGCGTTAACGTAAACTGCTGATTCCATCCCTAAAATATAAGATTTTGAACCGAAGCCGCAAATTTGTCCTCGGCAAACCGGTGCGATAAGTGACTTGTGTCTAAACTCCTCACGGGCATGAACGTTTGATAGATGAATTTCAACCGTTGGAATACCCACCGCCGAAATGGCATCGCGCAAGGCGACGCTGGTGTGGGTGTAAGCGGCGGCGTTGAGGACAATCACCTGAAATTTGCCTTTGGCTTCCTGAATCCAGTTGACCAGTTCGCCCTCAAGGTTTGACTGGCGAAAATCAACCTCCACTTTTAACTCTTTGGCGCGCTGGCGCACTTCTGCCTCGATGTCCGCCAAAGTCATGGAGCCATAAACTTCCGGCTCGCGCGTGCCCAGCAAATTCAGATTCGGCCCGTTCAGGAAAAGAATCTTCATGGCGAAAGCCTAGCCAACGGCGGTTTTTTTGTCGAACCCAATCCCTGTTTGTGAAACCAGACCGCCCAGCAGGGTGAAGGCCGTCCAGGCGGTGGCCGGGATGAACAGGCTGAATTCGCCGAGTCCCTGCGTGAACCAGCCGAGCAGCCCGGTCAGAATTGCCACCGTGAACGCATCGCTGCTGCGCCAGATTTTTTTCGCCACCGCCGCCAGCGCCAGAAAAATCCACGCCGCGTAGGCCAGCCCGCCCACGAGGCCAGAATCGGAAAATTGCTCCAGGTAGTCGTTGTGCGCCAGCCGTGCCATTTCGGATTCCGGCGCTTTGATTTGTGCGTAAGGCCGCTGGAAAGTGCCCGGCCCGGTGCCGCAAACCGGGTGGGCCGCCGTCGTCCGCACGGCGGCCTGCCAGTAATCCAGCCGCGCGCTGGCGCTGTGCGCGCCGGTCGCAAAATAATGGTGGAATCGGATGGCGAAAACGCCCAGGCCGGCCAGCAGCACGCACGCCACCGCCGCCAGCTTGAGTTTTTTTGGCCAATCGAGCCGCAGCAAAAGCAAACCGGCAAGGGCGACGGCGATGAGCCAGCCGAGTTTTGATCCGCTCCAGAAAAGCGCCGCGCCACCCAGAAAAATTGTGAGCGTAATCGCCGCCAGCCGGATGGGCGGCTTCAATTTTTTTGTCGCGCCGAACGCGAGCACCAACGACACCGGCCAGAGCAGCAGGATGACGCCGGCCAGCGCGTTGGGATAGACGAGCGTGCCGGCGACCCGGCCCCGTTTGAATTTTTCCAGGATGGCCGGGTTGGCAGCGTCCAGGCCGTTGGTCGTGATGATGATGCTTTCACGTTTCATGTCGGCGATGGTTTCCGGCGGGAAGTTGGTCCAGCCGGTGTGTTCGCCTTCGACGAGCATCTGGCGATTGGCTGGAAATTCAAACAGCCGCTGATCTACTGCGCGAATGAGGCAAAATGTAAATGCGGCCAAAATACCGATGAGTAAAACTCTTTGCGCCGCCTGATTGTGGCAAAGCAGTGCGCCCAGAAAATAGCAGACCACGCAGCCGGAAAATTGCCAGAGCGTCGCCGCCGTCAAATCCACATCCACCGTTTGCGCGGCGGAGACAAACTGCCAGCCGAGCCACGCCAGCGGCAGCAGCCAGAGCGATTTCATTTCCGATTTTCGATTTTCAATTTTCGATTTGTCAGAATGTCCGGGGTCGCGATTTGTTAAGACGAGCAGTCCGCCAATCATTGCCAATGGCAGCAGAATCCAGTTGGCCCAATGCAGCGGCCACGGTTCGTTGAGAAATTCCGCCGGTGATTGCGGTGCGGGAATCTTATGGTCGAGGATGACCGGGTTGCCGAATTTCCAGATGCAGAGGCCAAGGAAAAGTCCGAACGCGAGCGCGTAAAGTTTCGTCGCGGCGTGATTTTTCATCGCGTCAAAGCTGCAATTTCAGCAGGCCGACCTCCAGCGCCAGCGCCTCCTGGACATTCGTGTAGAGCAGCCGCTGGGTCTGTTCGATGACCAGCAAATTTTCCCGCGCCTGTTGCGTGGAGATGCGTTTGGCCACCTCGTCCGCGCCGGCGATCTGCGGCAGGTGCAGCAGTTCCTCGCCTGTCGCGAGCGTGTGCAGCCAGACATCGCGGAACCACCATTGCAGCAGCAGCAAAATCTCCCCGCGCTGCCGGCGGTATTCGGCCTCGATGGCGGCCTTCAGTTCGTCCTCCCATTTTTCGCGCAAATCTTTTTCCACGTCACCATGTTTTTCCAGCGGCGAACGGGCGGACAGCGCCTCCTCCACCTTTTCGCGGATGCCGGTGAGTTTTTGCAGCAGTGAATCCAGCAGCCGGTAGCGGCCAAACAAACTTTTCTGACTGTTGGCGGCAGCGGAGCTGAACTGCTGGAGCCAATAAGATTGCTCGGCGGAAAGTGGCCGCGCCGCGCCGGTGGCAAAATTCAGCCGCAGGCAGCGCGATAAAATCGTCTCCAGAATCCGCGATGGTTCGGTGGAGAGCAGGATGATGACGGACTTTTGCGGCGGTTCCTCCAGCGTCTTGAGAAAGGCGTTCGCGGCCTGGACATTCAGCCGGTCGGCGCCGGCGATGACGGCAATTTTGTAGCCGGCCTCGGTGGGCTTGAGCTGGATCTGCTGCATCACGTCGCGCATCTGGTCAATCGTAATGACTCGCGACTTGGATTCGGGCCGCGCCCAGTGGACATCGGCGTGATTGCCGTCGGCGACCTTGCGGCAGTTCAAACATTCATCGCAGCAATCGGTGGCGAGGCCAGAAGTTCTGGCCGGCTGCAGGCAGTTCAAAGTTTTCGCCAGATTGGCGGCGAGAATTTCAAGTTCCTCCAGCGAATCACCGGTGAAAAGATAGGCGTGGCCAAGTCGCCCGCGCGCCAGCGAACGCTGCAATAGCTGCACGCCCTGGGATTGCTCGGAGAATTCTTTGAAGGCCATGTTTCTGTGCTTAAAATTTTTCTGGGATTAACATTTCCGCTGCCATCTGAAACCATCAGCCGCGCCGGATTTCCGAACCGTGGAACCGGATTTCGATGCGAAACACTTTCTTCGTCCGGCTCGTGACTTTGCCGGTGGCGAGGTCAATGTGATCCGGGATTTCAATCCGGTGGATGTCCACGCCGGCGTGGTAGCCGCGTTCGGAAAACACGTCAATCAACATCGCCAGCGCCAGCGGATCGTCCAGCAGCTTGTCTTCCGTGTTGATGTGGGCGGTGCCGGAAATCGCGTGGCGCAGGACGATGGGCAGGATTTTTTCCTCGATGAACGCGACGACGCCGGTGAACAGCGCGCTGTGTTCCAGTTCGTAGCTGTCGAGCCGTTTCACCAGTTCCTGGCGCGCGTGGATGATGATCTGGCTGGCCACGGGCACGCCGCGCAGCCGGTCCACCGTGCGCGAGTCCAGCTCCAACGTGCTCTGGTATTCCAATTCGTGCAGGATATTTTCCTCCACTTCGGCGACCGGTCCCTGCGCGTTGATGAAGTGGTAATGGAAAATTTCCTTCAGCGATTGCAACGCCTCCCACGTTTGCTCCTTGAAAACGCGGTAGCGGCGACGGGCGAGCGATTCGTCGTGGTCGGTCGGCCGGTCTTCCGGGAGCGGGGCGTCGGCCGGGCGCGAGGCCAGTTCCATGATCGCCTTGGTCTCCCGGCCGCGCTTGAGCTGGCGGGCCACCGATTCCTTCTCGTCCACGAACAGCACCATGATGTGAATCGTGGGCTGGCGAAAATGGATGCTCAAATGCGTGTTGTAAAACTCCCGGCGCAACGCGTGCATCTTGTCCACGAGCAATTTCAGGCACTCGACCTGCACGTTGGTGCGCGGAAAACCGTCGAGGATGACGCCGTCCTGATATTCCGGCCGCAGCAATTCGCGCATCACCAGCCCGATCACATAGCGGTCGCCGACCATGCTGCCGGCGGCCTTCAGCTTTTGGGCCTCTGGCGTTTTGAGCAGCGAACTGATGACGACCGGCTGACAGGTCAGACCCCGCACCTTGCAAATGAACGCGGTATTAGTGCCTTTGCCGGCACCCGGCGCGCCGCCCAGCAGGATGAGTTCCTTGGGAAACCGCATTTGCTCGCGGCCAAACTCCGCTTCCAGTTCCCGCCAAATGGAGCTGAAAATAATTTGGGCGTCCTTGATTTCAAGATCACTCCGCTTGGGAACGACCGGGGCAGCCGCCGGCTGGGCGTGTTCGGAAATTGAAAGCATAATTCAGCCCCGCGAACCGGTGTCAGTCCCCGGACGCAAAGGCGATTCAGTCTGCGGGTAAATGCCGGCAGGGTCAATCCGTCTTCGTTTGGCCGCGCGCCGGCGGGAATCCGGTTGCGGGAAAACCTCCGGCCACCTACGATGGCTGGCAACCTTATGCCTTCACCCGCCAGCCACCCTCGCGATCCCTTGCACGGCATCACGCTGGAAAATATTCTCAATCAGTTGGTGCAGCGGCATGGCTGGGGGGAAATGGGCCGGCGGATTCCCATCCGCTGCTTCCAGTTCAATCCCTCCGTCAAATCCAGCCTCACGTTCCTGCGCAAGACACCGTGGGCGCGGAAGAAAGTCGAAGACTGGTTCATCAGCGAACTTTGAAACGGGTGATGGCCGCCGGTTGACTCTGCTCCAACTGCGACAATCAAGTGGCAGTCTAAAATGAAGTTTAGGCAGCGCCGGTTTCAATGCCTTTTCTGGAGAAAATTACCCGGCAATCCCTGATTCGCTTTGCAAGATGGTGCCGGCGGAGGGGGTCGAACCCACACATCCTCACGGATACCAGATTTTGAGTCTGGCGCGTCTGCCAATTCCGCCACACCGGCCACCAATAAATTCAATGCTTTTTACAGTCCGCCACTTTCGTTTTCCGTTGCGCTCCGTGGATATTTATCGTGTAAGCCTGACGGGATAAACAGCCGAGTCCCCGGAAAACCGAGGAACCCTTGTCAAAGAATGGCAAGGGGCGCCCGTTTCCGAAAGTGCCGCATCTGCGTGAATACGTTATCAGCGGAAATTACTTTGGGAAAGTTAAAATTAACGGCAAGACGATTCGGCGGAGTTTGCTGACAACGGTGATGAAGCCGGGCGAACTGGCGGCTTTTTATCAATTATCAAATCCCCGCCCGCACCGCCGCCACGTCCCGCGCAATCTGCTCGCGCAACCCGGCCGGCGAAGAAAATTTCTGCTCCGGGCGCAGTTTTGTCCCGACTTCCACCTCCAGCTCCGCGCCATAAAGCTCGCCATTGAAATCCAGCAGGTGCGCCTCCACACGCAACTGCGGTCCAGCCGCCACCGTCGGGCGCACGCCGATGTTCAGCGCGACACGATAAGCGTGGCCGTTAAAATTCGTGCTGGCCGCATAGACACCATTCGGCGGCAACACCAGATTTGTCACGTCCAGATTCGCCGTGGGAAAGCCAAGCTGCCGGCCGATTTTGTCGCCCTCAACCACGCGCCCGCAAATCGCGTAAGGCCGGCCGAGCATCTGGCTCGCGTCGTCCAGATTGCCCAGCCGGATGGCCTCGCGAATGCGCGTGCTGCTGACCGTTTCGCCGTCCAGCGCCACTGCCGCGTGGCCGTGAACTTGAAAGCCGATTTCTGCGCCCAATGTTTTCAGCAACGCCACGTTGCCGCTGCGCTTGCGGCCAAAGACAAAATCTGCACCGACGCAAATGGAAAAAATTTTACCCAAATCCCGCGCCAGCTCGCGGATGAAAACCTCGCCGGATTTTTCGCTGAAAATCTGGTCGAACGGGATTTCCAGCAGTGCATCCACTCCGAGCGCTTCAATTGTCCGCAGCTTTTGCGGACGGGAAAAAATCTGCGGCGGCGTTTTGTCCGGCGCGACGATGGCGTTCGGATGCTTGTCGAACGTGACGACCAGCGCCACCGCGTCATGCTGCCGCGCGTCGGCAATGGTCTGCCGGATGATCTGCTGGTGGCCGAGATGCACACCGTCAAACACGCCGATGGCGAGGGAAACCTTGCGGCTGCCATTGCCCAGCTCGTTCGCAGCGTGGATGAGTTTCATGCGACCGCCAGTTTGAGATACGGAATGACGCGCTTTTCCAGTTCCGCCGTGGTCATTTTCAAAATTGTGTCGAGCGACAGCGCGTCGGCCACGTCGAATTTCCCCGACGCGCAACGACGCAGCGCCGTCAGATGCGCGCCACAGCCAAGCTTCTGGCCGAGATCGTGCGCGAGGCTGCGGATGTAGGTGCCCTTGGTGCAAGCCACGCGGCATTTGCCGAACGGCTCGGTGTATTCGGTGAAACGAAAATTATAGA
>PLYV01000256.1 GCA_003151855.1 Limisphaerales bacterium | reverse complement strand
GGCAAGCCGCTCACGGTCATCGAAGGCCCGTTGATGGCAGGCATGAGCGTGGTCGGCGATCTGTTCGGCGCGGGCAAAATGTTTTTGCCGCAGGTCGTGAAGTCGGCGCGCGTGATGAAAAAATCCGTCGCGTATCTCACGCCGTTCATGGAAGCCGAAAAAGCGGCGATGGCCGCGCGCGGTGAAGTTGTGAAGGCGCAGGGCAAGATCATCCTCGCCACCGTGAAGGGCGACGTGCATGACANNAACATCGTCGGCGTCGTGCTGGCCTGCAATAACTACGAGGTCATTGACATGGGCGTGATGGTTCCGTGCGAAAAAATCCTCGAACGAGCAAAGCTGGAGAAGGCCGACATCATCGGCTTGAGCGGCTTGATCACGCCCTCGCTGGACGAGATGGTTCACGTCGCGAAGGAGATGGAGCGGACGGGCTTCAAGGTTCCCCTGCTCATCGGCGGCGCAACGACCAGCCGCGCGCACACAGCGGTGAAGGTGGCGCAGCATTACAGTGAGCCGGTGGTTCACGTCCTCGACGCGAGCCGCGCCGTGCCGGTGACGAGCAGTCTATTGAGCAAGGACGGCAAAGCGCCATTCGTGAAGCAGCTCCGTGAAGATTACGAAAAGCTGCGCTCCCAGCACGCCGGTTCGGCGGTAAAACTTTTGTCGCTCGAAGCCGCGCAAGCGAACGCGCCAAAGTTGAAGTATGACGACTTGCCGAAGCCGGAGTTTACCGGCGTGCGCACGCTTTCGTCCGCCAGCTTCAATCCCGGCAAGTGCGACTGTGGCTCAGCACACGGCCACGCCGGGGCGTTTTCCGTGTCGCTGGAGGAAGTCGTGCCGTTCATTGACTGGACGCCGTTCTTCCACACCTGGGAACTGCGCGGCGTCTATCCGAAGATTCTCACGCACGAAAAACACGGCGAAGAGGCGACCAAGCTGTTTGCCGATGCGCAAAAAATGCTCGCGGAATTTGCCGCGAACAAGTCGCTGAAACTGCAAGCGGTTTACGGATTGTTCCCGGCGAACGCCATCGGCGATGATGTGGAAATTTACACCAACGGTTCGCGCAAACATCTGCGAACCACCTTCCACTTCCTGCGCCAGCAAATTGAAAAAGGCGACGGCACGCCGAACTGGTGTCTGGCGGATTTTGTTGCGCCGAAACATCCAACATCCAACATCCAACATCCAACATCGAATGATCACATCGGCGCGTTCGCCGTCACGAGCGGCCACGGCTTGAAGGAGATTGTTGAAAAATTTAAAGCTGACCACGACGACTACAACGCCATCATGGCCGAAGCCATCGCGGACCGGCTGGCCGAAGCGTTCGCGGAATATCTCCACAAGCGCGTCCGCGACGAATGGGGTTTTGGCAAACTGGAAAAACTGACGACGGACGATTTGATTCAGGAAAAATATCGTGGCATCCGGCCGGCCGCCGGTTATCCCGCCTGCCCTGACCACACGGAGAAAGCGATTCTTTGGGACTTGCTGGACGCGGACAAACACACCGGCATCAAGCTCACCGAGAGTTTTGCCATGTATCCCGGCAGCAGCGTCAGCGGACTTTACTTTGCGCATCCTGAATCAAAGTATTTCGCCGTCGGCAAGCTCGGCAAAGACCAGATTGATGCCTATGCGAAGCGGAAGAATTTCACCGTGGCCGAAACGGAAAAATGGCTCGGCTCGTGGTTGAATTACAATCCCGCCTGATTTAACGGGGCTTGTTTTTCGCACGGCGTGACGTAGATTTCCAGCATGAAACAGGACGTTGTCCCAGTGCAAATCCGCGGCATCCTCCCCGCCAATAGCGGCTGCGCGCTGTTCGTCGGCAATGACGACAAGGTATTCGTCATCAACGTCGAACCGCAGATGGGCGCGGTCATCGGCATGTTCCTCAACAACACGCCCAAGGAACGCCCGCTGACGCACGACCTCATCAACCGCGTTTTCCAGGGCTTCGGCATCAACGTCGAGCGCGTGGTCATCACCGACCTGAAAAATTCCACCTACTTCGCCCGCATCATCCTCCAGCAGCAAAACGAGCTCGCGCGGAAAATTGTCGAGCTGGACGCGCGGCCCAGTGATTGCCTCGCACTGGCGGCGGCACAGAAAAAACCGATCTTCGTTTCCG
This sequence comes from Limisphaerales bacterium, assembly GCA_003151855.1. GTDB lineage: Bacteria > Verrucomicrobiota > Verrucomicrobiia > Limisphaerales > UBA11358 > UBA11358. The sequence continues at coordinate 2,709 of PLYV01000256.1, read as the reverse complement.
CGCCGCTGTTCGCGCAGGTGGAGGACATGAGCGAAGTCCTCGACAAGATGAATGAATCCGGCAACGAGGCCGAATCCGACTGAAATGGCCGCGCCCGCCAAACCGCTTGCGCTCGTCTGCGGCGACGACGATTTCGCCGTCAAGCAGCGCGCCCGGCAAATCTTCGCCGACTGGTCCGCCGAACTTGGCGGCATGGACCACGAAACCATCGAGGCCAGCGTTGGCAACAGCGGCGACGCCCTGACCGCCATCGGCAAGCTCCGCGAAGCCCTGAACACCCTGCCCTTTTTCGGCGGCGGCAAGGCCGTCTGGCTGCGCGACTGCAATTTTCTCGGCGAGGAACGCACGGCGTCGTCCGCCGCCGTGACGGAGACGCTGGCGGAACTGGCGGAGGAGCTGAAGAGTTTTTCCTGGCAAAACGTTCGGCTGCTCATCAGCGCCGGCAAGGTGGACAAACGAAAAACCTTTTACAAGGCGCTCGAAAAAATCGGCGGCGTGGAAACATTTTCCGCGTGGTCGGTGGACGACAAGGATTGGGCCGAACGCGCGGAAGCGGCGGCGCTCAACGCCTTCAGGCAACGCGCAAAAAATATTTCCGACGTCGCGCTCGCCGAACTCATCAACCGAGTTGGCCCGAACCCGCGCCAGTTGGAAAGCGAAGTGGAAAAACTCTACCTATTCGCCGGCGAACGGAAATACGTTGAACTGACCGACGTGCAGGCCATTAGTTCGCGCAACAAATCGGCGCGGGCGTTTGCGCTCGGAGACGCGCTGGGCGACCGGGATTTGCCGCGCCTGCTGAAGCGGCTGGACGAGGAGTTGTGGGAAACGAAGTATGACAAGGACAAGTCGGAAATCGGTCTGCTCTACGGCCTGATTTCCAAGGTGCGCGCCATGCTGTTTTTGAAGGAGATGCTGCGCGAGGGCTGGATCAAGGAAACGCGCGATTACAACTCGTTCAAGGCGCAGTTGGAGCGTGTGCCGGCGGACCAATTGCCGGCAGATCGGAAGTTCAACCCGCTGGCAATCAATCCTTATGTGCTTTACAAAGCCCTGCCGCAGGCGAAAAAATACTCCTCCGGCGAGCTGGTGCGTGCGATGGAGGTTTTGCTCCGTTGCAACCAGCGGCTGGTGTCCAGCGGGCTAGACGAAGCGTTGGTGCTCCAGCAGGCGCTGGTGCAGATCGTAACGCCAACGGCGGTCGCCGCATAAAATTTAGAGGAACCAAAAATGTCATCTGCCAACCTGTCAGTGCTGGTCGGAAAAAACTTTGCCTGCATCAAGATCGCGGGCCGCGCAAACTTCGCGTCCAGCCCGGATTTCAAAACGCTGTTGAGCGAGCTGGCGCAAAAGGGCTTCGGCCATTTCATCATTGATTTGAGCGAATGCGTGCTGATGGACAGCACGTTCCTCGGCGTGCTGGCCGGCTTCGGCATGAAGTTGAATCCGCAGGGCGCGCCCGCCGCGCGCGGCATCGAACTGCACGGCGCCACCGCCCGCGTCAGCGAGCTGCTGGAAAATCTCGGCGCAGTCCATCTTTTCAAGCTGACCAGCGGCGAACTGAAATTCCCCTCGGACGTGAAAGCCTGCGTGCCGGAGTCCATCAATCCGACACACGCGCAGATCGCCCGCACCAGCCTGGAGGCGCATGAGACGCTGATGGCGATGAATCCCGAGAACGTCGCGCGCTTCAAGGACGTGGCGCAGTTTCTCGCGGAGGATTTGAAGAACATCGAAAAGTCTTCCGAATAATTTCCGCCGCAAAGCTTCAGCCACAAAAAGGCAAAAAAGGACAGGTTTCAAGCCTGTCCTTTTTGATTTTTAGATTCTATGCCTTTTGCGCTTTATGGCGGCTGAACGTTTATCCCGCCGGTGCCGGCGCGGGCGTGCCGAGGCCGGGCAGCTTCGGCGGCGCGGGCTTGGCGGGGGGTTCCGGCAGCGGAGTTCCCGCCGGCGCACCCATCATTGGTGACGCATCCTCCGGCGGCTTGGGCGGCGGCGTGAACGTGCCGCTGCGGACAATTTCCGCCACCTGCTCGCCGTCGAGCGTTTCGTATTCGAGCAGCCCATTGGCGATGATTTCCAACTGGCTGCGGAAATCCTGAATCACCTTGGTCGCCCGCCCGTAACCCTCATCAATGATGCGCTTGACCTCGTCGTCAATTTCCTGCGCGGTCTTCTCGCTGTAATCCTTGCTGCGCGCCATCTCGCGCCCGAGGAAAACATATTCGTTGGCCTCGCCGTATTGCACCATGCCGATCTTGTCGCTCATGCCCCAGTGCATCACCATCGCGCGCGCCATGTGCGTGGCTTGCTGAATGTCACCGGCGGCACCGGTGGAAATATCCTCGGAAACAATCTCCTCGGCGATCCGTCCCGCCATCGTCACAGCAATCGTGTCGAGCATCTCCTTGCGCTTGCGGCTCAAGATGTCGTCCTTGGGCAGAAACATCGTCGCGCCGAGCGCCTGCCCGCGCGGAATAATGGTGACCTTGTGCAACGGGTGCGTGTGTTCCAGCACCACATTGACGAGCGCATGACCGGCCTCGTGCCACGCGGTGAATTTCTTCTCCACGTCGGTCATCGCGAGGCTGCGCCGTTCGCGGCCCCAACGAACCTTGTCGCGGGCTTCCTCCAATTCCGACTGCTCAATGGATTTCTTGCCGATGCGCGCGGCCAGCAAGGCCGCTTCGTTCAAAAGATTCGCCA
>PLYV01000017.1 GCA_003151855.1 Limisphaerales bacterium | reverse complement strand
ACCGCCAGCCCGCGAATCTGGGCGGCATTTGTCAGCACCAAATCATTTCCAACCGACGATTCCCCACCGACAGCCAGACCCGCGACCAGCAAAAAAAGGCAGGCCAGAGAGAGCCGACAACAGATTTTTATTCTTTGATACACAGGAATAGGTGGCAGATGCAAAATATCATTCCGATTCTATTTTGCACACCTATTCAATTATCCACAACGGGAACAGCGCAAATCGCATTTCCGTCTCACGAATGCGTCATGGATAAACTAGCCGATAAAAAACGCTGCCGTCGGTGGTGACAATGGGCAGGACCATCTGGTTGGTGGAAACGGCGGAAGGCACATCCACCCAATTGGTGCCGAGGCCGGAATTGAACACGTTGGTCTGCACTTGCAGCCGCCAACCGATGTTGCCTGGCGGCCAAAGAATCTGCAACTGCTGGCCGTTCAGCGTCGCACTCATCGGTGGCGACACGGTGGAAACGACCGCGACGTTCGCCAGTGAAATCTGGTGACCGCTGTTCACCAGCGTGCCGCGCCAGCCGTAGGGCGTCTGCAATTGCAAGTTTGCGAACGAGCCACTCAAAGTCCCGGCATAGCTGACGAGCGGATAGCTGCTGCCCGCCACAAGGCCGTTCGCGCCGGTGATCTTCACCGTGCAACTGCCACTGATCGTCAAGTTACTCGCGACAACCAATGGGGTGGTGGCGCTGGTGACGTTTTGGAAATCAAGCGTGGCTTCAGCGTTGACGGTCAGATTGGAAACCAGCGCCGAACTGGTCGAAATGTTCGTCACGCCGAGCGTCGCACCAGTGGCGATGGTGTAATTGCCCTTGGCCTGCGACGACGTCGAGACGATCAATTCGCCGGAGTTGATATTGTTGGTGCCGGTGTAGGTGTTCGCGCCGGTCAACCACAACGTGCCCGTGCCAGTCTTGGTGAGGGCAATCGTTCCGCTAGTGTCCTTGATGACTCCGTTGAAGGTGCTGTCCGTGTTGAGCGCGCCGACGGACATCGTGTGAATGCCGGAGCCATTGCCTTGAATGAGGCCGGAGCCGCTCAAGGAACCGAACTGAATCGTCCCCGTGCCAAAATCAAAAGTCGTTCCGCGATCCTGGGCACCGCCGATTGACCACGCGGCAGCCGCACTTCCGGCAGCGGCCGAGCTGAAGCGGGCCACCGTTTGATTGTTGCCTGTGCTGTTCGGAATGGTAATGACGCCGTTGGAAAACGTGTTCGCCGAAAAACCCAGATAGAGCGAAGACAGCGCCCCGGAGCCGCCGAGCGTCAGCGTGCCTGAACCGCTGAGGATTCCTGTCAGCGTGAAATTGTTCGCGCCCCCCAATTGGATCGTGCCGCCATAGCCGGGAACGACGATGTTATTCGCCACGCCGATGTTGGCGGAGTTGTTCAATGTGCCGCCGTTCATGGTCAATCCGCCGGTGCCCAGCGCGCTGGTGTTGCCAACAGTGAGCGTGCCGCCGGTGTTCGTCGTGCCGCCGGAGTAAGTATTGGCGCTGCTCAAGGTGAGCGAGCCGCCGCCCTGCCGAATCAAGGAACCGGTTCCGGCGATGGCACTGCCACTGATTGTGTAATTCCTCGTTGCGTTGTTGAATACCATCGTGCCCGGCGTGCGGCTGGCGGACAAATTCACTGTGGTGTTGGCCGAAGCCGTGTCATCAAAAATCACCTTGTTACCATCGGTGAACGTCGCGGAGACGCCGTTGGTCAGCCAGTTGGCCGTGCTGGTGTCCCAAGCGCCGCTCGAAGCGCCGCTCCAGAACAGAACGGCGGAGGCGCTGCCGCTGGGCGTGAGCGCCACTTCGGCGGAATTGACGCCTTCACCTGCGGCCCCAACGGCGGAAAGGACATAATAATAAGTCGTGTCATTCACCAACCCAGTGTTGACGAAACTCAGGCCGGTGACATTGGTCACCGTCAGATAGCCGCTGCCGCTGGTGGTGGAACGCTTCACATTGTAGTTGGTTGCGCCACTCGAAGCGGCCCAGACCAGCGTGGCTTGCGCGTTGCCCGCCAGCGCGATCAAGCCCGTCGGTGCCGGCGGCGTGGCGGCGGTGGTTGCGCTGTCCTGCATCAAATAGTTGGTGCTGGTGCCGGCGGAATTCGACGCCTTGATAACATAGTAATAAGTCGTATTTGCCACGAGATTTGTATCCACATAACTTGTATTAGTCACAGTGGCGATGGTGGTGTAGGGACCGCCATTCGTGATGGAGCGGAACACAATGTAATTGGTGGCACCAAAGGATTGCAGCCAGCGTAGCGGCACGCGGCCCGCATCAGGCGAAGCGTAGGTCGCATAGGGCGCGGGAGGCACCGTGACGTTGCCACCGTTGCCGCCGGTGATGCTCACATTGCTGAACGTCGAGGTGTTGGCGACGCTCGTGTTCAGCGCGCACACGAAAAGTCCAACGTAGGCAGTGCTGGGCAGGTTGCCGAACACGGCAACGGTGCTGACCTCCCAACTCGTGCCGTCCAAAGAAATATAGGTCGAGATCGTGTTGCCCAAGCGTTCGAGCTTAACCCAATACGGCATGCTCGGAAGATATTCCCAGCCTTGACCGTTTCGCGGATGGGTTTCCCAGTTGCTCCCACCGTAGCATTGCGTCCACCCGTGATTGTAGCTTTCAAACGTGGACGAAGCCGTGATGGCCACCCAGGCGCGGTTGCCCGCCGTCGAAGAAAGCGAGTCACGGATCATAACACCCGCCTTGGCGGTCGCGGCCGTGTTTTGAACCGAATTCACCTTCGCGATAATCGTGCAGTTGCCGGTCAGTTGCTTGTAAACGAAATGGCAACT
>PLYV01000274.1 GCA_003151855.1 Limisphaerales bacterium | reverse complement strand
TTCACCAGTTCGAGGTTCAACGCGTGACTACCGCTCGTGCGGTCCTTCAAGGTCACTTCCAACACGCGACCGCCGGCGTCATTGCGTTCAATCTGCTGCTGGATATTGTCGCCGCTGACGCGCTCGACGCGGTAGTCGTCCGGCAACGCCAGCTTCAGGCTGAACACGCTCGCCAGCGCACCGGCATTTTCTGAGCTGGCGCGCGCAAATTCCTCCGCATCCACGCGCTCCAGACCGGCGGCGGTTTCCACGGACAGGCCGAGTTCCTCCGCACCGCGCAAGGCGACGAGACCGTTCTCGCGTTTCACCTCCAGCGCGTGCGGCAATTCCACGGCGGCGCTGGCCGGCAACGCGTCGAGCGATTTTTCCGTCTCCACCGTGAGCCGCCAGCCGAGCGGAATGCCCTTCATCAAATCCACGACGAGGATTTGCACGTCACCGGCATCCTTGATTTCCCAAGTGCGGATGTCGCGGCCCTCGACGCGCAACAGTTTTTGGCCGGCGGGCAGTTGCACGCGCGCCTGACGCAATTCGCCCTGCGTTATCTGGTAATCCAGCGTCGCGCGGAGATTCATCACGCCGCCGCCGAACGTGGCGAGCGCGGCGTTGCGACAGAACACCGTCGCGGCCACCTCCTCGGCGCGTTTCACGCGCGGCGTCCAAAGCAATTCCACGCGATCGACGCTGCCGAGCACGGCGGCCACGTCCGTCGTCTCCTTGTTCAAACTCCGCTTGAACGAAATCGCGCCGGGAAAATCCACGTCGGCTTCCGGCTGGTTCACCGCGAGCGAAAGCTGGCTGGTCAGCGCCGGCGGAATCGCGAATGCCAGCCGCCGCTTGGTCACGTCGCCGGCAATCTTCACAAGCATTTTGACTTGCACGGTTGCGTCACCATCGCGGTCAAACCGGACCGAGATTTTTTCGTGGTCGCGCACGAGCGTCGCCCGGCCGCTCTTGACGGTGAACTGCTGCACCGCCACGTCGTCGCCGAACAGCGCGACAGTTTCGCCGGCTTTCGCGGCGGAGAATTGCAGCGTCGCGTCGAGCGCGGCGACGCGGTCGTTCACCGTGCCGGAATAATTGGCGGAAACAATCGAGGCATTGCCGATTGCCGATTGCCGATTGCCGATTTCGGAATTCGCGGCGGTTGCGCTCGCTAGGCTCAATGACAGCAACAAGACGATGGTTGCCATCACCGGCGGCAGGCCGGAGTCCGGCGCGGATGGAGTGATGGGTTCAGCCGGCTTTTCTTCCGCGACAATTTTTTTGGCGCGCGGCCAGTATTTCCAGACGAGCAGCGCAATGACCGCAACGACGACCATCGGAAAGCCGATGATGAGCGCGTCGTGCAGCGCGCGCCACTGGATGAGCAGGCTGCACACCGAGCCGAGGATAAGCGCCAGCGCCAGCGTGAGAATGAAGCTGTTACGGTGCGGGCGGTGCCATTGCAGCCACCACACGACGAGGCCGAGGAGAAACGCCGCCGATTGCCAGAGCATCTGGATCGTTTGGAACGTGCCCAGCCGGATGACGTGCGCGCGGATGGAAAGCGGTTCGCCGTGGACGTTCAAAACCTTGGTGAACAGAAACGGCTGGCCGGTCTGCGGCAGTTCGATGCGGATGGAACGGATGCCGGCGACGACCGGCGGCTGAACTGCCGGCGCGGCAGGCGCTGTAGAAACACTGTTAATGCTACCCGAATAATCTCCACTGCCACCTCCGATGCCGAAAGAATTTGCGCCATTCAAGACCATTGCTCCCGAAGACGCGCTGGCAGGCGCTGCCGTGGGAACCGGTTGGTCATACGCCAACCGATGATCGCTGAGCTGGCTTTGCGCCACGACTTCGCGCTGTTTCTCGGCGAGTTCCTGCGGCGCGGCGACCTGCACCAGCCCGCGCTGTGACAATTCGGCGAAGCGTTGCCCGCTGGCTACCTCCACACTGCCGTCGGCGAACAGCACGCCACACCGGCCTTTTTCATCCGCCACGCTGTAGGCCAGCACGGATTCCGGTTTCAAATTATCTTCCGACATTCCGGCACCGAGATAAACGTAGCGCTGGCCGGTGGCCGGATCATAGGTGATTTTTTCCGTGCCAAGCTCGTTGGTCATTTCCTCGAACGACATCGGCAAACGGTCGCCGTTGTCGCCGGCAAAAATCCGAACGGCCAGACCGATTTGTTTCAAATTGTTGACGGAACTGATGCGTTGCGCCTTTCTCTTGGCGCTGGCGAGTGCCGGCAACAGCATCGCGCCAAGCACGGCAATGACGGCAACAACGGCAAGCATGGTGATGATGCCGCTCCAGCCGCGTCGCACGGCGGAAACCACCAGCGCCATCACAAGCAGCGCGAGGCAACCGATGACAAAAATCCTGGCGCCGGCCTCGCGCAGCACTTCGCCGTAGAACGAAAGGAATTTTCCCCACGCGTCGAGCAGTTCGTAAGTCGTGCCCTGCGTGACGCTCATGCTGCCGCCGAAATCGGAGAGCCGCAGCGTGGGCGGCACGAAGATCTGCCATTCGGCGTAGGTGTTCGGCACGTCGGTGCGCGGCGCGTTCAGCTCCAGTTTTTTGCCGAAGGTTCCGGCCAGCGCGCCGTTGGTCTGCGCATACATGATGTCCACGGCAAACGCCTGATCGTGGTTTACGTCGCGCGGCAGCGAAACCATAACCCAGTCGCCGTCCTGCTCCGGTTTCGCGGGCTGGCCGTTGACGTAGCAGCCCCAGAGCTTCGCATCGCGCGGCAGTTGAAAGCGCTGAAATTGCTTCTCGTTGTTCTTCACCATGAACGACGCCTGCGTGAGCATCTCGCCGGCCTCGGTCAGCACGGAAGTGATTTGCGTGCGGTCGGCCACGGCTTCGAGCACGCGCTCTTCGGCAAAGCGTTTCACGTCCACGTTCAAGTCGTATTGATTGCCGCTGTATTGCCACGCCAGCACGACGGCGCGCGTCACGAGCGAACGGTCGGCGGCGGAAAGCTCGCTTTCATCTACGCGTCGCAACGTGTCGCCGACGTTTTGCGCGGCGAGCTGCAAACTTGCGGCGGTCGTCACCGCGATGGAGCCGGTCTCGCGCTCCACGTCCACCGCGTGAATGCCGCCGACGGGCAGCGTCGCGCCCTTGGCGTCGAATTGATAATCGTAAGTGACAACGAGCGTGTAGCCGCCCCAGACCTTGTCTTGCAAACCGATGGTCCACACGTCGCCCGCCTCCGCTCCGCTCTGGCGCGGCAAGCCGGACTTTTCCTTGCGCCGGATGTTCGGGCCGGTGAACTCGATGTTCTTGCAGTTCGCCGGCACGCGCACCTTGAATTCCTGCACACCCTGGCTCACGAGACCGTAGCGGATCGTCGCGCTGCCGCCGACCAGGCCGTCGCCGATGGTGACGAGGTTGAACACATCCGCCACGACGCGCGCGGCGAGTTTTTCCGTGCCGATGGCAAGCTGCCAGTCCGGCTGCTCGGCGGTGTAGGCAAGAATTTCGTCGGAGCGGTTTGGCAACTGGCCGACCGGAATCTCGCGCAGACCGGAAATGGCTCCGGTCTTCAGCCGGATGCCGGGAACCGCCGCCGCGCCAATCTGCGAACTTTCTTTCGCCGCGCCGGTCACGCGCAGCGGCGCGACGCTGATCTGTTCAGGAAAACTTTTCAGCGCCTGCTCCAGTTGCACTTCGATTTGCCGCTGGCCGAGAGCCCGCGCAGAAAAATTGACGACAAGCTTGCCGCCGGCAACTTTCCAGTCTTCGATGCCCGCACCGCGCACGTCGGCGACGGCGAAGCCGGCTTGCGGCAATAGTTCCAGCGAATAAACACCGGCCTTTTCCACGTTCAGCGCCAGCGTGTGCATAACCACCAGCCGTGTTTCTTCGAGCCGCATCGTCACGCGGTCAGCCACGGCGATGACCGGCTCGATGTGTTTCAATTTCAGCGCCAGCGTGAACGGCCGGGCGTTGAAGCGATACGCGACGACGGCGTTGTCCGGCGCGTTGACCTGGCGCAGGCCGTTGAGCGAGGCGACTTCCACCAGCGTGTCCTCGGCGGAAACGGTGAGCGAACCTGACTCGCGTTCGACGCCGGACGGCTGCGGCGGATTCAGCGCGGAATTTTCCGTTGCGCCTTCCACCGGCTGCTCGGAATAGATCGTGAGGTTGTAGGAATTTTCCACCGGCTTGATGAATTCCACCGTCAACGTCTGGCGGTCGCCCTCGGCGGTCGTGTGCCAGTCGCGGATCTGCGTGCCGTCGAGCTTGGTCAGCGCCTGCGCCGCCGGCAGCGTGAGCGTGAGCTGCGCGGCGTTGCCTTGGACGATGTCGTAGTGAAACTTGCCGGTGTATTTGATGACCGTCGGCGTGACGAGCGCGGTGATGGTGGAATCCGCCGTGAGCAGCGCCTGGCGCGCGACCGCCGTGACCTTGCCCTGCCAGCGCAACGCAACGGTTTGATCCGCGCCGAGAAAACCTTTTATTCCGGAAACGCCGCCGGTCTTGAACGTCTCCAGCAACGTGCCGTTGAGCAACTGGACTTCTGTGTTCGTGCCGCTGGCCGACGCGATGACGGACGCGATGGTCGCTGCCGGGCCGGTGAACGAAACCTGGTTCCACGGTTCGTCGTGCTGGATTTTGGCGACGACTTCGAGGTTGAATTTTAAATGCCCGGCATGCGGTGCGACGAGAAAATAGCGGTTGCCGTCGCGGACGATTTTCAGCGCGTCCGGCAATTTCGGCGGCAGCACGGCGACATCGCCTTCCAGTATTTTCACGGAAGCTTCGCCTGCGCCGGTGGCGTCGGCGGTGACATCGAGCGTGAACCGCGCCTCGTCGTCCGCGAGCCGCGCGGCGTAGCGAATTTCGCCGACCGTGAGCGTCGCGGCGGGCACGACGACGGTTTTGGCGGTGGCGGTGAAGTTCAAAACCAGTCCGGTTAGCAGGGTGGCGATGATCGTTTTCATACCCAGTCAGACGGAAGGCTGCAAAAAATGCTCCCGGAAAGAATCTTTTCAAACGCCGCGCCGCGAAATAAAGTCAGAGACACATGGATTCGGAAGGCGAACTGCTGGCGCGCTGCCAGCGCGGCGACGCGACGGCGTGGGACAATCTGTTCGACGCGCACTACGCGGCGGCGGGGCGCTTCATCTACCAGCTTTCGTCCGACTTCACGGTCGAGGACGCCGAGGAAATCTGCCAGGAAGTTTTCCTGTCCGTCATCAAAAACCTCGATTCCTTCCACGGCGAAAGCCAGTTGCAGACGTGGATTTTCCGCATCGCCGCCAACAAGGCGCGCGACTACCGCGAGAAACGCAATGCCGCCAAGCGCGGTGGTGGACAGGCGACGGTTTCCTTGCACGCGGAGAATCCCGAAACCGGCCTGACGCCTGATCCGCCGAGCGCCGCGCCCGGCCCGGATGAATTCCTGATGAACGCCGAATCCGCCGGACTGGTGCGCGAATCGCTCGGCCAGCTGGGCGAGCCGTGCCGCGAAATCGTGGAGCTGCGCTATTTTGGTGACTTGAGTTACGACGAGTTGAGCGCGACGTTGAAGCTGAACCCGAAAACGGTCAGTTCGCGCCTGAGCAAATGCCTGGACCGGCTGGAGGAAATCGCGCGAAAGATTTTTTCGCGGGAGAATCCCGATTTTTCCCGTCCAACAGATTGACGAAAGCATGGAACCGGAACGCAAAATTGAAAAACTGGTGCGCGCCTACGCGAAGAAACGCCGCGCCGACGCGGGCGGTGCGTTCACGCTGCCTCCGGCGACGCGGCGGCGGTTGCAGGCGGAAGTGGACAAGCAGTTCGCCGAGCCGCCGGAGGAGGAATCGGTTTCGCTGTGGCAGTTGTTCCGGCAACAATGGGCGGTGCTCGCGGTGTTTGCGCTGGTGATTTTCTTCGGCGCATCGCTTTTCCTGCCGGCGTTGAGCAAGGCAAAGGTGAAATCTCAAAGCGTCTCCGCGATGTCCAACCTCAGGCAAATCGGCGCGGCGGCACAGATCGCCGCCGTGGACAATAACGGCAAATTGCCGGCCACGCTGGATGAACTGACAAACAATCATCTGCTTTCCGAAAAAGTTTTGACCGATCCGGCGAGCGGCAAGCGGTTTGTGTTTGCTGTCGGCGGGGAAAAGCTGGATGCGCTGTCGAGCAACGCGGTGCTGGCGTATTCGCCGGAGGACAAAAAAGGCCGCGCGGTGCTGCTGGCCGACGGCTCGGTGCAGCTGATGAGCCGGAAACAATTTGACGATCTGGCGCAGGACGCACTGAAAGCGCCCGCCGCGCCGACGGAAGTCGCGAGCACGCGGCGCGCAGTCGCAGAGAAAAGTGACACGTTGGCTGGCAAGCTGGCGTTCGACCAACCGGTTCCGGCAGCCGCGCCGGTGGTTGTCAGCGGAACCATGGCGTTTAACGGCATAAGCACCTCCGGCGGCGGTGGCGGCGGAAAAGATTTTGGCCTGGAAAACAAAGACCGTTTGGTGGCCACGGCGGCACCGGCAGCGGCACCAACAAAACAGCTTTTCAAGGACGCGGAGCGCGCCAAATCCGAGGCGCTGGGCGTGAACAGCAATTCGCAAAAGTTCCGGAACGCCGTCGCCAACACCGCGCCGGTGCTGGTGTCGTTTGAGTTGCAGCAGAACGGCAACGACCTGGCCGTGGTGGACGCGGACGGCTCGGTCTATCAAGGTTCGCTCCAGACCAATAGCGGGGATGCGCAAAGCCCGGCCCCGGCGGTGGTGCCGCCCGGAGCCGAGCAAAGCCAGATTTCCGACGTGGCGAAAAATGCCGGTGCGGCGGGAAATAATTTCTACTTCCGCGTGGCCGGCCAGAACCGCACCTCGAAGCAAAACGTAGTGTTCACCGGCAACTTGATTCCGCTGGCGGGGAACGGCGCGAATGCCAAGACCGACGCGACGGCAAACAATTCTGCCGGTGTCGGTGGAATGTCGCCGGCGCAAAACGCGGCGTTATTCTCCAACTCACGCATCGCGGGAAACGTGACCGTGGACATCACCAACCAGATTGAAATTAACGCGGTGCCGGTGACCCCTTGACGAGTGGCTGCAGCCAGCCGACGAGAGCGATATAGCGAATCATAACGGCATTGGCGCATTCATATTCTGTGGGGCGGGGTAGGGCGCGTCACTCCGTGCGCGCCGCACTTGGCCAGGCAGACGACGGCGCGCGCGGAGCGACGCGCCCTACCTGTGCCAAGGTTGTTTGAAAACGCGATAGTGTGGTTTGGTCGCGCAAGATTTGGGACTAAAACCTTACGGCGACGAGGCGGATTCCAGTTCCCGCAGCGGCTGGCCGACCATTTCGCCCAGCCGGCTGCCGGCGATGTAGATGACCGCGCCAAAGCCCAAGACCACCACGAACACGATCAGGAACAGCCAGAAGTGGTGGCGCTCAAACCGCTTCACCGTCGGCGCAAACGCCACCAGCCCGAACAGCGCCGCCACGACGATGACCGCGTCCACGCTCGCCCGCTGCCAGTAGCTGCCGCCGAGGTGCAGCCACATCCCGAATTCATCAAACGTCAATCCCATCGCCACGCCATACAGCAGGGCGGTGACCTCCGCCGCGCGACCGGTGGGCCGGCGGAACACGCTGTAGCCCGCCACCGTCGCCAGCAGGAAGATGCCGTAGTTCAGGTGATGCACATGCGTGCCCTGCACGAAGCAATACAGGTTCGGCATCAACTGCGACATGATGAGGAAGACGAACACCCGCGACAGGATGAACGTCATGAGGAAGCTGAACAGCGCCAGCCGCGCCAGCTTGTGCGCGGTTTCCCGGTGGAGGTGTGGTTCTTGGCCGTTCATATCGGCGGGAGGCTAATCGGTGACGCTCCCCGGCGTCAAGGCGGGGACAAAGGCGGCACCTCGGCTGGAAATGAAGCCGATTCCAAAAAATTTCGTTTCTTGTAATTGACTGTTTTGCCATGGAAAGACAAGCTCGTCGGAAATCATCCCTTCATGAAAAAAATATTATTTTCCATCCCCGCACTGCTGCTCTCGCCGTCACTCATGGCGGCGGATATGCCGCCCGCCGTGGCTTCGTGGCACGCGCAGACCCTATTATCGGCCCTGGGCAATGTGCTGATTTTCGCAGCCATTGGCATCGCCTCGGCCATCATGGGATTCAAGCTCTTTGACTGGTGCACGCCGGGTGATTTGCAGAAGGAAATCATCGAGAATAAAAATATCGCCGCCGCCATCGTGGCTGCCGCCGCCATTCTCGGCGTCAGCATCATCATTGCTGCGTCCATGCTCGGCTAACCGGGGTTGCCAACGTGAAACGGAGCCAAAGCATCCGGCTGATTTTGCTCGGCGGCCTTTCCGCCGGAGCCTTGACCGGCTGCACCCCAAAGCCGTCCATCAGCACGGAAAATGTTTACACCAACAATTACTTCGTGCCCGGGGCCGGTTACTATCACGCGCCATTTCGCAACTGGTATCAGCTTCCCTACAACCATTTTGATCCGCAGAAAAATCTGTATTTCTACGGCGGCCAGTGGGGCGCGCAGCCGTTTGAAAGCATCACCAACATTTCCTCGCCCACGCCCGAAGCCGTGCAGGTCGCGCAATCCACAAGGACGGATATTTCACGCGGCGGTTTTGGCGGTTATTCCAGCGGGCATTATTGGGGCGGTGGCGGTTATTCCGGCTTTCATTCGTGATGAAACGCCACCGTTGCCAACCCCGTGCCGAATGGCGTGAAAAAGTGGAAAGCGTCGGCCTCACGTTTCACTCGCATGACAACGGGCCTTACTGGGATGAATCCGCGTGCTACGAACTCACCGCCGCCGAAGTGGACGCGTTGGAACTGGCCGCGAACCAACTGCATTTCCTCTGCATTGACGCCGCCGAAGCTGTCATCAAAAACAACTGGTGGGCGCGCCTGGGCATAGCGGATGCGGCGGTTCCAGTGATTTTGAAATCGTGGGAGCGTGATGATTTCAGCCTCTATGGCCGGTTTGATTTCTGCTACGATGGCATGACGCCGCCGAAGCTGCTCGAATACAACGCCGACACGCCGACCGCGCTGGTAGAGGCGGCCGTGGCGCAATGGTTCTGGCTTCAGGAACTGCATCCGCAGGCCGACCAGTTCAATTCCATCCACGAGCGGCTCATCGCGGCATGGAAACGCTGGGCCGGTAAAACGATTCACTTCAGTTGTGTCAAGGATCTCGTCGAGGACGAAATGACCATTCTCTATTTGCGCGACACCTGTGAGCAGGCCGGCGTAAAAACCAAGTCCGTTTTCATTGATGACATCGGCTGGCATAAACGCGAAAACCATTTTGTTGACCTCGACCACGAGCGCATTGAGCGCGCCTTCAAACTGTATCCGTGGGAATGGCTCTGGCAGGAGGAATTCAGCGCGCAGCTGGCGCAGGACTGCCTCCAATTCATCGAACCCGCGTGGAAAATGCTTTTGAGCAACAAAGGGCTGCTGCCGGTTCTCTGGGAACTTTTCCCCGAACATCCCAACCTGCTGCCCGCTTACGAAGTCGCCGAACCACTCGGAAATTGCTACGTCCGCAAACCAAAGTTGAGCCGGGAAGGCTGCAATGTCTCGTGGATTGAGGGCGGCGTGGCCATCGAGGAAAACGGCGGCAATTACGGCGAGGATGGTTTTGTATTCCAAGCCACGGCGAACCTGCCCGATTTCGACGGCAACCATCCCATTTTCGGCGTCTGGGTGGTTGACCACGCGGCGGCCGGACTCGGCATCCGCGAAGACACGCGGCGCATCACCGGCAACTTGAGCCGTTTCATCCCGCATTATTTCACATGAGCTTCGAGAATCCAACGCGCTTGCGCATCGGGATGCACGCCAATTTCGGCGGCAACGATTACCGGCTCATCGGTCGCGTCGTCATGGGCGTGACGGATGACGGCGAGACTTATTATTGGAACGAGTTCAATCTCGAAGGCCGGGACGGCAGCTACGCCGATCTGGTTTACGAGGAAACCGAACGCAGCGGCGAATGGCGGCTGTTCACGCTGTTCGAGCCGGAATATCCGATGACGGCGGCGGACGCTG
The DNA here is from genome assembly GCA_003151855.1 of Limisphaerales bacterium. Taxonomy (GTDB): domain Bacteria; phylum Verrucomicrobiota; class Verrucomicrobiia; order Limisphaerales; family UBA11358; genus UBA11358. The sequence continues at coordinate 2,361 of PLYV01000274.1, read as the reverse complement.
CGACCAAGCGCGTGGGCGACCGGCTGAATCTCACCGGCACGGACGTGCGTGTGACGCTGCTGGACACCTCGCGCGTCTATCGCGTCGAGGGCCAGGCTCCCGAAGGCGTCGAGGTCGGCGACGTGGCGAATTATTTCAATGCCGAGGCGGGCGAAATCATGCAGGTCGTGAGTTGGACGGGCGATGAGATTGAATTCTACAACGGCGTCAATCTTTCCCGGAGCGTGGTCAATTCCGCTTTCAAGCTGCCGCCGGAACCTTCCGTTCTCGCCCGGGGTTTTTCCTCATTGAGCGGCTCCGGTTCCGGCAACTACGACAGCGGCGTCAAATTCGTCCTGAAAGCCGTCGGCGTGCTGGTGTTGTTCTTCATCATTTTTGGCCGGGGACTCTCCTGTTCGACAGATTATGAGGCCTCACCAATAAAACGCATTTTTGCCGGCCCGCCGCCGCTGGCCGTGGGCGCGGCCGGCAAATGGCATGACCAGAACTACCACATCACTGCCCACGCCGTGGTTGAGGTGGCCCAAGTGGGATTGATTTTTGACCGGCACGAATACGAACTAACGGATGATGCCGGAATGAAAGCCCTGCTGGTTTGTGGCGACCAGCCGGATGCCGGCAATTGGATGTTTTCCGAGCAGTTTTTTCCGCTGCTGCCGCCCACCCCAACCGCCAGGCAGATGGCGGCAAAAACCGTTGGCGATACGGTGGAGCTGGACGGTTTTGACGGCAAGGTCAGCGAGATTTTTCGTTCCACCGTCGGGCCGGCCGATGGCGATTGGCCGGCCGGTTTGAAAACGGGAACGGTGCTTTATGGACTGGCCGGGACGAACGAATTTAATTTCCTGCTCGCGCGGTGGAATGGTGAAAGCTTTTCCTTTTATCGCGGCCGGAGCCAGCCGGCGAAAAAATTTACAGCCGGTTTTGCGGCCGAAAAATGAGGCCGCCGCCCGGCCGTTTTTTTAGTTCATGACCAGCCGGAATCGAATCGTCATCCAAACATGGCCAAACTTAAAATCTCCTGCCCGCGTTGTCACCGGGTGCTTCAGTGCGACGAAAAATATGGCGGCCGAAAATCAAATGCCCGCATTGCAAGGATTTGATTCCAGTTTCACCCATGCCCTTCACGCGCGCGGCCTCTCGGAACTGGCGGCGCGCAATTTGGCGCGGCACCAAGAGCAAATTTCTGGTGTCCGCCGGTATTTTGCTTCTGGTGGCCGCGATGGTTCTGGCCTGGGGGTGGATTGTTTATCCAACGCGCGTTCACTAGCCGGATCGCCGGCCCATTGGCGTCTTGTTTCTGGCCTCACATTTTCATTCCTCGGCCACCAATCCGCGCGGCTGGTTCAATGATCCGGGCCTGAATGTCACCGGGGCGGACGGCCCGCAGCGATTCCGTCAGGCGCTGCTGGAATACACCGACCGCAGCCTCGCCATCATGAAGCGGACCGGGGCGCAGGGCGTGATTGTCTGGGACTTGGAAGGGTAGCAGTTTCCGCACAAGACCACGTTCATTGGCGATCCGCGCCTGTTGAACCGGCTGGCCCCGGAATGGCGCCGGTGGCGGACGAATTCTTCGGCCGGCTGCGGGGTGCCGGCCTGCGGGTCGGGCTGACGGTTCGCCCGCAGGAGTTAGAGCGTTTCCAGAAATTATGTAGCTGTGTTTTTCCACAAACCGCTTATTTTGTTGGATCTTTCTTGCAGGAAGTCGCTACATGATTCCTGAGAACGCTCTAATTGTTGAAAATCCGAAGCATCATGCTTTTTTGAACCCGGCGAAGAAAGCATATTTGCAAGCAACCGGCAAGCTGCAGCGTTGGCAGGTTAAACCCGAAAACCGAAATAAGAACCGCAGATTTCGCGGATGACACGGATGGAAAAAGATTTGCCACTACAGCCTTGGACATTAACCCATCCAGCAACTTCCACCCTCAAGGCCCGGTTAATCCGCGCTATCCGCGTCATCTGCGGTTTCCAGTTGGCGGGCAGGAGCGTGTAAAGTTCAGATTGCCGGAGTGATATATAGCAGTTCACATTGAGTCTGACCCATCGGCGGGCGGGCTTTCGGAGCGCGGATTGTCCCCAATCCGCAGCGCGGGGACAGCCAGATAACCGTCTGAATAAAGCCAAGCCCGTCAAGGCTGNNAAGCTCTAAGGGTTTTTCATAAATGATTGAGTGAATATTTCGATGTTATGAAATTTCTTATAATTCTCTTTTAACCACTGCTCATCACGGTTCCACCATTGAAAGGCGATTAAGAATTGAATGGTCTGCGGCTCGAACCGATACCGGATGAGCTTGGCCGGAACGCCGCCGTAGATTGCGTAAGCGGGTATATCTCGCGTCACCACGGCACCCGC
>PLYV01000107.1 GCA_003151855.1 Limisphaerales bacterium | reverse complement strand
TGCTGCGGCATCTGTGGAACGAGGCGACGGCGGGCTTGCCCCGGCAGAAGGAATTTCCACCGGTCGCGCTGGTGGCCATCGGCGGTTTTGGCCGCGCGGAACTGAACCCGCATAGCGACATTGACTTCATGTTCCTGCACGAGGGACAGGTGGCCGGCAACAAGCCGTTGCCGTGGCTCGCCAAGTTGATTGACGGCATTCTTTATCCGCTGTGGGACATCGGCCTGAAAATCGGCTACTCAGTGCGCGACCTTAATGATTGCGTGAAGGTGGCGAACACGGACATGCAGTCCAAGACATCGCTCATCGAGTCGCGGCTGATCACGGACAACCAAGATTTGTTCGCGAAGTTCCAAAAAGCCGTCGTGCAGAAATGCGTCCTCGGCTACGAGGAAAAATACATCGCGATGCGCCTCGAAGACCAGGCGACGCGCCGGACCAAGTTTGGCAACTCCGCGTGCATGCAGGAGCCAAACATCAAGAACGGCTGCGGCGGCCTGCGCGATTTCCAGAACCTGCTGTGGATGTCGTTCTTCAAATACCGCACGCGGTCGCTGCGTGATTTGCAGACGCACGAATTTGTCAGCGAGGCGGAGCGCAAGCAGTTGGAAGCCGCGTATGAATTTCTCCTGCGCGTGCGGACGGAGATGCACTACAACACCAACCGCCCGCAGGATGTCTTGGGGAAAAATCTGCAGCCGTCCGTCGCCAGCAACCTCGGCTACGCCGACCGTTCGCCCAGCCAGCGCATCGAGAAATTTATGCGCGACCTCTACGTCCACATGCGGAACGTCTATCTCATCACCCGCACACTGGAGCAGCGCATGGCGCTGCTGTCGCCGCTGCAGACGAGCCGGCTGACCCGCTTGCGCCGGCTGCTGCCGGGCTCCGCGCCGCGCAAGATGCCGGAGCCGGTGGATGGTTTTATTTTTGTGAACGGCGAAATCCGCGCGACGAACAACCGCGTTTTCCGCGATTCGCCGCGCCGGCTGATGCGGGTGTTTCTCCACGCGCAGCAGCGGCATTTGACGCTGCATCCCGATCTCGCGCAGCTCATCCGCAACCAGCTTTCGCTCGTGGACCGCGAGTTTCTGAACGACGAGCATGTCCGCGAGACTTTCCTGACCATTCTCGAACGGCGCGGCGAGGTGGCGCACATTTTGCGCGCGATGCACGAGGTGAATTTCCTCGGCAAATACCTCCCCGAATTCGGCAAGCTCACCTGCCTGGTGCAGCACGAATTCTACCACCAATACGCGGCGGATGAACACACGCTGGTCTGCCTCGAACAGCTCGATAAAATCTGGGAGGCGCAGGAGCCGCCCTACAAATTTTACGAGCCGATTTTCCAGGGGCTGGAACACCCCGGCCTGCTCTATCTCGCCCTGTTGCTGCACGACGTCGGCAAGGCGGCGGCGCACGAAAAAGGCCAGCACGCGTCCGCCGGGGCGACCCTCGCGATGCGGGCGGCCCGACGTTTGCAGTTGGAACCGGCGGCGGCGGACACGGTGCAATTTCTGGTGGAAAACCACCTGCTGATGGCCACCCTTTCGCAGCGGCGCGATCTGGACGACGCGTCGGTCATCCGCAATTTTTCGCGGCAGATCGGCACGCCGGAAAAGTTGAACCTGCTGCTGCTGCTCACCTTCGCCGACTCGCAGGGCACCAGCGACAAATTGTGGAGCGGCTTCAAGGACTCGCTGCTGTGGCAGCTTCATTCCCGCGCGATGACGCTGCTGACCGGCGGCACGGAATTCCGGCGCGCCACGGAACAGGCGCGCACGGAAGTGCGCAATCTCGTCCGCGAACTCGCGCCACGCCGCATCACCGACGAGGAACTGGACGCGCATTTCAACCAGTTGCCGCAACGGTATTTTGAAATCTACACCCCCGCGCAAATCCAGGACGACGTGGAACTGACGCATCGGTTCATGCACCGGCTGATCCTAGAGGGCCAGCGCGCGCTGGCGCCGGTCACGGCGTGGATTGACGAACGCGACCGCGGCTACAGCCTCGTGAAAGTCTGCACCTGGGATCGGGCCGGCCTGTTCGGCAAAATCGCCGGCTCCCTGAGCGCGGTCGGGCTGAACATTCTCGGCGCGCAGATTTTCACGCGCACCGACGGCATCGCCCTGGACACGTTTTTCGTGAACGACGCCCGCACCGGCACCCTGGCCGAACGCGAACAGCGCGAGAAATTTTCCGACCTGCTGGAAAAAGTCCTGACCGGCGAGACGGTGGATTTTCAAACGCTCATCGCCCGGCAAACGGCGGCCCGCTCCAGCTACTCGGCTTATTTCGGCGAGCGGCTGGACACGCAGATCCGTTTCGACAACGAGGCCTCGGACGAGCGGACGCTGATCGAAATCGAAACCGAAGACCGGCTGGGCCTGCTCTACACCATTTCCCAAACCTTTGCCGAATTGCACCTGGACATCGCCGCCGCGCGCATTGTCACCGAGCGCGGCGCAGCGATTGACAGTTTTTATGTGAGCGACGTGGACGACGGAAAAATCATCTCGCCCAAGCGGCTGGAACTCATCGGCAGCCGTCTGCGTGAAGCCATCAGCCAACTGGAGACGCCCGTTTAAGCTGCAAAGCAGTTGCGAGACGCGGGGCCGTCTGGTAGAACTTGCCGTGGCCGGCATAGGCTGGCCGCGCCGGAGCGCAGGCGGGTGTGGTTCAATGGTAGAATGTGGCCTTCCCAAGGCTGAGACGAGGGTTCGATTCCCTTCACCCGCTCCAATTTGGTTGACCTCTGTTAAAAGGATTAATAACGGGTTCAAGTTTATCCGAAAACATTGGGCCAAATCTTGCCAAAAGACGACTCCGCGCAACGACGGAAAGGCGTCGTTTTTCCAATTTCGCAATTCAGATTAAATAGTAATCGCTGCCTATGCCTTCGTTACTTTGAGCAGGCCGGCGATCAAGCCCTCGGTCGTGTGTTCCTTGGCTTCGAGCGCGGGCTTGAGGCCGAGCGTGGCGATGGCCTTGCTCGTCTCCGGGCCGATGGACGCGAGTTTGAGTTGTGGAAATTGTTTCATCAGCTTCGGCAAGTTGAAGCGCGCATGGAAATGTTCCACCGTCGAGCTGCTGGTGAACGTCACCCAGTCCGCGCCTTCCGCGAGCAGGCGGTCGCCGGCACCGGTGCGGTCTTCGGTCTCGGCCACGGTTTTATAGATGGCGATGTCGTCCACGATGGCGCCTTCTTCCATGAGCGCGTCGGGCAAATCCCGGTTCGCCACTTCGGCGCGGAGCAGGCACATCTTCACGTTCTCGATGTTCTGAAATTTCTTGAACGCGTCCACGATTTTTTTGCCGATGAAAGCCTCCGGCTGCAAGTCCACCTGCAAATGCAGCTCGCGCAATTTCGCCGCCGTGGCCGGGCCGACCGCCGCGATGCGCGCGCCGCCGAGGTCGCGCAAATCCTGAAAGCGCTTGAAGAACAGATCAAAAAACGCCGTCACGCCGTTCGCGCTGGTGAAGATGAACCACTCGTAGGAATTCAGTTCCAGCAGGCAGTCAATGATGGCGTCGCGCTCGGTCGGATGCGTGAGCTTGATCGTCGGCACTTCCAAAACATCCGCGCCGAGTTCCGCGAGCCGCGCGGCGAAACTGCCGGCTTGCTCCGAACGCCGCGTGACCACGATGCGCTGGCCGAACAGCGGCTTCGACTCGAACCAGTTTAATTTTCCGCGCAGCTTAACCACGTCGCCGATGATGGTGAGGGCGGGCGGCGAAATTTTTTCCTTCGCGGCGAGCTTGGCAATCGTCGCCAGCGTGCCGGCGACAGATTTCTGCCGGCCCGTCGTGCCGCGATGGACCACGGCCACGGGCGTCTCGGGATTCATGCCGTGCGCGATGAGTGATTTCGTCCAGTCCGCGAGATTGTCCATGCCCATCAGCACGACCTTGGTGCCGGGGATTTTGGCGATCTGTTCATAGCGCAGCGCGGTGGGCGCATCCGCCGAATCGCTATGGCCGGTGAACACGGTGAAGCTCGAGCAATGCGCGCGGTGGGTGAGGGGAATGCCCGCGTAATTCGCCGCCGCCACGACGGACGAAACGCCGGGCACGACTTCAAAAGGAATTTTTTCCACCACGAGCGCCTCGGCTTCCTCGCCGCCGCGACCGAAGATGAACGGATCGCCGCCCTTGAGGCGCACGACAGTTTTGCCGGCGCGGGCGCGGGCGAGCATGAGTTCCGTGAGCTGTTCCTGCGAAAGGCCGCCTTCGCGCTTGTGGTTGCCGCGCGCGATGATTTCGGCGGACGCCGGCGCCAGCCGGAGCAATTCGGGATTCACCAGCACGTCGCAGATGACCACGTCGGCGCGGCGGAGCAGTTCCGCGCCGCGCAACGTGAGCAGGCCGGCATCGCCGGGTCCCGCGCCCACCAAGTAAACTGTGCCTTTGGATTTCACGCGCACAATTTAGCCGAACGCGCGTGGCGGGCAATGCTGGAGGCGGGAAGAAATAATTTTAACCACAGATGGACACGGATAACCACGGATGTCGGAGGTTGAAACAGCAAGACGCACAGGCGTAAAGCGGTGGACGCGAATTTCACGAATCAACGAATTCAGCGTATTCATTGAATCGGTGGTAATTCGTGTCCGGCGCTGCGTTTTGCTTCTTAAATTTTCATCCCACTGAAAAAAAGTTGAAAAAAGTATTGCAATCAATTTTGCATTTGATAACTTCACCGCTCCTCGACGCCCGAAAGGTCGGCAGGACAGCATTGTTTGTGAACCGATAACTGATTCCCAGCAGGGACAGGATTGATGGCTCGCTGACTTCAAAAAGTTGCTGAAAAAAACTTTAGTCATTATGCCCGTTAAAACATTTAGACCGCTAACGCCGTCCACGCGATACATCACGATCGCGGACTTTAGCGACATCACGAAGACGAAGCCGGAGAAGTCGCTTGTGGAAATCCGCAAGAAGACTGGCGGCCGCAATATGTATGGCCGCGTGACGGCCCGCGGCATCGGCGGCGGTCACAAGCAGAAAATCCGCCTCGTGGATTTCAAGCGCAACAAGCACAACGTCGAGGCGACGGTGTCGGCGATTGAATACGATCCGATGCGTTCGGCGCGCCTGGCGCTCCTGCAATACGCGGATGGCGAGAAGCGCTATATCATCGCCCCGGTCGGCATAGTGGTGGGCAAGAAGGTTTACAGCGGTCCGACGGCTCCGCCGGAAATTGGCAATGCCCTTCCGCTCAAGGCGATTCCGGTCAGCAGCGCGATTCATAATTTGGAACTGACGCCCGGTCGTGGCGGTCAGATCGTCCGCTCGGCGGGCGGCGCGGCGACCTTGATGTCCAAAGACGAAGGTTACGCGCAGATTCGTCTGCCTTCCGGTGAAATCCGCAAGGTCAACGAAAATTGCTACGCGACCATGGGTCAGGTGGGCAACACCGAGCATGAGAATGTGATTTTGGGCAAGGCGGGACGCACGCGTCATCGCGGTCATCGTGGCATTACGCGCGGTATGGCGCGGAACCCGGTTGACCATCCGAACGGCGGCGGTCAGGGCAAGTCCAAGGGCGGTGGTGGCTGGCAGCAGCTCATGTCGCCGTGGGGCAAGGTCGCGAAGGGTGGCAAGACCCGTCCGAAATACAAATATTCCAACAAATTTATCGTGGTTCGCCGCAACGGACTGCCGATCAAGACGAAATAATTTATGGGACGCTCGATTAAAAAAGGCCCGTTCGCTGATTTTCACCTGCTGGACAAAGTCCAGAAGGCGAAGACCACCAACCAGAAGACGCCCATCAAGACGTGGTCGCGCCGCTCGACGATCTCCCCGGAGTTTGTCGGCCTGACGTTCAACGTCCACAATGGCAAGATTTTCAGCCCCGTGTTCGTCACGGAAAACATGGTTGGTCACAAGCTCGGTGAATTTGCGCTGACCCGCACGTTCAAGAAACACGGCGCTCACACCGCCAAGGCGGAGGCCAAATAGTTTATGGAAGTTTTCGCGATCCAAAAAAATATCCCGATGTCCGCGCAGAAGATGCGCGAGGTGGTGCGGCAGGTTCAGGGTTTGCCGGCGCTCCAGGCGCTCGCCATTCTGGCCGTCGTGCCCCGCAAGGGAGCCCGCGTGGTTTCCAAGACGCTCAAGTCGGCGATTGCCAATGCGGAAAACAACAACAAGCTCCGTCCCGAAACGCTGCGCATCAAGGAAGCGGTTGCCGGCACGGCCACGACGCTCAAGCGGTTTCAGCCCAAGGCCCGCGGTTCCGCCGGCCCGATCCTGAAGCGCCGCTGCCACGTCAAAATCACTTTGTCCGACGAATAATATGGGCCAAAAAACTAATCCAATCGGCTTACGCGTCGCGGTCAACAAAGACTGGCGCTCGAAGTGGTATGCCGACAAAAAAGATTTCAGCAAGCTGCTCACGGAAGACCGCCAGATCCGCGACCTGCTCAAGAAGAAGCTCGAAGGCGCCTCGGTGCCGAAGGTTTTGATCGAGCGCGCAACGAACCGTTGCCGCGTGACGATTTTGACCGCCCGTCCCGGCGTGGTCATCGGCCGCAAGGGCACGGAGATTGACA
>PLYV01000198.1 GCA_003151855.1 Limisphaerales bacterium | reverse complement strand
CCTTGGGCAGATGCGTGACGAACGTGGGCTGGATGAGCGTCGGCTCGATGAATTTGGAGAACACGGCGTTCGTGACTTCAAAATCCTCAAATTCCTTGCCAATTTCCGCGCCCAGGTCGTGCGCGCGCTGGCGGCGTTCGGCGGCGGAAATGGTGAACCAATCCGCGCCGGCCTTTTCCTTGACGAGGTCGTTGTATTTCGCGCGTTTCCACGGCCCGGTCAGATTGATGACCTTGGGCGTGGACAGTTTTTCCAGCGCGGCCACCGCGCTGTCAAAGCGCGCGGCGGCGGAAGCCAGCACATCTTCCACGGATTTATTGCCGTTAGACAGATTGACCTTGTGCAACCCGATTGTTCCGATGGCGACCAGAATGGCGCCGATGGCAGCCTTGGAAATTTCCGCCGCAGGTTTTTTCCCGATTTCGTCCTGCGCTGCGCTCAGGGCCGCCCGCGCATCGCCGATGTTTTTCACAAACGCGGCAGCGGTGTCACCGGTGGCAGATTTCAACAAGGTTCCCGTCATGTGCGTCGAGACGGCGTCCAATTCCTGCAACGCGTGCTGGATCGCGGCCTTCACGGACGCGTCCTGATTGTGTTCGATAACGAGCGTCCCAAAAACTTTCTGCGCCACCGAGGTGATGAGCGACTCGACGGTTTCCATCATCGTGTTGTAATCGCCGAACGCCTGATACGCCTCCAGCATCGTGAACTCGGGATTGTGCCGGCGCGAGAGGCCTTCGTTGCGGAAGTTTTTCCCAATCTCAAACAGCTTGTCTATGCCGCCGACGAGCAGGCGCTTGTGGTAAAGCTCCAGCGCGATGCGCAGGTAAAAATCGCAGCCCAGCGCGTTGTGCTTGGTGATGAACGGCGCCGCCGCCGCGCCGCCGGGAATGCCCTGCATCACGGGCGTCTCGACTTCCATGTAACCACGACTGTGAAAGAAGGCGCGGATTTCATGCACAATTTCACTGCGATATTTGAAGGTCTTCCTGACTTCTTCATTCGCGATCAAATCCAGATAGCGCTGGCGGTAGCGCGTCTCGGTGTCTTCGAGGCCATACCATTTCGCCGGCGGCGGGCGCAGCGACTTGGCGAGAATGGTGAACGCTTCCAGCTTGAGGCTCGGCTCGCCGGTCTTGGTGCGGAACAACGTGCCGGTGACGCCGACAAAATCGCCGAGGTCGAGGTGCGTAAAAATGGCAAACTGCTCATCGCCGAGGACGTTTTTCTGCGCGTAGCACTGGATGCGTCCGCTCTGGTCGCGCACGTCAATGAACATGGATTTACCCATGTCGCGGTGCGCGGTGATGCGGCCGGCGACGGACACGCGATGGCCTTCGGGCAGCGCGCCGGAGTCAAAGCTACTGCGGGCGATATTGCATTGGGTGTCGGGCGTGAACTTGTTCTGGAACGGGAAAATGCCCTTGGCTTCAAGCGATTTGAGCTTGGCCTTGCGCTGTTCGATGAGTGAATTCGTGTCTTCCATAAAAATGGCGACGGACATTAAACCACAAAATCGGGGGCAAAACCAAGAAGCAAAGTGGCGGCGGTTGGAGGGCGGCGACACGTCGCCGCTTTCCGACTGGGAGACATGTCTCCCAGTTCCAAAGCGCGGTCATGCCCGCGCACTCCATATTATTTTGACCGGCTCACGCCGGCAGATCATTGCGGCAAGGGCGCAGTCGGCGTGGCGAGATCCTTCATTTTCTGCTCCAACTCGGCACGGGCGGCGTCATTGGAACCGTCGGGCGCGGTGCCGAAATCGGCGGCCGTGTTGGTGTCGCCTTCAATCTTCATGTTGAAAAAGCCGTCGGCGGCGTGCCCGTTCTTGGCGCTCCGCAATTCCTTCTGGCGTTCAGCTTCGACGAGCTTGCGATCACTGGCCGCCTCCTCGGCGGCGGCGGCGGAGACGCCCGGCAGGCGCCGGGCTTCCTTGATGGTGTTTTGCGCGGCGATTTCGGGTGATTTCAAAACGGTGGGCCGCATGAGGACGATGAGTTCCTTGCGATCCTTGCTGTCGGTGCGGCTGGAGAACAGATTGCCGAGCCACGGAATGTCCTGCAACACCGGCACGCCGGATTTGCTGTGCGCCTTGTCAGACTTGATAAAGCCGCCGAGGATGACGGTGTCGCGGTCGCGGACGGCGATTTCCGTGTTGAGCGTGCGCTTGATGGTGTTGGGCACATCGCCCACGCCGGCAATGGCGGTGGTGCCGTTGAAATCGTCAATCTCCTGCTGGATGTCCATGACGACGAGGCCGTCGGGATTGATGAACGGCGTCACGTCCAGTTCCACGCCGACGGACAACTGCGAGTAGGACGAACCGCCGTAGCCGCCGCTGTAGCTGTTGTTGTAAGTGCTGGTGACGTAGGGCTTGGTTTCGCCGACAAAGAACTGCGCCGGCTTGGCCTGCGAGGTCTGGATGCGCGGGCGCTGGATGATGGTGGCATGGGAATCAGCTTCCGCCGCCTGCACGGCCACGTCCCACGTCGGCCCGATGTTGCCGAAATAGCTGAAATTGTGGTCGGACGGCAGCGATCCCGGGAAGGCGTTGGTGAGCGAATTGAAAAACGGCTGGCCGTTGTTCATGCCGCCCGCGCCGGCGGAAGAACCGCCAAACGATTTTTTCTCCTGCGCCACCGAGACGCCGAAATTGAAACTGTCGCCGATGGTCACGTCCATGATGATGGCCTCGATGAGGACCTGCGAGAGCAGCACGTCGAGCTGGCTGATGACATGCTTGATGTTCTCCATGTCCTGCCGCGTGGCGAACACGAGGAGCGAATTGCTGCGCTGGTCGGCAATGATTTTCGTCTGGCCGAAAACCTGGATGTCGCCCTGGCCCGCCGCGCCGCCCGCGCCGCCGCCGGTGGCGCGCTGGACAATGTTCCGCAATCGATCCTGAAAAGTTCCGCCGGCGGTCGGCGTGCCGTTGGGATTGGACGCGCCGGTCGTGCCCAAACCGGTGCGGCTGCCAAAGCCGCCGGTCGCGCCGCCCATGCCGCCAGACTGATAACCGCCGCTCATGCCGCCCATGCCACCGCCCATGCCGCTGCCCATGCCGCTGCCCATCGCACCAAGGCCGCCGCTGCGGCCGCCCCCCATGCCGCTGATGGTGGGCGTGGCGCTGCTGCTGCCAAAGCTCACGGTGGAGCCGCCGCTGCCGCCGAGGCTGTTCAGCGCGCTGGCGATGTCCGTCGCCTCCGCGTAGCGGATCGGAATGACCTCGGAGACATATTCCGCCGGCACGCTCACGTCAATTTTGGCAATCATCTCCAGCATCCGCTTGATGTTTTCCGCGAAGTCGCGCATCACGAGGATGCCGTTGTCGTCCAGCGCCGTCAGGCCGTTCTGCAATTTCGCGAACGGCGTGATGAGCGGGATCATCACGCTCGGCTTGACGTATTTCAACTGTTCGATGTGCGTGATGTAGGAACCGAGGTTCGGCAGGTTGGTGGCGCTGGAATTATCCAGCGGCCCGCCGGCGGCATTGGCCTGATCCACCGGCAGCACCTTCACGAACTTGTCGCCAATGTTCACCACCGCCACGCCGTTGATTGCCAGCACCGCCTGCAATGCCTGAATAACCTCAGACTTGGTCAGCGCCGTTTTGGTCTTCAAGACAATTTGCCCCGCCGGCAAGCTGGCCGAACGCAACAGCGTGCGCCCGACCAAGTCGGCGTAAACATTGAGCACCTGATTCACGTCCGCGCTTTCGAAATTGATCATGCCGGCGGGCAACGTCTCCTCCGGCGGCGCGGGCGGCGCGGACGGCGTCGGCGGCGGATTGGTTGGCGCAGTGGCCGGCGCATACGCCGGCGCGAACGGATAGCGCGGCTGCGTGACGGCGCCGTTGGTGCCACCAAACCGCATCATGGGCCGGCGCGGCACACCGCCGCCGGGCGACGGGATGGATGGCGTCTGCGCCCACAATTCCAAGCCGGACACGGCCAGCACCAATGCGAGAATTTTAGTTTTCATTTTGCCTTTGCGGTTGAAGTTTTGGCGGCGGACGCGGCGGGCGGATTTTTCTGGAAGCTCGCCACGAGCCGGATGTTGGCATTGAGCCGCTGGCGCGGCGCGTCGGGCTGCAGCTCCAAATCGCGCACGCGGATCATCGAGGCGCCGGAACCGAGCTTGTAGAGGAAATCCACGAGCTGCTCCTCGGTGGCAAGGACGCTGATGTTCTCGATCTGCTCGACAAAAAATGCGTCGTTCGTGTGCGTGATCTGGCGCGAGGTGTTCTGGAGCTGCACGCCGCTCTGCGCGGACTGCAGCTGGATGGTGCGCATGAAATTGATGCCCTGGTCCTCCGGCGCGACGAACTGCCCTTCGCTCTCGAATTTTTTCACCTCCGCCGTCAGCGCCGGGATTTGTGCGGACGCCTTCTGGTTCCGGTCGAGGTCGCTCCGCGCCTGGTCGAGCCGGTGCCGCAAAGCGCCCCAGTCCTTGAAGTGCGGCCAGATGAACACCGCGTTCAGCACCAGCACCAGCACCACCGCCACGCCGACGACGAGGCGGCGTTCCATCGGGCGCAACTGTTCAAAATATTTCTTCATTGCGGTTCCGCCTCCACGCGGAGCAATTGCAGGCCGAAGCTCCAGCTCGACTGGTTGCCGGTCGTGCGGTAGGTGAGCTGGTCGCCGGCGTCCGGCACCGGGTTGAAGACCTGCTGGTCGTTGACCTTGAGCTTCCGCATCGCGTCGTTGAAATCAATGATCTTGTTGATGTCGTCCGCCTGCCCGCCCAGCGTGACCGACTGGCCGTTCGCGAAGCTGAAGCGCTGGATCGAAATGCCCGGCGGCAACTGCTGCGCCACCAGCTGCCAGCAGTCCAGCGCGGCGTATTTCAACTGCTGCCGTTCCTTCAAAACCTCGTAGCGCGCCTTGAGCTGGAGCGCGTTCGTGTAACTGCCGCCCAGCGCCGACACCTGCGATTCCACGCCGGCCGTGCGGAAATTCAGCACGCTGACCGCGCAAAAATAAATGACTAAAAAAACCGCATACGCCACGCCCGCGTAGGCGAGGCCGCGCAGCCACAGCCGGTCCACGAACTGCTGGTGATACCGCGCGGTGAATTCCGCCGGCAGCAAATTGGATTTTTCCGAGGCCGCCGCGCGTTGCGCCGTGCCCGCCGCCAGTTCCTGCGCCGTCAGCGGCGCGGAAACCGCCACCAGCTCGCCGGTCGCCGCGCGCAAAAGATTTTCCCATTCCGCGGCGTTCACCGGGTCGGCGACGAGATGCCATTTCAGCGGCACGTTCAGCCAGCCTTCGAGTTCGCCCGCCCACGCGAGATGCGCGAGCTGGTCTTTCAATTCCTGCGCGCGGTCGCCGGCGGGCGGCAGCGCGACGACGCTCAAATTCCGCAGCACGCCGCCGGTGCGCCACGCGACCAGCGCCGCGTTCTGGCCGGCCAGCGACATCGGAAACAGCCACACGCCATCGTCGTTTTGCGGAACGGCCGCCAGCTGGTCGAGCATCGGCGTCTCCAGGCGGTCGGCGAGAAAACCTTCCTTCTCCAATCGTCCGAGAAATTCTTCCACCGCCGCCCGCTCGGCGATGACCACGATGACCGTCTGCAAACTTTCCGGCGCGTTGTCGCCCCTGGCCGGCGCGACGTGCGCGCCGGCGATGTGCATCGTCCAGACGATTTGCGCGAGCGGCAACGGCGAAAGTTTTTCGAGCTGCAACTCCACCATCGCCAGCGTTTCCTCGAAATTGCTCGCCGGCAGCTCGATGACGCGGAGAAAAACCGTTTCCGCCGGCAGCCACGCGACGTTCAATTTCGGCTGCCACAATGACGACCATTGTTTCGCGATGCCCTTGGCCGGCAATTTTTCCGTGTGCGCCACGCGCTGCTCGCGGTCGAGCACGAAGCCGCCGCCCTTCGCGTCAAACTGCCAGACGTGTTTCGCGTCCGGGGCGACGTGCAGGATGTTGCAGGAGTTCCAGCGGGCCATGATTCAGATTTGAAATTTGAAATTTGAAATTTGAAATTTCATTTTAACGTGTAATAAACTGGGTTTTGTCTTCGCCGCCGGCCAGAGCGTCCATGTGTTCTTCCATCTGCGTCACGCGCAGGACTTCCTCGATGGTCGTGGTGCCTTCCTTGACCTTGTTCCAGCCGTCCGTGCGGAGCGTGCGCATGCCGGCCTCGATGGCGCGCTGCGCAATGGTCGTGGCCGGCGCGCGGTTCATGATGAGCGGGCGCAGCGCCTCGGTGACAATGAGCAGTTCGTAAATACCTTTGCGGCCCTGATAACCCTGCTGGCGGCAATTTTCGCAGCCGGCACCGTGCCAGAATTTCGCCGTGCCGATGTCCGCGTCAGGAAAACCGATTTTGCGCAGGTAATCGTGATCCACCTTCTGCTCCGTCTTGCACTGCGGACAAATCGTGCGGACCAGCCGCTGCGCCTGCACCGCCTCGACGGACGACGCGATGAGAAACGGCTCGATGCCCATGTCCGTCAACCGCGTGAACGCGCTCGGCGCGTCGTTCGTGTGCAGCGTGGAAAAGACCAAGTGACCGGTCAGCGACGCGCGGATAGCGATATCCGCCGTCTCGCTGTCGCGGATTTCGCCGACCATCACGACGTTCGGGTCTTGCCGCAAAATGTGGCGCAAGCCCATCGCGAACGTCAGCCCGATGTCCGAACGCACGGCGATCTGGTTGATGCCCTTGAGTTCGTATTCGACCGGTTCCTCAATCGTGATGATGCGCTTGTGAACCGAGTTAATGGCCGAGAGAAAGGCGTAAAGCGAAGTGGATTTGCCGGAACCCGTCGGGCCGGTGACGAGAAAAATCCCGTGCGGCTTGATGATGATGTCGCGGATGGCGTCTTCTTCCAGCTTGGAAAAGCCCAGCTTGTCGAGCGACAGAAAGATTTTCCCGCGCGTCAGCAAGCGAAGCGAAACGCTTTCGCCATAAACCGTCGGCACGGTGGAAACGCGGATGTCAATTTCCTCGCCCTTGATGCGGACGTTGATGCGGCCGTCCTGCGGCAGGCGTTTTTCGGAAATGTTCATACCGCTCATCACCTTGATGCGCGAGATGATGGCCGATTGAAAACGCTTCAGCGTCGGCGGCAGCGGAATCTGGTGCAGGATGCCGTCCACGCGGTTGCGGATGCGCAACTCGTCTTCCTGCGGCTCAAAGTGAATGTCGGTCGCGCGATCCTTGAATGCTTCCCAGATGATCTGGTTCACGAACTTGATGACGCTCGCTTCCTGGTCGCCCTCGGTGATTTCCTTGTCGTAGGCCAGTTCGAGTTCCATCGGCTCGCCCTCGCCCATTTCATCGAGCGTTTCCGCGCCGACACCGTAATATTTTTTCAGCGCCTTCTCGATTTCGCTGCGCGTCGAGAGCGCAAAACTCACCGGCATTTTTGCGTCGAACCGGACGGCGTTCAGCATCGCCGCGTCAAACGGATCACTGGCGGCGATCTGCAAGACGCCGTTGTTGATGGCCACCGGCAGGACGAAATATTGAAACGCGATCTTGGTGGAAAGCTTGCCGCGCACCTCGTTCTCGACCGTGAGCTTCGGCAGATCGAGATACGGCCAGCCAAGCGCGGTGGCGAGCTTCTGGATAAAGACATCCTCGGCCACGCCGCGTTCGCGCGCGATGAACGTCAGCAGCGGCTCGGCGGAACCGCCGTCCACCGCCGCGCGCCACGACTTGCGCCAATCGTCGAACTGCGCCGGTGACGCTTCCGCGACCGTCGCGACGAGATTTCTGACTGGGCTAAATGCCATTAAGGTTCAAGTTGAACAATCCGAGCCGCGAAAAGTTGCAGAAAATCGGCGGGTTCACAAACCCAAAAAAACCAATAACTGTGCATAATTTTGCGTGACGTGTGAATGAGCTGTGAATTTTGTGAGGTTGTTAGGACTTGTTCACAACATTGAACAGGGACAAAACGGAACCGTAATGAGCGACTAAATCTTGCACTACACGGATTTGGCGGCGGCCATTCAATTTGCCAAAGCTGACGGCATGACGACGCGCGAAATCGTCCGTGAATTGACGCGAGGAATGATTTACGCCGATGCGTTGGATTACGCGAGAAAAGCCGCACCACTGCTGGACATCAGCGTCGCTGAATTTATGCGGCTGCGAAAGAATGAAGCTCAAGCCTGCTCGACTTTGGCGATGAACCGGTCGCTGTAACCCTCTTTCCGCAATTTGTCGTAGTCCACCTGCCCCTCGCGTTTCAGAATCCGTTGTTTGACGGCACGGAGCAGGTTATTGGTGGCGTGATCCAGCAATTCGGCTTCGCTTTTCTGCTTTTTGGCGGCGGCAACTTTCACGCCCTAATTCTCCGATGGAACACGGCTGATTTCAACTTTTAATTTAGCCAGTTGACGGTCGCGCTGAATTTGCCTTGCCGGCCAAAAGGTGCTTTAATAGGCAGCATGAATTTTTTCATTCAACACAGCGAACTGCGCGACCTCTACGAAAAGGTGGTCGCCGGCGAACGCATTTCCGAGGCCGACGCGCTGCGCTTGTTGGAGACGAAAGACCTGAACGCCCTCGGGGCCATCGCCGATTTCGTGCGCCAGCGCAAGGTCGGCGACCGCGCCAGCTACATCGTCAACCGCTACATCAACTACTCCAACTACTGCATCCTGTCGTGCCAGTTCTGCTCCTTCGCCCGCAAAAAACGCGATGCCGACGGTTTCGAGCTGACCGTGCCGCAGATCGTCGAGAAGGCGCGCGAGGCGCTCAAGCTGGGCATCACGGAACTCCACATCGTCGGTGGCCTGCATCCGTCGCTGCCGTTCAGCTATTACACGGAAATGCTGAAGGCGTTGAAGGTGCTGGACGCCAAGCTGCAACTGAAATGCTTCACGGCGATTGAAATTCTCCACCTCGCGTGGCTCGCGAAAAAATCCGTCGAGCAGACGCTGATTGAACTGAAAGCCGCCGGCCTGGATTCGCTCACCGGCGGCGGCGCGGA
>PLYV01000171.1 GCA_003151855.1 Limisphaerales bacterium | reverse complement strand
TTCTTGATGATTTTGGCGCGCGGGTCGTGGTTCTTGTAAACGCGATGACCGAAACCCATAAGTTTCTTGCCGCTGTTCTTGTCCTTGGCCGCCGTGATGAATTTCGAGCCGTCGTCACCCTCCTTGTGGATCTGCGAAAGCATCTCCAACACGGCCTGATTCGCGCCACCGTGCAGCGGCCCCCAGAGCGCACACACGCCGGCGGCGCAGCTCGCAAACAGGTTGGCCTGCGAGGACGCCACCATGCGCACGGTCGAGGTGGAGCAGTTCTGCTCGTGATCGGCGTGCAGCAGGAAAATCAAATCCAGCGCCTTCACCACTTCCGGCTTCAGCTCGAAATCTTCATAGGGACTCGAGAACATCATGTGCAGGAAGTTCGCCGTGTATTTGTAGGACTGCTTGGGATAAATCAGCGGCAGCCCTTTGGATTTGCGGTAGGAATACGCCGCGATGGTGCGCACCTGCGACAGCAGCCGCGCCACATAAATGTCGAACATCTTGTTCTTGCCCCACTGCCAGCGCATCAGGTCATCGTCAAAGCAGCTCGCCGCGTTGATCATCGCCGAAAGGATGGCCATCGGGTGCGCGCCGCTGGGGAAACCCTGGAAATGGAACTTCATGTCCTCGTGCAGAAACTGGTTCTCCGTGAACAGGTCGGAAAACTTCTTCAGTTGCGTGCGATTGGGCAGCTCGCCGTAGATGATGAGGTAGGCGGTCTCAACGAAATTGGACTTCTCCGCCAGCTCCTCGATCGGGATGCCGCGGTAGCGCAGGATGCCTTTGTCGCCGTCAATGAACGTGATGTTGCTGGTGCACGAGCCGGTGTTTCCATAGCCGTCGTCCAGCGTGATGTAGCCGGTGTTCGCGCGCAGTGCCGACACGTCCACGGCTTTTTCATTTTCACTGCCGGCCAGGGTGGGCAGGGTGTAAGTTTTTCCATCCAGTTCCAGTTTGGCTTCGTTGCTCATGGCTCCTTGTTAAGTTGGTTGAATGTATTGAATTCGACTGGTGCAGAATTTGCCGTTGAAACGAAAAATTGCAAGCCGTGAAAGTGAAAAAACACCAATTTTTTCGCGCTTGGGATGTCATTCGGCGTCACCGCCACCATGACCCGCACAGCCACATCCGGCCAGCGCAATGCAATCTTTGCAAAGCGGCTGGCCGGCAATCTCCATCACGTCGAAACTGCCGCACCGTTCGCACATCGCGTCTTCGCCGCCGGCCATGGTTGGTTCGGATTTCATTTTTGAACCGCGAAATACCCGAATCATTTCGTGTATTTTGTGGTTAATCCGCTTTACCAAATCCTTCCGCCATCGCGATGGCCTTGCGCATGGCCATGGACTTGTTGATCGTCTCCTGATACTCGCCTTCCGGCGTCGAGTCGTTCACCCAGCCGCCGCCGGCCTGGACAAACGCCTTGCCGTCCTTGATGAGGGCGGTGCGAATCGTGATGCAAGTGTCGAGATTGCCGTTGAAGGAGAAATAGCCGACGCAGCCCGCGTAAGTGCCGCGCGTGGTCTGCTCGAGCTCGGAAATGATCTGCATCGCGCGGATTTTCGGCGCGCCGCTGACCGTGCCGGCGGGAAATGTCGCCCGCATCAAATCGTAATTCGACTTGCCGGTGGAAATTTTTCCCTCCACCTGCGAGACGATGTGCATGACGTGGCTGTAACGCTCGATGAACATCAACTCTTTCACCTGCACGCTGCCGAAATCGCACACGCGGCCGATGTCGTTGCGCGCNNAGCATGACGTGCTCGGCGCGCTCCTTCGGGTCGGCGAGCAATTCTTTTTCCAGCGCAGCGTCCTCCGTTTCATTTTTCCCGCGCCGTCGCGTGCCGGCGATCGGGCGGATTTCCACTTTGCCTTCCTCGCAGCGGACGTGCAATTCCGGCGATGCGCCGACCAGCGAAAATCCGTCCAGCTCCAGCAAAAACAGATACGGCGACGGATTCACGTTCCGCACCGCGCGGTAAATGTCCAGCGGCGACGCCGTGACCGGCGCGGAGAAACGCTGGGAGCCGACCACCTGGATGATGTCGCNNGCGAAAAACTTTTCCTTCGTCTGGTTGGAAACAAATTCGACATTCGGAATTTCATCCGTCACCGAAACCGAGGCGTGTTCGCTCGGTTGTTCGAGCAGCGAGACGAGCCGTTCGATTTCGCCCACGGCGTTTTCGTAGGCGTCGGCGGGGCTTTCCGCGTCGTCGAGAATCGCGTTCACCAAAACCGTGATCGTCTGCTGCACGCGGTCAAAAATCAGGAGCTGGTCCGCCACGAGAAAATACATCACCGGCGTTTTCAACTCGTCCTGCGGCGGGCGCGGCACGGACGGCTCGACGTCATGGATGAATTCGTAGCCGATGAAACCAATCGCCCCGCCGGTGAAACGCGGCAGGCCTGGCACCGCGACGGCGCGGTATTTCTGCATGATGCGCTCGACGATTTCGAGGCCGTCCTTCACGTCCTTGCCCACGACGGCGCTTTCGACGATGCGGCCGTTCTCAATGACCTGGACGTGCTGGCCGTCCTGCCGGATGACGGCGCGCGGGTTGCAGCCGACGAAGGAGTAGCGCCCCAGATGCTCGCCGCCCTCGACGGACTCGAACAGGAAGGATTCGCCCTGGCCCGCGATTTTGCGGTAGGCCGAGAGCGGCGTTTCCAGGTCGGCCAGGATGCGGCGCGCGACGGGAATGAGATTTCCCTGCGTTGCGAGTTTCAGAAATTCATCGGCGGTCGGCGAATACATGAACCCTTTTTAGCCGATGCCCGGCGAAAACAAAAGCCCGAAGCCGTCGGAATCTGTGTTTCATCTGTGCCCATCTGTGGCTAAAATCCGCGCGTGCATCTGGCCCATCTGCGACTCCGTGACTTCCGCAACTACGCGCGGTTGGATGTGGATTTTGCGCCCGGCTTCCACCTGCTGCTCGGCGACAACGCGCAGGGCAAGACCAACATCCTCGAAGCGATTTATCTCATGGCCACGCTGCGTTCGTTTCGCGGTGTCGGCGGCGCGCAGATGATCCGGCACGGCGCCAAAGGCTACTTTGTCGGCGGCAACGTGGTGGGGCAGGGCGACCACGAGATCAAAATGTATTGGGCGTTGCGTGAGCGGAAACTCACGCTCGACGGCCAGCCGGTGAAAAAGCTCGCGGACTATTTCGGCGCGCTCCGCACGGTGGTTTT
>PLYV01000110.1:10657-11297 GCA_003151855.1 Limisphaerales bacterium | reverse complement strand
GCATTGCGCGCCTCGATGGCGCGGAGCAAAGAAATTTCCAGCAGGATTTTTTTAGACGCGGCATCGCGCAGGCGGAGTTCCGCATCGGCAAACACTTCGAGCAGCCGCGTGAGCGCGTCGGTGTTGGACAGCGCTGCCTGTTCCTTTAGCGCGGAAACCTCGGCCTCGGAAACTTCAAGCAGGTTCAGATCGCCCTTGGAAACCTGGTAGATCAGCAGGTTGCGGAAATGGTTCAGCAGGTCGCCGAGCAGCCGGCCGAGGTCTTTGCCGCCGCGCGCGAGTTCGTCCAGTTGCGTGAGCGCGGTCTGGATTTCGCCGGCCAGCACGGCGCGGCTCAAATTCAAAATCTGGTTCTGCGCGGCGAGACCGAACATCGAGAGCACGTCGGCCTCNNATTCGGCGTCGCGCATCCCGCCGTCGGCGCCGCGCGCGATGGCGAGCAGGGCGGCGGCGTCAATCGTGACTTTTTCCTTGCCGGCGATTTCCGCGAGATGCTTGGTGATGAGCGCGCTCGGAATCCGGCGCAAATCAAACCGCTGGCAGCGCGAGAGGATCGTCGGCAAAACTTTCTCCGGGTCGGTCGTCGCAAACATGAACTTCACATGAGCCGGCGGCTCTTCCAAGGTTTTCAGCAGCGCGT
>PLYV01000110.1:0-10608 GCA_003151855.1 Limisphaerales bacterium | reverse complement strand
GCACCTGCTCGACGCCGTTGTTGCTGGCGCCGTCAATTTCCAAAACGTCCAGCGCGCGGCCATCGGTGATCTCCTGCACGCGCTCGTCGTTGTCGTCGAAATCAATCTTCGGCCCGCCGGTGCAGTTCAGCGCCTTGGCGAAGATGCGGGCGATGGTGGTCTTGCCGGTGCCNNTGCCGGTGCCGCGCGGGCCGCAGAAAAGATACGCGTGGGCGATGCGCTTCTGGGCGATGGCGTTGGCGAGCGTCTGGGTGACGTGCTCCTGGCCGACGACGTCTTCAAAACGCTGCGGGCGGTATTTGCGGGCGATGACCTGATAGCTCACGCCGGAATTGTGAATCATAATCAGAAAATTAAAAATTAAAAATGCGAGCGACTGCGGACACTTCGGTTAACTACCTTCCGGTTCATTTTGAGGGGTGGTTTATTTCGATTGGTGGTTCGCTGGCCGGTTGCTAAATTAAGCCTGCTTGAACGGAATGCCGCATGGTTTTGATGCCGAACTGTTTCACCCCGAACTTGGCCACGA
The DNA here is from genome assembly GCA_003151855.1 of Limisphaerales bacterium. Taxonomy (GTDB): domain Bacteria; phylum Verrucomicrobiota; class Verrucomicrobiia; order Limisphaerales; family UBA11358; genus UBA11358. The sequence goes on along the minus strand of PLYV01000110.1, from coordinate 10,079 downwards.
GGTGGTGACAGGCAAGGTCTTTATTGAGCCGGAGGCGCTTTTTTTCAGGTCGGATACCACCAACCTTGAAATCCCACTGAAACGGCTGGTGGTTGAATTGGACGAGGCGGGCGGCCGGATTTATTTCAAAGATCCGGAGGTGACGGGATTGCGGGTTTACACTGCTGACGAATCCATTCTCAATTTCCGGGTCGGCGGGCAGCATGGTGTGATTCGCAAACTCCTCGAACAGCAAGCGTCGAGTCGGGAAGTCATCCGGCGCCTGCGAATAACCGGCTATGTGTTGGCGGCCTGTGTGATGTTGAGCTGGCTGGTCGTGTGCGCCACCCATTTCATGGTGCGATCGATTGCGGCCAGAGTGCCGCCGGAGTGGGAGCAAAAGTTTGCTGAACAACATATCGCCGAACTGAAGGCGGGTGGGCTTTTGCTGGAAGATTCCAACCGCGTGGCGAAACTGGTGGCACTCGTCGCCCCCTTGATGCAGGTGGTGCCAGCAGGAAACACCTTCAAGTTTCACATCGTGCAAAGCGACCAGCCGAATGCCTATGCGCTGCCGGGCGGGCACATTGTAGTGAACACTGGTCTGCTCAATCTGGCCGACAATGACGAACTCGTCGGCGTCATTGCGCACGAATCAGCGCACATCACCCAAAAGCATCACGCGCGGAAAATCATCTCTGCGGCGGGGCCGCTGATCATCTGCGGTGTTTTCATGAATCGTGGCGGCGGAATAGGCAACTTGTTTGGCGAAGGTTCGGGGCTCATGCTGATCCAGGGTTTTTCCCAAGAATATGAAGCCGAGGCAGACGAGATTGGCTGGAATTATCTGGTGCAGGCAAACATTGATCCACGCGGAATGGTCGGAATTTTCCGGAAACTTAAAGCCGTCGAGTCCAAGGAAAATCATGCCAATCAAATACCGCAGGCGTTTGAAAGCCATCCGGCGTTGGACAAACGCATTGCCCGGCTGGAGGTGAAATGGAAAAAAATGACCCGCCAGTCCGGCTTTTTGGTGCTGGAATCCGTTTTGTTGAAACCGTGACGGGATTCAATACCAAGCGAGCTTTTCCTTTTGGGTCGCGTAAAGCAGCCCCATGATGCGCATGTTGACCGTGAGGAGATAAACGCTGATGAAGTTCCAGACAAAGAGGATGCCGAACGAAACGAACATGACCTTCGAGTTGGTGGTGGTGAAGGCCGCAGAACCCGCCGCGTGCGAAACCAGGTTCCCGATTTGTTGAACTCCGAAAATGGAGGCGAACAGAATCACGGTGACAAAATATTGACCCAGAACGCGGATAATTGAGGGCAGCACAATCATCGGGTTGGCAGCCAGCACATTGTCTTTCATTGCCACGGCCAGAAACGCCATCGGAAAATACAGGCAGCCAAGCAGGGCCGAGATGATGATGGCCGAAACGGGAATTTCAACTCCGCAGAATTTTGCAATCAAAAGCCCCAATGGCAGGCAGAAGCTCATCGCCACGGTGCCCGCCAGCCGGACAAATCCGCTGAACAAATCGTCCATGCCCGGCATTTCCGGCATTTCCTTTTCTTCATTCGCCGTGGCATGGATGATGTTCTGCATGTAGGAAAACAGATAACCGATGGCAGCCATCTTCATCAAAATGCTGAAAATTCCGGCGCTCATGAAGCCCAGTCCCGCGAACAAGACTGTGCTGAACATCAGGATCAACACGCCTGTGCCGCGGAATGGGTAAATGAACGCGCCCGGCAAAGCGGCCATAAAACCGATTTGCGCCGGTGCCTCAAGCTCAAATTCCAAGGGCACACAAGTGACCGCACAGGTGCGACATGATTTTTGTGAAGTGCCGCCGACGGTGTGGGAATTCACGCAAAGATCACAAAACGAACGCTGGCACTGCCCGCAAAACCATCGCGCCATGTTTTTGGGATGGTATTTGCAAACTTTGGAAGCTACCGAGAGGTCAAAGGTCGGCCGCAGCGGCGGCGGTGTCTCGTCGCCGGGCGCAGACGGTGCCGGCGTTTGGCTGGAGGTTGAAAATCGCAAGCGAGGCGCGGCGGTGTCCGTTGTGGCCGGCGCGAGTGATTCGGTATGAAACATCATCTCGACATTGCCCAAACGGATGGCCTGGCCATGGAGCAGTTTGGCGGTCTGAACCGGCTGGCCGTTGATAAATGTGCCGTTGGTGGAACCGAGATCTTGAATTGAGACGTCATTACCGGCGACCACAACCTGACAGTGCGAACTAGAAACTGAGTCGTCAGCAATCTTGAAGTCGGTGGCGTCACCGCGGCCCAGATGGTTGGTGCCTTCTTTGAGTTCGATTTCCCAAGTGTCCGGCCGGTTTGGATTTACAATCAGTCGGTTCATGTTGAGTCGGGGTTTGGCGACACAAAAAACGGATTGAGTTGAGTTTTACATGCAGAGCAATCATTGCAAAGCTTTTTGTAAAACAACACCGCCGCGAATACCAACTGGGCAAAAATGATGGTTGAAGGCAGGGCTCGTCTTTTTCCAGAGCCGAAGAGACCGTCTTGTAAAAATGTGCCAGGGTGACTGCGGCAATTGCAAAGCATACTGCCGTTGCTGCCTTCCGGCCCTGGCGGGGTTCGTAAGTCCACACTCCACAGGCCCTGGCGGAAAAGATTTTGCGCGAGCGCCCACCGCCTTACAAGCAGAAACGCCGGCGGAAACAAATCCGCCGGCGTTTTTGGTTTGAAATAATTTACTGGAGGTTCGTGCTGATGTTCAGCGGCATGCCGCTGGCGGGGATCACATCCACCGGCTGGCCGGCGTTGAGCTGGGCGAGGACGCCGGCGGTGAGGTCATTGGTGTCGCTGGCGAAGACCACGACCTCGTTGGAGGCGGAATTCAAAACTGCCGTGAAGCCGCCGGCCTTGGCCTTGTCGCTGACGGCCTTCTGGATTTCCGTGACGAGGTTGCCGCTCATGCGCTGGCTCTGGTCGGCGAGCTGGGATTCAGCCTGGCGCTGGAACTGTTCGATGGCGCTGCGGGAACCGGCGATCTCCTTGGCCTTGTCGGCGGCGGACTGCTTGCGCTTGTCGCGCTCGTCGGCGGAGAGGGCTGCATCGTTGGACTGGTCGAGCAACTGCTTGTAATCGGCCTGCGCTTTTTCGAGGCCGTCGGCCATGTCTTTGATCTCCTTGCGCAACTCGGCCTTGCGGCTTTCCAGCGAGGACTGGGCGAGCTTGGTCTTGTAGTAGCCGTTGAACAGTTTTTTCATGTCCACGGTGGCCACCTTGCTGTCGGCGGCACCGGCGGAAAGCGCGGTGGCCAAAATGGCGGCGGTCAAAAGCGTCAGGCAGAATTTTTTCATGGCCGAACAGAAAAGCAGAAATCCGCCGGGACGCCAGCAAAAAAAGTCCATTACGGACTGTGCGGGACGACGTTGGTCGTGACTAGGCGGAAGAACTGCATGCCGTTGGTCGTCGGCAGGGTGACGTGATAACAGCCGTCGCTGTAGGTGAAGCTGGCGGGCACGGTATGCCAACTGCCGGGGGTCAAGTCGGTGGAGCCTTCCACGGCGTAATTGGAATCCGTCAGGGAAGCCTGCCATTTCAAGCTGATGCCGGGTTGCGCCGCCGACTGCGATCCGGCGACTTTGTTTTGAACGGATGAAAACGAAATATTTTCCGGCACGATAACCAGCGCTGGAACTGTCTTGATAACTGCATCGGTTTTCGGCGAAACCGTTGAAATTATTATGGCGATGAACATATCGTTCGTGCTGTTGCGGAATCTTTGCAGCGCGTTCGTGGTGAGCGGAAAATTCCCGGAGGAAGTCTGGCCGGCGAGATAGACGCTGCTGACGTTGTTGGTGGCGGTGCTGTTGGTGGTCGAGTAAGAATATGTGGCGATGGCATTGCCGAAGTCATCACCCTTGCCGCCGAGGCAGCCGGAATAGAGCACGGCGGAACAGTTGTTAGTGAACGCGATGACGAAGACGTCCGCGCTGTTGGTGTTCGGCCAGGTCTTCACTTTGCTGCCGAGAAAACCGCCGGTGTTGTTCGTCGGGAAATCCAGGCTGCGCGCGGTGCCGATGACATAGGCGTTGTTGGCCGAATCCACGGCCACGCCGTTGGCGATGTCGATGTTTTTGCCGCCGAACACCGCCGAATAGCCAATGACGGCGTTGGTTCCATTCGTATAGTCAATCCGGGTCAGGAAGGCGTTGGTGACCGGTAAATTCGTGTAAAACAGGGAATAGGTTTTGTTGGTGTAAAAGCCGTTGCTCAAGCCGGCAATGTTGTTGGTGTTTGGAAAATCCCGCGAGCTGGTGTAGCCGCAGACATACGCGGAGCCGTTGCCATCGGCGGCGACGCCGGTGGCCGAGTCATAATTGCTGCCGCCGAGAAACGTCGAGTAAAGCAGATTCAAGTTCGTCACGTTGGCATTGCCAAAGGCCGTGACGAAAGCGCTGTTGCCATGGCCGAAGATCGGCGATTTGCCGGAGTTGTTGAGATTAGTGAAACCGGTGATGGCATTGGTGTTGGGGAAATTGTAGGAGCTGGTGCGCCCGACCACAAACACGCGGTTAGTTTTGCAGGCGATGCCGCGAGCCACGTCAAAATTGGTGCCACCCAGATAGGTGGAATAGTTCAGGTTGGTGCCGCCGGCGGAAATTTCCGCGACGAAAGCGTTGGCGTTGTAGTAGAGGCTGGGCGTGCAACGGAGATGTTTTTGGATCGCCTTGGCCGTGGTTGGAAAATTCGTGGAGTAGGTATAGCCCGCGACGTAGGCGTTGCCGGCGTCGTCCAGCGCGATGCCGTAGGCTGCGTCCATGCTCGAACCGCCGAGGTAGGTGGAATAAACCAGTCCCGTGCCGTTGGTATTCAACTCTGTGACGAACGCGTCCACAGCATAGGTCTTCGTGTGGGAATTCATCGGCCCCTTGATTTTGCTGAACAAACCCTTGGTGGTCGGAAAATTCGCCGAGTCCGTGAAGCCGGTCACGAAGGCGTCGCCGTTCGTGTCCACCGCGAGGCCGAGCGCGGCGTCGTTGCCGCTGCCGCCGAGATAGGTCGCGTAATGCAGGATCAAATTGGTTCCGGTTCCATCCACGTCAAACCGGGCCACGAAGGCGTCGCCCGAAAGGCTGCCGCCCTGATATTTTTTCCGAACCACGCCGGTTGTGGAAAGCGGGTGGCCGGTCTTGAACGTCGAGGAAAAAGTCTGGCCGGCGACGTAAATGGAACCATCCGTCGGGTTCACCGCGATGGCCCAGGCGGTGTCCTTGTTGTTCCCGCCGAAATAACTGGAGTAGCTCAACACCGGGTCAATCACCAGCGGCGTCGCATGGTCGTAACTGCCCAGCGTGAACGCCGCCGTGTGCGCGTCAACAATCTGGTAGCCGGCAGCGACTTCATGCCGCGCGCCCTCGACGATTTGATAGGCGACCGGCGCGTGTTGGACGACTTCGCCGTCGCGCAGCGTGACGACGAGTTCGCCCTGCGGGTTCGTGGAGATTTTTTTCGCACCGTTGAAACGCAGCGCGATGACGGACGGGCTGACGCCGGCGGCGAGGTTGAAATCGTATTCCAGTTTTTGCTGGCTGCCGTAATAAACGACGTTCACGCCGGGATAGACGTTTTCCACCCGCACCTGCGCGAAGGTGGGCACGCCGGTGCGCCACTGGCCGGATTCGCCGCCGAGGAGATAATTGACCGTGCCGCCGAGCCGGGTTTCGCCGGTGATGCGGGCGGCGGTGTTCGCGCCGAGGAACTGCATCCGGCAATCCGAACTCTGGCCGCCGGCCTTGGTGAGCGCGAACTCCGCGCCGCCGGGCGTGATGGCAAATTCCGCGCCGCTGGCGTGCGCGATGAAATTTCCCGGCGCGCCGGTTTCAAACCAGAGCGGCAGGTTGCCGAGCGAGGCAACGTTTTGCGCCGGCAGGTTCAATACGGCGAGGGCGGCGAGCAGGCTGCCGCCGAGGATTTTTTGGCAAAGCGTTTTCATCTTAAAATTCGCGGGTGTAGCCGACGCCGAACTGGAACTGGCCGGAGCTGCCATTGTATTTATCATGCGTGATGGGCATGCCGTAGTCCAGGCGCAGCGGGCCGAGGTGCGGGATGTTGAGCCGGATGCCGAGACCCCAGTCGTCGTCGTAGCCGGACGGGAATTGATAGGACTGCGCGCCGACCGCGCCGATGTCGTAGAACGCCGCGATGCGGACGCTCACGCCGTTTTCCTTTTCGAAGATCGGCACGCTGTATTCCGCCGAGCCGAACCAGTAGGTATCGCCACCGATGGGCTCGTTGGGAACAAGGGGCGTGGTGACATCGTAGGGCTGGCGCGGGGCGATGTTGCGGAATTTGAAGCCGCGCAGCGAATAAAGTCCGCCCAAATAATAACGGTCGTAGAACGGCACGTCGCCACCGGAGATGCCGTCCGCCACGCCGGCGCGGCCGACGACTTCGAGCACATGGCCATGAAGCAAGCCGGGGAAATACCACGCGGTGTGGAGTTCCATTTTGTAGTAATCCTGGGCGCCCGCACTCAATTCGCCAGTGAGTTCAGTGCGCTGGCCGTGGTTGGGCAATTGCGTGCTGTTGCGCGTGTCGTAGGCAAGGGACGTGCCGAAGCGCTGATAAAATTTATTGCCGACCTGATCCAGAATCGCCTGCGGCACGTTGGGCGGAACCATCAAAGGCGGGCTGCTGATGGTTACCCAATCGTGATAGTCGCTGTTCAGGCTGATGCCGACCTGCTCGGCGGTATAGCTGACGCTGCCAATGAGGAAGTCGCTGCCGAGTGCGCGCGTGAGGCTCAAGCGCCCGCCGGTGCGGGTCTCGTCGAAAATGTTGTTCGGGCTTTCGTAGCTCAACTGGTGCCGGTAAAGGTCAACGCCCAGCGACAGCTTGCGGTTGAGGAACCACGGCTCGACAAAGGAAACTTCATAGTCCTGCCGCTTGGTGCCGATCTGCACGCGCAGGCGGATCTTCTGGCCGGCCCCGGTGAAGTAGGGCGGGTGGAACAGATCAAAATTCCCCTGCGACACCTCGACGTAGCCGACAAGCGCGTCCACGGAACTGAAGCCCGCGCCGATGCTCATGTTGCCGGTGTTCTGCTCCTCGACGTTGACGACGAGGTTTTTGCGCCCGGCAATCGGCGGCTCAGTCGCCTCGGGGCGGGTGTCAACCTTGTCGAAAAATTGCAAACCTTCGAGGCGCTGCTTGCTGACCTTGACCTGCACCATGTTGAACACGTCGCCGGGGCTGATGGCGAGTTCGCGGCGCAGCACCTTGTCCTTGGTCTTGAGGTTGCCGTGGATCTCAATTTTCTGGACGTAGGATTTTTGACATTCGCCGATCTGGAAATCCAGATCCATCGTGCCCTTTTCGATGTTCGGGATGGTCTGGACATGGATCGCCTGGCCCTGTGCGATTTCGATGTAGCCCTTGCTGCCGTAGAAATCCTGCACCGCCTCGGTGTCCTTGGACAATCCGTCCGGCGTGAAAATGCTGCCGACATCCATCGGCAAACCGTGCGTGCCGAGCTTGGCCTTCACGCCCTGATAAATTTCGGCGGCGCGGATGCCCTTGCTGATTTCGTCGTCGCCGAACATTTTCTGTCCGCTGAACTTCACGTTGCCGACCTTGTATTGGTGGCCTTCGGAAACGTAGAACTTCACGACCATCGTGTTCGCGCTCGGATGTTCGAGCTTGGTGTCCTTCAGTTCAAAATCGAGATAGCCGTGGTCGTGGTAATATTGCACGAGCCGGTCGCTGTCGCCGTCGAACTCCTCCTGCTGGAAATATCCCCGGCCCGTGATCCACGACCACATCCAGTGGGCGCGCGTCTTGACCTCCTTGCGCAATTCCTTCTGCGGAAAAACTTCTGCGCCGAGGAAAACCACCTGCGTGATCTTGACCTTCGGGCTTTCCTTGATCGAGTAAATGACCGTGCCGTGGCCGGTGGCCTCGTCAATGTTCAGGACGTATTTGACCGTCGTGTCGTAATAGCCGTATTTCTCATACAGCTTCTTCATCTCCTGCACGTCGGTGAACGCCTTCTGCTCGTCCAACGGGTCGCCGGTCTTGATGGTGATTTTTTTCTTGAGCTTGGAATCGGTCAGCTTGTTGTTGCCCTCGATGCGGATGTCCGTGATGCGCGGACGGACCTGCACGATATAAGTGACCACCACGCCGCTGCCATCGTTTGCCTGGTCAATGGAGACGCGGATGTTGTAAAACTGGCCGGTCGCGTAAAGCGCGTGGACGTCGTCCTGCGTGTTGCCCGCGAGATAATTTCCGCCGGGCTTGAGCTTGATGTTGTCGCGGATGAGCGCCTCGCTGACCGCCGCCGGCCCGATGAACTTCACGTCCACGCGGCTGATTTTGCCGCCGGCATCCTGCGCCCACGCGGCGGTGGCGGTGCCCATCATCAGGATGAAAAATAAGCCGAGAGGACGGAGGGTAGGTTTCATTTTTTATTGGCCGCCAGGGACATCTTCGTCGCTAAATTTTGCTGCGCTTTCAAATCGTGTATATGGTTTCAGGAATGTCAGGTGCACATCGCCCGTCGGGCCGTTGCGCTGTTTTGCGATCAGGAAATTCACCGGCACGCCGTCGCTTTCCACCGCGTTGCCGTCTTCGTCTTCGCCGGCGTCCGGCTTGTAAAGCAGGCCAACCAGATCCGCGTCCTGCTCGATGCTGCCGGACTCGCGCAAGTCGCTCAACCGCGGTTTCCGGCTTTTGTCCTTCTCCAGTTCGCGGTTCAACTGTGACAGCACGATGATCGGCACGTTCAACTCTTTCGCCAGCGCTTTGATGCCGCTGGAAATGTCCGCGATTTCCTGCTGCCGGTTNNTTGCAAAGCTGCAAATAGTCAATCACAAACAGTTTAATACCATGCTGCTGGTGCATCCGCCGCGCGCGCGCGCGGAGCTGCAAAATGGATAATCCCGCCGTGTCATCAATGAATAATTTTGACGCCGACAACCGTCCTGCCGCGTTCGTCAGCTTCGGGAAATCCGCCTCGCTCATGAAACCCTCGCGGATCTGCCGGAGGTTCACCCGCGCCAGCGAACACATCATGCGCAGGATGAGCGACGCCGCGCTCATTTCCAAACTGAACACGCCCACCGGCAGCTTCAATTCCATCGCGACGTGTTCCGCGATGTTCATCGCCAGCGAGGTTTTGCCCATCGAGGGACGCGCCGCGACGATGATCATTTCGCCGCCGTGCAAACCGTCTGTCATCTTGTCCAAATCCGCGAAGCCCGTGGCCAGACCGCCGAGCTGGCCGTTGCGGCCGAAATAATTTTCAATCGTCGCAATCGCCTCGTGCACCAGCGTGCCGACCGGCTGCACGCCGTTCTGCACGCGCGATTCGTTCACGCGGAGAATTTCCTTCTCCACCTCGTCCAGCAGCGCCTCGACCTCGCCCTCGTAATCATAGACTTTGCCCACCACGCCGGAGCAGGTGGCGATGAGTTTCCGCAAAAGATATTTCTCGCGGACGATTTCGAGGTAGTAGGAAAGGTTCGCCGCACTCGGCACCGCGTCCTGCAACTGGCTCAAATAGGCGATGCCGCCGACCTGTTCCAAAAGCTGCCGATCCTTCAGATTCTGCTGCACCGTGATGAGGTCAATCGCCGTCCGCGCGTTGAACATCTCCGACAGCGTCTCGTAAATCGTCTGGTGGCGCAGGTCGTAGAACGCCGACTTGCCGTCGTCCTTGAGCTTTTCGATGCACTCGCCGATGCACTGGTTTGGCTCCAGCAATGCGCAGCCCAGCACGCCCATCTCCGCCTCGGTGGAATGCGGTGGCAAGCGGTCGAGCGTGGGCGCGGCGGTCGCGCGACGGTCGCCTTTCGGGCGGCGCGACTTTTTGAAATCGGCTCCCGCGCCGGCGTCAGCGCCGCCGTGCAACGGGTCGGAAACGGAATCAATCATGAAGCGAGAATCATCGCCATTGTGAGCAAACCTTCAAGTGAAACTTGTCACTCTTTTTTCACCGGTTATTCAGAATCAAAAAATAAAGCCGCACTCGCGCAAGTGCGGCTTTAATTGTCGTAAAACTTACTGTTTTCCCTTGACCAGCGCGTCCACCACGCCGGGGTCGGCGAGGG
>PLYV01000301.1 GCA_003151855.1 Limisphaerales bacterium | reverse complement strand
TCATCCTTCTGCCTTTGGGCGAAAGGGTGAAGTGGTTTTGGCAGGGCTGTAAGCCGAATTCTGTCTGCGCCTTGCGGCGGAGAGAATCATTTGTCTGAGCGACCGATACCCGAAACCTGTCCGCTTTCGCGGGCGCGGAGCGGGCAGCTCCTCGGTTTCCAATTTGGCCTTGCACCCGATGGGGTTTTCCGTGCCGTGTCGCTTGCGCTTCACGCGGTGCGCTTTTACCGCACCTTTTCACCCTTACCGTTGAACTTGCGCTCAACGGCGGTTTAATTTTCTGTGGCACTGTCCGTCGGCCAGTCTTCCAACTGGCCGCCTGCGTGTATCCCAGCCAAACAAGCCTGGGTTACGCAGCATCGCGCCCTGTGGAGTTCGGACTTTCCTCCCCGGACTTGCGCCCGGAGCGATTCTCCGCCCTGCCAAAACCAGTAACAATCTAGCAAAAAACCTGAATGATTCAAGCCATGGCTTAACCAAATGTTGCCAATGTGGCCTTGCTCCGATTTAACCGAAGCCATGCCGCAGGACATCCAGCACTGCTTTTCGCGCAATCTCACTCATTTGGATGTTGTTGCTTCGGTAACACCCCTTTTTGAGCGACGAATGGTTTCACCAACTCATTTCTCCCCGGCATCGGCAACAATCTTATTGAGTCAAATCGCTTTTGATGACTACACAATACTCGCTGAATTTTTGGGTGTTTTTGGTTGCTTTTCAACCCCAAGCTGGCAAAATCAAAAACTCAATGTCGGGGCGTAGCGTAGTCTGGNNGTAGCGTAGCCTGGTAGCGCGCTTGTTTCGGGTACAAGAGGTCGTGAGTTCGAATCTCACCGCCCCGACCATTTTTCAAAGGTTTTTCCAATCGGGGCAACCGTTCTAACACAGAACTAACATGGTGTGGGTCAATGTTTCCACTGTAATAGAAACATGAAAACAGAAAAATTCCCTGTAACGATTGCAGAAAAGGGAGTTTCCGCCGTCATCCGTAAGGCGGTCAAATTAAAGGTGGCAAAAAACTCGAATACCTCGAGATATCTGCAAAAGGCAGTGGGACAGGCCTCTTGCCTGTCGTGTTGGTCTGTTTTCCCATAGAAGCTGGACAGGCTGGAAGTCTGTTCCACTACTTGCGGCACCTTTGCAGAGGTTTCACTTCATCGTCGAATAGATTTTTCTCAAAAACGCAAACGGGTCTGGCGTTCCGATTTCGACGAGACAATAACCGTTGCGCGGGAAGTCTGTATCAAAATTGTCAGCGATGCCCCGTCATCTTTGGAGTTGAGAAATAGTGAACGCCTTACCTGCACCAGAGCCGTTGAAATTTGCCTGTTGGCGTTCCAATTGACACTGATTGGCCATCTTCCATCGCCTCGTCGCGGACGCACTGCACAGGATAATTCCAAGTCCGGCGCTGGAGTAGTTCGATATCCGCCGGATTCGTCAAAGCTGGAACCTGCGTTACAGGCAGCGAAAAAGCCGCTCAAAAAATCAAAAGGCCGGCGGTGGGCGCACGCATGGCTTTCGGAGTCACGCAAAAAACTTGTCCGGCCGGCAACGGGAAGCCATCACGAAACCTTGCGATTTCTGTTTGAATGACGGCGGGCGGAACTTAAAATCGGCGCGCATCATGGACAGTCTGCTCGTTCAACTCACTACGATTCTCGAACCGCTGAAGCTCGCGGAGCTGTTTCCGCAGCCTCAGCTGCTTGAAGTGGAATTGGGCTGCGGCGACGCGTCATTCCTCGCGGAATACGCGCGGCAGAATCCCGCGCGCAATTTCATCGGCGTCGAGCGGCTGCTGGGACGCGTCCAGAAGCTCGACAAAAAAGGCCGGCGGCTCGGCCTGATGAACACGCGCGGCGTCCGCATCGAGTCGGCGTATTTTCTGGAATATCTGCTGCCGCCACACAGCGCGGCAGCGTTGCACATTTATTTTCCCGATCCGTGGCCGAAGAAGAAGCACCGTCGCCACCGGCTCATCGGCGAAAGTTTCCCCGCGCTCGCCCGCCGCGTGCTGGCGCCCGGCGGCACGGTTTTTCTGCGGACGGACGATACAGATTATTTCCAGCAGATGAACGAGGTTTTCGCCGCGGCAAAGGAATATGAAACAGTGGCAACGCCGGTGGCGCTGGCCGAAATCACCACGGACTTTGAACGGGATTTCAACGCACAGGGAATTCCGACGCTGCGCGCGGCATATCAGTTGAAGTAGCAACCGACGTGAGCCGGCTCCAAATATAAATGAGCGAGCTACCGCCCGCTGCTGCGGAGAATCACACGTCAATCACCGGGCCGTTGCCGCCGCCGGGCGGATTGGGTGGGCCGGGCGGGCGGCGCTGCACGGAGACCCGCGCGTTGCCGGTGAGAACGTTCAGCGCCACGGAGATGACGCTGATGATGAGCGCGCCGATGAAGGCGTAGAGAAACCGGTCCACATGAAAGGCATCCCGCATGATCAGGCTCACCAGGCACAGCAACAGGGCGTTGATGACGAGCGTGAACAGGCCGAGCGTGAAAATCAGCAGCGGCAGCGCGATGAGCATCAAAATCGGCCGGACAAAGGCGTTGAGGATGCCCAGCAGCAGCGAGGCGACGAGCAGGTCTTTCCAGCTCTGGTAGGTGATGTGGTTGGGCAACAGGACGACGGTCACCAACACGGCCAGCGTGTTGATGATCCAGCTTTGCACGAAGCGCAGGAATTTTTTTGAGCGGGGCTGCATGGATGAAAAAAGCGACGCACCGGAATTTTCCCCGATTCCGCCGTAAAAACAAGGCACGATTTTCATTGGCTCGCGGCGGCTTCCGCGCCACATTGGCGACCAGCATGAAAACTCTTCTGGGCGCAATCCTGCTCGGACTGGCGGTGGCGCTGGCGAACGCCGGCGTGATGGCTCCGGGCGCGAAACTGGAAAAGCTCGCCGGCGGTTTCAAGTTCACCGAAGGCCCGACGTGCGACGCGCGCGGCAACCTCTTTTTCACCGACCAGCCGGACGACCGCATCCTCGAATGGAGCGCGGACGGAAAACTTTCCACCTTTCTCCAGCCCGCCGGCCGCGCCAACGGCATGATGTTCGACGCGCGCGGCAACCTCCTCGCCTGCGCCGACGCGAAGAACGAGCTGTGGTCCATCGCGCCGGACAAGACCGTGACGGTGCTGGCCACGAATTATCAGGGCAAATATTTGAACGGCCCGAACGACGTGTGGGTTGCGCCCGATGGCGGGATGTTTCTCACCGACCCGTTTTACCGGCGCAAATGGTGGGATCACCAGATGATGGCGCTGACGAACGAGGAGGTCTTTTATCTTTCGCCCGACCGGAAAACTTTCCGCCCGGTCACGGACGATTTGAAGAAGCCCAACGGCATCACCGGCACGCCGGACGGAAAAAAACTTTTTGTCTCGGACATCCGCGCCGGGCAGACGTGGCGTTACGACATCCAGGCGGACGGTTCGCTGACGAACAAGACGTTTTTCTGCGCGCTCGGCTCGGACGGCATGACGATTGACGCGGAGGGCAATCTCTATCTCACCGGCCAAGGCGTGACCGTCTTCGACCCGGCGGGGAAACAGATTGACCAGATTGACGTGCCGGAAAAGTGGTCGGCGAACGTGAGCTTCGGCGGCGCGGATCACCGGACGCTGTTCATCACCGCGAGCGAATCGCTTTACGCCATCAAGCTGCGCGTCAAGGGGGCGAACCCGGCGAAGTGATCCGGCTCATTGGGTTTTTTCTTCCGGAACAGCTTCTTGTGCCGTTTCCGGCGACCGCAGGTTCAACAGGAGCGAGAACCAATAAATTGGCGCCAGAAATGACAGCATTCCAAAACCGAGGAGAAAATAACCGGCCAAAATCAGCGGCCGTCTGCGAAACTGTCCGCTGGCACCGTTTCTGAAAACTTCGCCTTCGGAAAAAACCTGAAGATATGGCATCAGGTTGTTGTAAGGCCCGACCGCGCGGCCGCAATGCTCACAAAACCAGGCCGTCGGCGGCTGCGGCGTCGAACAATGCGGGCAGATTTCCGGTGCCGCCTGCAACTGGTTTTCCACCTCGCCATCCCAAGGATCGGGCCGGACCGGCGCGTCGCGAATCCAGGTCACCAGCTTCCAGAGCGCCGCCAAGGCCAGTCCGCCCGTGGCCATGCCGCCGATCAACAGATTGGGATCACTGGTTGCAAACATAACGGCTGCTGTAATCTGTCATGCCCGCCCGCCCTGTCAAGCGGCATCAAAACGCGCGCCTTCTTCCCTCGCAAACAATCTTGCCCGCGACAAAGTGAGGCCGGCTTTTCGGGTGGCGACGCCCTGCCGACGTCCTGCGACGCCAGTTCTTCCACCCGTGACGGCCCAAAGTGATTTGCGCGGCCGAAATTCGTTTTGCGCGACGAATAATCAGTTTGCGCGGACGTTTTCCGTTTTGCGCGGCCAAAAAACGGTTTTTTTAGGTTTTTCGTCGTTTGAGAGTGTGTAAAAAGAGATAGTTGAGGCTGCGGGCCTTCCCAAAGTCGCGGAGCGACGAACGGATATTAGCCAGGGACAACGTCCCCGGTAATACCCACCAACCGAAGCCGTCCCGGCAGGGACGGATGGTGGGCGGGCGCAAACACCTCGGCACGTTGTGCCGGGCTAATATCCGGCCGACCCATCCGGGACATCATAGCCACGCCTGACTTGCCACGAACAACCGCCGCAAAATTTATAGATATATTGATAAATAAGGGCGTTAAGCATTTTATGTCCACCTGCGTTCAATCCGCCCAAAATGGCATCAATCGGGTGTAAAAAGTCGTTTTCGGCAACCGCTGGCAACTGACCAGACTTCAAAATAGTTGGCTTTTAATTGATCGCCTGCTTTGCCTATTTGATATTTTAATTGCGACTTGTTACTCCGTAGCCAACCCCATCTTCGTTATGTCGAGCTGGCGGAGGGTGTCCATGACGCTGACCATGATCTGGTAATCGGTCTCATCCGCGCCTTTGACCACCACGCCCAAGTCGGGGTTGTTGGCTTTGAGCTGCGCCAGCTTGTCCTTCAACTGCGGCACCGTCACCACCGCAGCGTCCAGCGTGATCTGGCCCTGCGCATTCACCTCGATGCGGCTCGGCGGCTTCGGTTTGTGGTCTGCCTTGGGCGGCTGGCCCGACGGCAGGTTGATCTCCAGGTTGTTCACCAGTTGCGGCGTCGTGATGATGAAGATCACCAGCAGCACGAACACCAGGTCCAGCAGTGGCGTGATGTTCAGCTCCGTCATCGTGCCGTGGCTGCGTTGGGAGGTTTTCTTCAAGCTCATGGTGTCATCACCGGTTCAGTTTCTTCCTGCACGTCAAAACGAATCACCACGTTCGGCGGAAAATTCGTCGGCGGTCGCCGGTCGATGTTTGACACAACCTTGAAAACGTCCTTCACCGACTGGT
>PLYV01000093.1 GCA_003151855.1 Limisphaerales bacterium | reverse complement strand
GGATTGATCGGTTCGCCGACGGTGCCGAGGACGCGGAGGGAAGAAAGATCATGTTTCGCCGGCCATTCATCGCCGAGCCGGATGAGGGCACGGATGGCGGTGGGCGCGGTGTAAAAAGAATTCACCTTGAACTTCTCGACGATTTGCCAGAAGCGACCGGCATCGGGATAGGTCGGCACACCCTCGAACATCAGCGTGGTGCCGCCGTTGCAAAGCGGGCCATAGACGACGTAGCTGTGGCCGGTGACCCAGCCNNAGCCGATGTCGGCGGTGCAGAAATAAACGTCGCCTTCGTGGATGTCGAAAACGTATTTGTGCGTCAAGGCGCACCAGAGCAGATAGCCCGCCGTGCTGTGGACGACGCCCTTTGGTTTGCCGGTGGAGCCACTCGTGTAGAGAATGAAGAGGTAATCCTCAGCGTTCATTTTCTCCGGCGCGCATTCGCTGGCAGCCTTTGCCATCAGTTCGTGATACCAGACATCGCGGACGGGGACGAAGTTGCTTGGTTCGGCATTGCGCTTGACGACGATGACGTGTTCGATGCTCGGCGTGTGTTTGAGCGCGGCGTCGGCGAGTTCCTTGAGCGGAATGTGTTTGCCGGCGCGCAAGGAGACGTTGGCGGTGATGAGCAATTTACATTCGGAATCGTTGATGCGACCGGCGAGCGAGTCAGAACTGAAGCCGCCAAACACGACGTTATGGATCGCGCCGATGCGCGCGCAGCCGAGCATGGCCACGGCGGCTTCGGGAATCATCGGCATGTAAATCGCCACGCGGTCGCCCTTCTGGATGCCGAGGGATTTCAGGACGTTGGCGAACTTGCACACGTCCGCGTGCAGTTCCGCGTAAGTGATGCGGCGCACCTCCTCTTCCGGTTCACCCTGCCAGATGATCGCGGTCTGGTTGCCGCGCGTCTTGAGGTGGCGGTCGAGACAATTGACGGTGAGGTTCAACTGGCCGTCCTCGAAATAGGTGTGCTCGATCTTCCGCGCCGCCGTGTCCCAGTTATATTTGCCGGCGACGGTCGGTTGCTTGAACCATTCCAGCGTCTGCGCCTGTTCCAGCCAGAACTTTTCCGGTTCACGGATGGAGCGTTCGTAGAGCGCGTCGAACTGCTGCCGGTTCAGCAGCGCGTGCTGCACGACGGCGGGCGACGGCGGGAACGTGCGGCTTTCGTGCGAGAGGGATTCGGTGGAAATGGTCTGGCTCATGTGGTCATCAGTAAAAGTGAAGCACAGAATTTCCGAAAATAAAAAGCCGCTGTCAATGGCAAGACAGCGGCGGTAGTCACCTAATTTGATTTTTATGGCTTCAAATCCTTTACTTCCGATGGTTTGGTATGAAATTCGGTCATGCAAGTATCATTCAACAACTGGCACAACTGGCATACCAGTATTGGGGTCAATCAAGAGTGTCCCAATTTTTAATCTATTTGCATTTGTTCCAAATTCAGCCGTGTCAATTTCACGTTTTATCTGCGCCTCAAGCTCATCAAGCGACTTTGTTTGCTTTTGTAAATCTACACAATGCTGGGATAATTGGTTATATTCAGTTTGGGCATCCTGCAATTCTTTTGAGTTTGGAACAAATTTCTTCATCGAAAGATCCCACATTTTTCTATATTGCGTTTCTAAAAGGTCGTTTTGCATCAACTGCTTTTTTGCTTCGGCCAACATCAATTTTTCGTTTAATGGATCGGGGCGATTGCAAACTACAACAATCAATCCGTTTGTCGGTATGCCCTTAAATAGCAAATCAATATCATCTGTCATCATCTTGGAGGGGACGTTTTTAGAGGTGAGTGCTTCCATAAGCCGCGCTGCATGTTTTTTAGATAATTCGTCATCTGGCCTATACCCTATGATTATTCCAGACTGCCCAATTTCTCCAATATCATGCCTATCAACAACAAGCCAAACGTGTAGCATGTGGAAGGCTGTGGTTAATTCATCTGCTGTTTTATGTGATTTATCATTAGCTAAAGTGCGTAATTTTATTGGCACTTTGGGATTCTCATTCAACGGCCTGTCTGGAAACTCAATTAGCGCCATCGCAAAATCTAGTATGAATCCAATATTCATTGGGAAGTTAGCATTTTGGAGGCTTATCAGATTTGCCTGCGCGTTTGCTAGTTGTATTTTGGTTTCAACGAGTTGTATCTCTAATCTTTTTGCAGCTAATTCATTGGCTGAAACCCTTCCTTGCAGCACTAGATTTGATTTATTCAACCCATCAATTTCTCTATTTGAAGCGAGAAATGAGAATCCAAATGCAATCAGTTCTGCCGCAAGTCCCCAAACTACCATTAGCCAGAAAACTCGAACCCACCGTTTATTAACGCGGACACTGGGCAGAATGTCATTGGGACGATCTGAAAACTTATGGTGTTCGGCCCAAACCTCACCCCAGCACCCGACCCCAACGATTACAATGCTCACAAACTCAAGCAATTCCCATATCCAAAGCAATTCGGGGGATGTGAGCGATGAAAACGTGGAAGCCATCATGCGGTCAAATTATATTGCGGCGGTGTGTTCCTTTGCCGGCGCATTTTTTTTGATATGTTTGGGGATTTTCAGCCGCCGCAGAAAATAATTTTTGCATTTTGAAAAATGAGTGCAATTTTCAAATCGTCATGGGTGCGTAGGTTAATCGGCAAACCGGGCGTTCCTTACAATCGCAGATTGCCAGTCCGAGGCTGGTCGCATCCACAAAATTATGAAGCTGATTTATCACTCCCCGCAGCGGAAAGCAACGCTTTCCGTAGCCAGTCCGGCTTTCCCTGTCCCGACCCGCGTATTGCGCCGTTAATCTGCTTGGCTTCGGCGGTGTTGACCCGCACGGCGAACAACTCGCCTTTGGCTTCTTTTCCGAGACTTGGGCGGCCAGCTTTCTTTTTCATAATTATTGTTAACAAATATGTTGACTCAACTCTAGTTTCTGTTAACAATAATAGCAAGAAAGAAAACGATATGGCAAACATCCTCAAAACCGAAAAGAAGGTGCAAGTGGTTTCCATGCTGGCGGAAGGCAGCAGCATGGCTTCGATTGCCAGAATCACCGGCATTCATCCTGACACCATCATGCGCCTTGCGGTGCGTATCGGACAGGCTTGCGCCAAGATTCAGGACGAGAAAATGCGCGGCCTGTCCTGCAAACAAATCCAAGTGGACGAAATTTGGGGATTCATCGGCGCGAAGCGCAAGAATGCCAACCGCGCCGGAGCGTATGGCGATGTCTGGACGTTTATCGCGCTGGACGCGGATACCAAGCTGATTCCGTCTTTCGTCGTCGGCAAGCGCGATTCCTACCACACCAAGATGTTTATGGACGATTTGGCCGGACGCCTGACAAACCGAGTTCAAATCAGTTCGGACGCGCTTTCAACGTATCAGGACGCCACCGAGCGCGCCTTTGGCTCGGAAGTGGATTATGGGCAGGTGGTAAAAACCTACTCCGTTACCCCGCTCGGTAATGCGGCGCAGCCCGCCGCCATTCGGTATAGCCCTGCCGAAGTGATTAAGGTTGAAAAGAACGTCATCAGCGGTATGCCGGAAGTGAACCGCATTTGCACGTCTCACATTGAAAAGCAGAACCACACGCTGCGGATGCACTGCCGCCGCCTGACTCGGCTCACGAACGCTTTCAGCAAGAAGTTTGAAAACTTTGAGGCTGCGGTGGCTTTGAATTTCGCTTATTACAACTTTTGCAAAACCCACAAGTCTTTGCGGATGACGCCGGCACAGGCCGCCGGCATCGAAAGCAGCGCATGGACGGTGGAAGAACTCGTTAAACGCTGTGGTGAATAAATCCGATTACATTGCTCGCGTCCAAGTCACCGTGTCGCAGTTGCACAACTGCGGCGCGACTTGGCGCGAAACCGTTCCCGTCCACGAAGTCTTTCGCGGCCAGACCGTCTGGCAGGGCGAGGTAGAGGTTTTCGATCTTCACAACCACCCAAAAGCCAAGCGCGCCTACGCATGGTCGCACTGTGAAGGCAGGAACGACGAAGGCGAACGCTTTGTAACCGTTCTGGAAATCCCGCCAGTGGTGTCCGCGCTAACCGCCGTGCGTGTCAGCATCGTCGCGGATGGAAAGAAAAACAAAAAGTAAGGCAATCAAAAATGCCCACCAACGATTTCAAATTAGGTGACTACCACAGCGGCTTGGGGAAAAACTATTTGATTATGCCGGCAGATGTTTTTTACCGGCGGCAAAGTAATCCAGAAAATCGATGAGCTTTTCCTTGGCCTGTTTGCGCGGCACGATGGCGTCAATCATGCCGTGTTCCAGCAAAAATTCCGCCGTCTGGAAGCCGGGCGGCAGATCCGAGTGCGTCGTGTCCTTGATGACACGCGGGCCGGCGAAGCCGATCATCGCGCACGGCTCGGCGATGTTCAAATCGCCCAGCGCCGCAAAGCTCGCCATCACGCCGCCGTAGCTGTTGTTCGTGAGATAGCTGATGTAGGGCAGCCGCTGTTGCCCATGCACGGCGAGCGCGGCGGAGGTTTTGGCCATCTGCATCAGGCTGAAAACGCCTTCCTGCATGCGCGCGCCGCCGCTGGTGGAAATGATAATGACTGGCCAATGACCTTCCGTGCCGCGTTCGATGAGCCGCGTGAGCTTCTCGCCCACAACCGAACCCATCGAGCCGCCCATGAAACGGAAATCCATCACGCCGAGCGCCACCTTGTGCGCGCCGATCTTGCCGATGCCCGTGACCACGGCGTCCTTGAGCATCGTGGCCTTGCGGTCGCGGTCAAGCTTGCTCCTGTAACTGGCAAATTTCAACACGTCCACACTCGTCATGTCCGCGTCCATCTCCTCGAACGAGCAGGTCTCGACGAGTGAATGGATGCGTTCCCGCGAGCCGATGGGAAAATGGTGGTCGCACTTGGGGCAGACCTGGAGGTTTTCGTCCAGTTCCTTGTCGAAAATCATCGAGGCGCACGACGGGCATTTCGTCCACAAACCTTCGGGAATCTCCTTCTTTTTGGTCTTGCTCGCGCCCAGCTTCGGTTTTTTGGCAAAGGTATTCAACGGCGAGTCCGCCGATGGCGGCGTCAAGGCCGGCTCAACCGTCGTTACGCCGTCAATCGTCTTCTTCAGAAACGAAGTGGTATCCATGAACGACTGATACTACAAAACTCACAGCCCGCGCGCAACTGTCCAGACACCCACCTCCGCCGCGCCCGCCGCTCGCAGTGCCGCCGCGCAGGCGTTCGTCGTCGCGCCGGTGGTGAAAACGTCGTCCACCACCACGATTCTTTTTCCGTCCACCCGCGCGCCCGGTTTAACGGCGAAGGCGTTTTTCATGTTCGCCGCGCGCTGCTCGCGCGTGAGCAGCGTCTGCGTGGCCGTCGCATGCCGGCGGCGGAGAATTTTTGCATCCAAGGGGATTCCCGCGGCGCGGCTCAAGTGCGCCGCGAGTTGCTCGGCCTGGTTGAATTCCCGTTCGCGTAATTTCACCGGATGCAGCGGCACGGGCGCGAGGCAATCCCATTTTTCTTCCCGCAATCTGGGCGCGGCCTCGCGCACGAGCAGGTCGGCGAGGAAATATTCAAACCACCGCGCGCCGGAATATTTGAACCGGTGAATCGCTTCCAGCACGACCGTTTTCGCCACCACCGCCGAGCGCGCCGAGGAAAAATGCAGCGTCAGGTCTTGGCAATTGGTGCAGACAAATTCGGTGGTGAATTCGCCGACGAATGGCAGGCCGCAGCGGGCGCAGAAAGGCGGACGGATGAAGCGCACCTGCGACCAGCATTGGCCACAGACGAGTCCCGCGCGCGGTTCCGCACGGCGTGTGTGGCAAAGCTGGCAGAGCGGGGGATACAGCAGGTCGAGGCTGGCGGACAACGCTCCGGGCATGGAGGCAATTTATTTCGTCCCGCGCCGGCGAAAAGAAAAAACGGAAAAAATCGCGCGCGCAGCCAGCACGGTCAGAGTCCGCGCACGCCGACCATCCGCTGCGTTTCCACACACCAAACCTTGAGGCGAAGGCAGCGGAAGATTTCCAGCGGCGAAAGCGTGGTGGTCTTGGCAGATTGGAGTTCGGGAATGGCGCGGTAGATTTCCGGCAGCCGGTAGAACGGGATGCGGTGGTTCAGGTGATGGATGTGATGGTAGCCGATGTTGCCGGTGAACCACGCCATCAGCGGGTTCGTCCGCAGGTAGCTGGAGGATTCGAGTGCCGCGCCTTCATGCGTCCAGCCGCCCTTATCCTTGAAGGTGACGCCGGGAAAATTGTGCTGTGCGTAAAACAAATATGAACCCAGCGCGCAGGCGATGAACAGCGGGATGATGAGCGTGAGCGCCAGTGCCAGCCAGCCGAACACGGCGACGATGGTGGCGGCCAGCGCGAGGTGCAGCAGCAGTGCCAGCAGGCAGTCATAATGTTTGCGCAGGTCGCGGGACATCGGGTAAATGACCATGCCCAAAAAGAAAACGAAGACGTAGCCAAACAAAATCGTGAGCGGGTGGCGCATCAGGAGGTATTTGAACCGTTCGCCGCGCGGAGTGGTGCGGTAGTTGTCCTTCGTCATCACCGGATAGGAGCCGATGTGGGCGCTGCGGAGCTTGGAGTTGTGCGCGTGGTGATAATCGTGCGAGCTGCGCCAGATGCTGCTGGGGCAAAGCACCCAGATGCCGAACAGTCGCATATAAAGTTCAGCAGTTTTGGATTTGGGCAGAATGGCGTGATGCTGCTGGTCGTGATAAATCACGAAGAGCCGGATAACCAAAAGACCGGACAAGATGCTGCAAAAAATTCGGAACGCAAGGGGCCAGCCGGGCAGCGTCAGCGCCATGAACGCGACCATCAAAAACGTGGTGGAAAGGATGCACCACCAGCTTTTCCAAGGAGTGTCCTTGGCAAAGGCCTTGGTGCGGGCGTGCAGGGTGGGCGGCGGAATCATTATTGATTGAACTATTAACTATTAGCAAGCATCCGCCACCTTGGGGACAAGGTCAATCTCCTTCGGAAAATATTTCCAAAAAAATTCCGGGGATCAATGCAGCCGCCAGGTGATGCGCGCCTTGTCCAAATCGTAGGGCGACATCTCCATCTTCACGCGGTCGCCGGCGGTGAGGCGCACCCAGCGTTTGCGCATCTTGCCGCANNGGAACATGGTGCCGGGCAGCACCGTGGTGATGCGGCCTTCGACTTCGATGTGATCTTCTTTGATGTTGGCAGACATGGCTGAGGAATGGCGAAAAAAAGAAAACGGCGGGATTCGGTTCACCCGAACCC
>PLYV01000094.1 GCA_003151855.1 Limisphaerales bacterium | reverse complement strand
TCAGCAGGCTGGCCTGCTGCCATTCACTGCGGGCCTCGCCGGTTTGGCGTTGCGCGCCCAACGACATTGCCAGGATCGCATGCGCGGCGGCGACGCGGGCCGCGCTGTAGTTGGGATAGCCGCCTAGGCAGCGACGGCACCATTCGATGGCCTTGTCGTAATGGCCGCGGCGATATTCAAGCAGCGCCAGCGGAATGGTGCGATTGATGGGCACCGTCGGCGTGACGCTCAAATCACTCACGACGGCCGTGGTGTTTGAAGCAAAACTGTGCGCGCAAACGGCGATGCCCAGATGAATCGGATTGGCAAACGGACCGTCGGGATCGCCGGTGGTGTTCAATTGAAACAACGGCGTCCAGTCATTGCCGTCGCCGCTGCTGTAAGTGTAGAAGATGGCGCCAATGCGTTGCAGTCGCACCCAGGAATTGGAGCCGTTCGCCGGCCAGAGCGAATTGTTATCCGACGTGTCCCCGCCGCGCGTGGTGCGAAGCAAGTTTTGAAACGTGTTGCCGGAATTAACCGCGACAGTGATCTGGTGGCTCGAATGATCGGTCAATGAATCGCGCGCCATCAGGCCGGCCCGCGAATAGTGTTGGCGGGTTCGGTCCCGGTCACTGTCCGCGTCCGTCACCGATTGCACCCGGAGCCGATAGTCAAAGTCGTTGGTGACGGTCAGATGGGCGAAAAGAAAACTGTCGTTCGTTTCATAGATGTCTGAGCCGCCGGCATTGATGATGAGCGCGTTTCCGGCGTTGGAAATGGAATACGACCGCGCGGTTTCAAAATCGGCGACGCCCAACTTCGCCTGGATGTCGTTGGTGAAAATATTAAACATGGCGTAACCCAGCGAGCTGTCGGACAGCGGCTGAACGCGGATGCTGACCGGCGTCTTGGGCAGGACAAGGTCAGCCAGATGTTTCAGCACCGTGTTGGTTTGCCCGCGGTCTGACCGCAACAAATTGGCGGCCAAAACCCGTTCCGCAATCAGCGGACGTTCCGTTTGCGAAAACCGCGCCAGAAATGAATCGCAATTTTGGTCGTAAGCGGCCCAATCCCCTTTCGCCAGCAAAGCCGCGCCGTAACGCAATGCGTCGAGCGACGCGACATCCGGTTTGTCCAGGCCGTTGACTTGCTGGAGCACGGCCAGCCGGGCGACGGCTTTGGGCCATTGCTGATTCAACGCATTCCATTCGCCGAGCGCGCGGAGCACGGCGGCGCTTTCCAGGCCGGGATCGGTGATTTGAAGGCGGCCGACGATTTCATCGGCCCCGGCATATTCGCCCTGACTGACCAAGAGTGTGGCTTGCGTGATCTTCTCCCGTTTTTCCGTCTGGTGGCGCAATTCTTTTTCGCGCAGATAAAAAAAAGTGGCTGCTCCCAGACCCAATATCAGTGCCAGCGCCACGGCGGCGATGCCGGTGAAGACGCCTTGATTGCGGCGGACCAGTTTTTGAAAACGATAGAGTTGGCTCGGCGGGCGGGCGACCACCGGTTCGTTGTTCAAATAACGGTCAATGTCGGCGGCCAAACCGTTGGCCGTGGCGTAACGGCGCGTCCGGTCTTTTTCCAGCGCCTTCATCACGATCCAGTCCAGATCGCCGTGCAGCAGCGATTTGAGTTTGGTCGGTTCGACGTGGCGATGCGTCGCCGTGGCGGTCAGTTCGTCACCGAAGATCGTGTTCAACCGCGTGGACGGGCGATGCGGGTCTTCCTCGCGCAAGGTGCGGCGCATGTTGTCCAAGCCAGACTGGATGAGTTCCGTAGAATCAAACGGCGTTCGCCCGGTCAGCAATTCGTAAAGCAGCACGCCGAGACTGTAAATGTCGCTGCGGGTATCAATGTCCAGCCCGCTCAACTCAGCTTGTTCGGGACTCATGTAAGCCGGTGTGCCGACAAATTGATCGTAGGCGGTGAACAGCGTGTTGTCGGTCAGGCGGCCTTCGGTCGCCTTGGCGATGCCGAAATCAATCACCTTCGGCACGGGCACACCATCATGCAATGTGACAAGGATGTTGGAAGGCTTGATGTCGCGGTGGATGATGCCTTTTTGATGGGCGTGCTGGATGGCGTGGCAGATTTGGATGAACAGGTCGAGCCGCTGCCGGATGTCGAACTGTCGCTGGTCGCAAAACTCGGTGATGCGGACGCCGCGCACCAGTTCCATGACGNNGCCAGCGCCTGCCGCTCGGCCTCGAAACGGGCGATGACATTCTTGGTGTCCATGCCGAGCTTGATGACTTTCACCGCGACGCGGCGGCGAACGGGTTCTTCCTGTTCGGCCATGTAAACCACCCCGCAACCACCTTCGCCGAGCCGTTGCAACAATTTGTAGCGGGCGATGCGCGCGTGCCGGCGCTCTTCGTCGGAAAGTTCCCCACCAAGTTTCTCATCCGATTCCGGCTGGGCGGGTTGAGATGGCTGGTTATCTTGCAGGTGGCCGGTGCTGGCAATGCACCCGGCGAAAACGTGTTCACTTTGGGCATCGGCGTCGAGCAGGCGTTTGACACGGTCAAGCAACGCGGGGTTGTCCGCGCAGGCCCGGTTCAAAAAAGTCTCGCGCTCGTCAGGCTGGAAAATTTCCAGCGCCGCCGTGAACAGCGATTCTTCCTTGTCGGTGAAGTCAGGCATGGCTTGCGGTTAATAATATATGCGTCGTCGCGGCGGAAAAGCGGAAGCGTGTGTGACACGCGTCATCATTTTGAGCGGGCTTGTTCCCGGATGTCCTCCAGCAGCCAGGCGCGGGCGAAGCGCCATTTGTTGCGCACGGTGCGGTCGGTGACCTGAAGCGTCTCGGCGACTTCCTTGTCCGTCAGGCCGCCGTAAAATTTCAGCGTGACGATGCGGGCCCATTCCGGATCGTGGGCGCGGAGGCGTTCCAGTGCTTCATCAATGAGCAGAATCTGCTCGTCCGGCTGCGTCTCGGCGATGTCAATGCCCTCGATGTTGATGGCGATCTGGCCGCCGCCATGTTTGAGCCGCATTTTGCGCCGCGCCCGCTCGATGAGAATTCGCCGCATCGCTTCCGCCGCCGCGCCAAAGAAGTGGCCACGACTCTGCCAGTTTTGATTTTTGCCCTCGAACAATCGCAGCCACGCTTCATGCACCAGCGCCGTGGCCTGCAGGGTTTGACCGGCGGCTTCCTGCGCCATGCGCGCCGCCGCCAGCCGGCGCAGTTCCTCATAAACCAGCGGCAGCAGCGCGTCTGAAGCGCCGCCATTTCCGTGATCCGCCGCCTGAAGGATTCGGGTTATTTCGTCACTGGGGTTGCTGGACATGGCTTAAAAATCAGTTGGCTCTTGGGTCACCAACAAATGAACAGCGAAAGCCGAAGATAGTCAACGGAGGAATTATTTCCCCGTGAAAAAAACCTTAAAATATTTTTCCTTTTTTGGATCGGAACGTCGCCACTACTAATTGAACACCCAATAAATATCACTAATACCCCCAATGAAAACCGTTCATTGTTCCGGGCTGAAATGATTGATTTTGTATGCAGATATCCAACAGATTACGTTCCCAGTTTCAGGAGATGCCATTGGCCTTTCCGTTGCCGTGCGTCCTTCCCCGCCACCAATGAGAACAAATCGCATATGGTTTACCTTGTCAGCATGTCTGCTGGTGGGAATCTTGGAAGGTTGGCTGCTGGGGCACTATTCCTCCAATCCGCAGATGGCGATTCCTCCAAGCCAAACGGCTTCAGACTCCATTCCTGTTGCGGAAATGGTCACTCAGCCAACGCCGTTGAGCGAATCGTCGCGCGAGGTTGGGGCTGAAGCGTCCCAGCCCAAGCCCGAAATTCGCCAACCCAGCGCGGACTTGGCTTCCGTCAATTTGGGAAGTCCCATTAATTCACAGGATTTGGATCAGAACCGTGAATGGGCCAGGAATTATCCATCTGACGCATTGGCCTGGCTACAGAACGCGCCGGACAGCACACAACGCGTCGCCATCGCGGAAATCGTCTGTCCGCAACTGGCGCAAACCAACGCGGTGGCAGCCGTCAAACTGGCCGAGAATTGCCTGGGCGAAGGCACCAACAATGCGGCGCAATATCTTTTGGGCACGGTGGCGCAGATCTGGGCCGAACAGGACCTCAAGTCCGCCACTGCCTGGGCCTTGGCCAAGCCGGATGGCGAGCAACGGGATCTTTTGCTCCAGCACATTGCCTTCGCTGAATCGAAAACCGATCCGGTCGAAGCGGCCCGGCTGGTTGCCGAACAGATGTCGCCGGGGTCGGTCCAGAACGAGGCGGCCGTGACCGTGGTCTATCAATGGGCGCAGCAGGACGCGAAAGCCGCGCTGGCCTGGGCGGAATCTTTTCCGGCTGGCGACTTGCGTGACCGCGCCATCAATGAGGTAAAGAATGTCAGCGCGACTTCAGCGGGCAATTTAACCACGAACTGAATCGGCAAACGCCAAAACAATTTGAAGTGAACCTTCAAAACCCAGTAACCACAACACCAACTAAATAAAACATGAGCATAAGAAACAAATTCATCAAACCGGCGGCGACCATGCTTTTGCTGGCCGGGTTTGCCTGCACGGTCCAGGCCGGAGCCTATAAAACCTACGGCCCGTGCTGGGCCTGGAATAATAACTTCAACGACCCCAACAACAGCATCGGCGCTTCTTTCGGCACCGGCAGCTATCCCGAGGAGAGCATTGGGTTCAACTTCGGCAGCGCAAATCTCTATGGTTACCCCGCGATTTGTCGCGGCTGGCATTATGGCTGGAGTCCGACCGGTGACAACCTGTTCCCGGCGCAAGTATCGCAACTGGGCAGCATTCCCTGCCAATTCTCCTATAATTCCGGCGGATCCGGCATGCAGGGGGATTTCGCCTATGACACTTTCCTGCGCTGGGACAACGCCAAGTCCTCGCCCCAAGTGGAAGTCATGGTTTGGGCCGGACACAATTCCTTTCCGATCGGCAACTGCACCGGCTACAACGTCCTGTATGCCAACAATACGTCCTGGGACATCTGGGAAGGCTATAACAGTTCCGCCGGTTACTATGTTTATACGTTTGTTCCCGACGGCTCGGTGGTCTGGCCGGTAAACAGCCTGCCCACCAGTGGCAACATGAACATTGACTTGAAGACGTTCTACCAATGGCTGCATAACAACCGGAGCGGCGACGGTCGTTTCAACATCGGCATGTATCTGGATGTTGTGGAGGCCGGCTTCGAGGTGGTTCAAGGCAATGGCTGGTGTTACATCAACGGCTGGATTGATGCCAGCACCGGCAGCAGCAGCAGCGGTCCCTCCAATGGCACCTATAAACTCATTGCCCGCCATAGTGGCCTGGCGATGGATGCCTATAGTCAAGGAACCGGCAACGGCACGCAAATTCAGCAATGGACTTACTGGGGTGGTGCCGGTCAAAAGTGGACTGTGACTGACACTGGCAGCGGGTATTCTAAGATCATCGGCGTGCAGAGCGGAAAATCTGTAGATATAAACGCATTAGCATCTGCAAATGGAACCAAGGTGCAGCTCTGGGATTACTGGAATGGCTCCAGTCAGCAATTCAAGTTCACCGCGACCGACAGCGGTAACTACCGGATCACGCCGAATTGCGCGACCGGGTCATGCCTGGACGTGGATGGGGTCTCCACGGCGGGTGGCGCGAAAGTCCAACTCTGGCAATGGACGGGCGGCAACAATCAGCAGTGGTCGTTTCAGGCACCCTAATGCAAATTGTCCCCTGACTATAAGTGCGGCAGCGGAGTTTTTCCGTTGCCGCACTTTCTGAAAAAGTGCCCTCAATGCAACTGAAACCAACAAAAAAACCCAAAAGAATATGTTTGTGAAACTAAATATGAAATTGTCAGTTCTGGCGGCCTTGGTCGTCGGCTTCGTGACCAGCGCCCATGCTTGGAACTACACCGCTTCAGGCCAATGGGCCACCTTTAACTTCGGCAACTGGACGGTTTACGCGGATGAGTGGGGATCGAGTTCCTACGCCGAACTTTACGCCAACAATGCCGGCAACTTTGCCTGCGCTGGAAGCTGGACGGGCGGCGGCACAAAAAATTACGCCAGCACGCAATCGGACGTGGACGTTCCTATTAGCAGCAGCTATTACTGCAATTCCAGCTTCAACTTTAGCGCCCCCAATAATCCTTGGTGGAGCTTCTTTTACGACGTATGGACTGCCAACAATCAAGACGAGCTGATGATTCAGGAGGGGTGGTTTGATGATGGAGGAAACCATGGGTGGGGCACTGAGATATCTGCCAACGTTACTATTGGCGGCAAACTTATCAAATCCGTTTCACAGGCAAACAACGGTGCCAATAACGTCCTTATCTTCACCCCTGCCAACCAGCAGTCCAGCGGTTCCGAGGATATCATGGCGTATTTTATTTGGGCTTCCAACAGGGGATTATTGCACAATAGCACGCTGCATCACTTGTGCTTTGGCGTTGAAGTAACATACACCAGCGGCTGGCAGCAGTTCACCGTTAACTCATTCTCGGCGAACTGGGGTCAGAACAGCTCGGGCCTAGGCAACGGCACCTACAAACTCATCGCCCGGCACAGCGGCAAGGCGATGGATGCCAATGGATACGGCACCGCCAACGGCACGCAAATCCAGCAATGGAGCTACACTAGCGGGGCCAATCAGAAGTGGACGGTGACCGACACCGGAGGTGGTAATTACAAGATCATCGGCGTGCATAGCGGCAAGGCCATTGACATCAACAACTGGGGCACTGGCAACGGCACGAAGGTCCAACTGTGGGATTACTCTGGCGGCTCCAACCAGACCTTCAAGTTCTCTGGAACCGACAGCGGTAACTATCGGATCACGCCGAACAGCGCGACCGGCTCGTGCCTGGACGTGAACGGCTACTCGACGGCTGACGGTGCGGTCGTTCAACTCTGGCAATGGACGGGCGGCAACAACCAGCAATGGTCCTTCCAAGCGCCTTGAACCTAAAAACGAGTGTTACTATCGGGGCAGACCTTCGGGTCTGCCCCGCTTCTGAGCGCTCGCAAAAGCAAAAAAGAAAGCAGCGCAAAAACCAAATGAAAACACCAAAATCAAACCAACCCCTCCGCCAGAAACGCTGGCTTGGCTCACACGGCGGGATAACCGGCATGGGCGCGTTCATCGGCTTGGCGGTTCTTTCGCTGGGTCTGCAACGGGCGGACGCCAGCTTTTCCGACGCGCCCGGTTCGTGGAATAATTGCTCCGGACATTTCTACGGCGGCACCCTGTGGACCGGTAACGGAACCTTCTCCAGTTCGGGGAGCGCCTACTCGTCCGGCTCGTTGCCGAACTCGAGCGCAACATTCGGTTGGGACACCTACGTTGGCGGTAACGCCATGTCGGGCACCGACTATTTTAGTGTTGGCGCGCTATATTGGGGCGGCAACTCAGCGACTATTAACCTCAGCGGCACGCAGCAGGGAATTGCTTCGGGCAGCGGCGTGTGTTATGCGGCGGGCTTGTTAGCCTGTTCGTTCTACGGGAGTTCCGGTGGCCTCAACCTCACGATCAACAACAACGGCACATGCGATGGACAGGTGCAGAACCATGACGGGGCGTCAGCGGGTATTTATCAATATAGCCTCTATGGCGGGGCGACGGTGAACAATAATTCCGGCTGCACTGCCAGTGCCACCGCCAACTACTATGCCGGAGGCATCAATTGCTCCGACTATTATGGCCCGGTTAATTTGTATAACCGGGGAACGGCCTCGGCCTCCGCGTCCCAATACGCTGCGGCCTTGGATTGTTACTCGTTTGACGGCGCTTCAGGGGCGCCGATCTACTGCGAGAACTCTGGCTCGGCCACTGCCAGTGCCGGCTCGTATGGCATCGGCATCATGCTGTTCGCCGGCGGCGGTGCCTGCACCCTCAATAATTACGGCTATGTCTCTGCCTCCGGGACTACGGCCAAAGGGATTTACGCCGCTAATTCTCGCGGCACCCTTAACTTCAACAATACGGGCACCATTAACGTCACTGCGGGCAGCAGTGGCGGCTGGGGTGCCGGTGTGGAAACGGATAACGCGGGTGACGCCTGCAACGTCAGTAATTCAGGCACGATCACCCACAACAATGGTTCCGCCCTGATGGCGTTCCACGGCTCTACCGGCACCGCCGGCACGCTGACCGTCAACAACAGCGGCACTCTGAATGCGCCGTTGGGTGTCGATCTTTCACACTGGAATGGCAACTGCAATTTCACTGATTCCGGCGATATCCCCCAGGGAAATATCTGGCTGAGCACAGGCAATGACACGGTCAGTATTAACGGGGCGCCAACGATCGGCGGGACTATCAACGGCAACGGTGGTTACAACACCCTCACCTTCACGCTGAGTGGCACGCTGGAAAAGGTCAATGGGCAGACCGCCACACAAGGGAACAATCTCTCGGCTTATGGCCTGGGTTCATCCGGCAACATAACGGTTTCCGGGAAGACCTATTCGTGGTCTGGCTTCAACAGCGTCGGCGGCACCTGCGGCAGTGGTGGTGGCGGCGGAACCATTGCGAACGGCACTTATAAGCTCATTGCCCGCCATAGCGGCAAGGCGCTGGATGCCTACAACAACGGGACCGCAAATGGCACGCAGATCATCCAGTGGAGCTATGGCGGCGGGGCCAACCAGAAGTGGACCGTGACCGGTCTGGGCAGCGGCAACTATAAAATCATCGGCGTGCAGAGCGGCAAGGCCTTGGACGTCTACAACTATCAGACAGCCAATGGAAGCAAGGTGGAGTTGTGGGACTACAATGGCGGTGCCAATCAGACCTTCACGTTCTCTGGAACCGACAGTGGATACTACCGGATCACGCCGAACAGTGCGACCGGCTCGTGCCTGGACGTGAACGGCGTCTCGACGGCTGACGGCGCGGTCGTTCAACTCTGGCAATGGACGGGTGGGAACAACCAACAGTGGTCGCTGCAAGCACCTTGAGTTAAGAGCAACAGACTAAACCCAGCGCGGCAACGGGATCTTCCGTTGCCGCGCGCACCTCTCCGCCACAACTGAGACTCAAAGCAAAGATGAAGAGGGAAAAATCAGGCATGGAAACTCATGAAATTTGAAATGCCCGATGCCTATAAATGATATGGCGACGATCTCCGGATGATCTCAAAAGGAAGATTGTGAAATCGAAATACATCATCATCGAACACGCGGGCATGGAAGTTCCGATCGTGTTCGCATCCTATCTTTTGCACGCAAACGTGGCGGAAAAGAGAAAAGTCAAGGCCGCCGGCTTTTGTGAAATTGATGCCGATGGGAAATGGGTTGTTGGCGGCAAGTCGGCTTCATTGGACTTGAGCGTGAGGTTACAGGATGCTGACATCTTGAACACCCATCAGGCGAAGACTAGTCCAGCCGACGCGGTGCGATTGATTTCCGAACAGATGTCGCCGGGACAATTCCCGAACGCGGCGGCCATTAGCGTGCTGTATCAATGGGCGCAGCTCGACGCGGCGACGGCGCTGGCCTGGGCGGAATCTTTTCCGGCCGGCGACTTGCGTGAACGCGCCATTCAGGAAGTTAAGAATGGCAGCGCAGTTTCAGCGGGAACCCAACCCGGGTTGTAAACATTTTCAGGTCGCCCGTGAAAACAACTGTCTTGTCCGAATTCTCGAACGTCAAGCCGCCGTCCGCGCGGAAGGCCCGCCGCCAGATCAACCCCGCCAAAATTTTTTGGCTGGGGCAAATTTTGAACGCGGTTGTATTCCTCTGCGGAAGCTACGACCTTCCAAAACTTCAATCCGAATTATGAATTGTATTAATGGATTCAACCAATTCAAAAGGCATGGCCTTTCGCGAGTGACTCGCAGTTTCATTTGCCTGACCCTCCTGCCAGTCCTGCTTCTGACGACCGCCGCCGGGACGGACACCAACAGTCCGCCCCTGAGCCTCGCGGCCAGAGTGGAAAAGGCCTGCGCCGAAAAGAAAATTGACGGCCGGCTGGCCGCGCTGGACGAACTGGGCAAAACGTTGTCCGTGTCTGAAATTCCCGCAGCGGTCAAGACGGCGGGTCGTCTGAAAGAATTGCGCGAGCGGGTGGTGCTGACGGAGTCGGTGCTCAAGCGCTGGGGGGAGCTGGCCCCGGCGGCAGCCTTCGCGCATATTTCGGAAATGCCCGAAGGCATGATGAAGGTGGAATCATTTCGCGGCGTGGTTCCATTTTATGCCAAGCAAGACATTCACGCCGTCGCCGCTGCCGCCCTGAAGATGAAACCCGGACGCGCGCGCACCGAGACCGTGCAAATGCTGGTTGAGGAGTGGACCCGGCAGGACGTGAAGGCGGTGCTCAAATGGGTGAACGAGTTGCCGGAAGGATTTCCCAAGGATGGAGCGCGGCACAACATTTATTTCATCTGGGTGCATTTGGATCCCGCCGGAATTTCTTCGCTGGTTCAAAATCTTCCGCCCAGCGACACCCGGAACGCCCTCATGATCAATGTCGCCGGCGACTGGGCGGCGGTGGACGCGTCCAACGCCGTCAAATGGGCCGAGACGTTGCCGGTGGCGGACAAGGAACTTGCGCTGGCAACCATCGCGGAATCGTGGGCGGATGTGAATCCGCTCGCCGCCGCTGAATTCGCGCTGAAACTCGCGCCGCCCGAATTGAGCGACCGCGCTGTCCTGGCGGCGCTCGAACGTTGGGCCACGCAGAATCCGCAGTCGGCGTTGTCGTGGCTTGCCAAAGCCCCGGAACCGTTGCAAGTTGGCGGCGTCGCGCGGATTTTGAATGTCTTCGCGCCGGTGTCGCCTGAAGCTGCGGCAAACTGGATTGAACAACTCCCCGCCGGCCCGCTGCGCGAAGGTGCGATCGGGAATTACGTCGAAGCCGTTTGTCAATATGATCCCGGTGCCGGCGCGCGGCTTGCGCTGAAAATGGCCGATGCCACCGAACGCGAGCGGCGTGTCGAACAATGTTTTGTCGTGTGGCTGGCGTGGAATCCCGCTGCCGCAAAACAATGGCTCAAGGACACGGATTTTTCCGACGCGACAAAAAACCGCTGGCTTTCCCCAAAAACGGGACTTTAACGGGGCGGAAGGTTCTTGCTGATCGCGTTCAATCCAACAATGCACGGTGCTTCAGCGGAAGCTGTCACCACGGTTGGGGGCGTGTCAGGATGCCTCCACGCGCAATATTTGGCTCATCTGTCTAATTGGCAGTTTGTTGTAAAAACTTTCGCAACACCCTCTAAATGAAAAAAACTTTGTTTTGAGGCTTTTCATGGGTTTTCTCTGGGTTGGCTGCGCGTTGAATAAACTTCAAAATATTTTTCCTCTTTTGGATCGGAAGGTCGCCACTACTTATTGTAAGCCACTCTAGTCGTCGCGCAGCCAACTGCGTCGTGTTGCGTCTGGATGGGCTAAATAAACGTATCGGCCATAACAAAACAAAAACCATCATGAAAATTAGCAGCTCGTTCGCAAAAACCCTTTCCATTGCAGGCTTTATTGGCGTTGCCGCCGCCGCAACCCAGGCGCAAAGCGTCATCAGCGTGAATATTGACAATAACTCGACTGTCAATCCAACGGGCGGACCGAACTCCAATCAGGCAGGCGTGGTGCTTTCGCCAAATTGGAATGATTCTTACTACCAAAACGGGACGCCGTATTGGAACAACAGTGTGGCGAATCTGATGGATAATTCGGGGGCGACAACGACAGCGTCTTACACGTGTTCAGCGTATTGGTCAGCATACAGTGTATTGGGGAGTCATCCTGGACAGGATGCGGACGGCAGTTATAACCGGGAGTTGCTCAATGGCTACTTCAATGTGCAGGGCGCGGAAAGCATTGCCATTAGCGGCATTTCATACGGCACCTACGACATTTATGTCTATTTCAACGCTGATGTGGCTGGGCGCGCGGGCGCGGTTGGCATCGGTGCCACTACTTATAGTTTTTCCACAGTCGGGCCGGCCTCGGTAAATGGAGCTAACGGCTTGTTTCTGCAAACCACTGATACCGCGAGCGGAAATCCTACCGCTGATTATGCCGTGTTCACCGGTCTGACCGGCAGCAGCCAAACAATCTTCGAGAACAATCCCAGTTGGGGCGGTATCAACGGTTTCCAAATCGTGGCCGTGCCGGAGCCTAGCTCAATGGCCTTGGCGGTCATGGGCGGATTTGGTGTTTTGCTGATGAATCGCCGTTTCAAAAAGAGCTGATCCGCTCGTCTGGTATTTCTCAAAGTCGGCAGGTTTTTGCTGCGGTTACATGGGTGGCTTCAGCAAAGTGGTTGGCGGGGTGCCGGTTTGGGTTCTGGCACCCCGCTTCATATATGTGTGGACGGTTTTGAAATCTATAGAATTCAATGTGAGGAACTGGGCAATTCCAAAATGAACACGGTGCCACCAAAGACAAAGACTACGTCCGCAAGAAAACGTGTCAGATCGAAATACATCATCATCATCAAGCACGCCGGAACGGAGGTTCCGGTGGTGTTTTCGCCGGTGCTTTCGCATAAACAAATGGCCGGAATGACAGAGGTTGAGTCTGCCGGCTATTGTGAATTGGATATCGCCGGGCTATGGGTCACCGGCGGCAGGGCGGATTTGTTGGGTTTGAGTTCCAGGCCGCAGGACACCGATATTTTGAATGCGTATTTGTTGTTATGAATTACAGGGAAAAAATATTAATCAAGAATTGTTCAGCAGTTGGCTCAAAGAGGGGTTTTACCCTGATCGAGCTGCTGGTGGTCATCGCGATCATTGCCATCCTGGCGGCGATGCTGCTGCCAGCGCTGGCCAAAGCCAAACGAAAAGCCCAAGGGATCAG
Organism: Limisphaerales bacterium; assembly: GCA_003151855.1. Classification (GTDB taxonomy): domain Bacteria; phylum Verrucomicrobiota; class Verrucomicrobiia; order Limisphaerales; family UBA11358; genus UBA11358. Next base: position 22,801 of record PLYV01000094.1, on the reverse strand, counting down.
TTGCGTATCCAACTTGAAGCAGGTCGGTTTGCTCATGACCATGTATGTCGGGGACAATCAGGAGGTTTTCCCCTATTCAGGCAAGGGGTGGTGGGGGATGCCGTTGGTTGACCTGCTCAAGCTGCAGAACACTTATGTCAGCACCAACAACCGCGCTTTTTTTCGCTGTCCAGCCGACCGGTATGAGAAGGGGTGGAACTTTGATTTGGCGACAAGATTTCCCGGCAGTGGCGGCGGCTACACTGCCAATGACATCCCGTTTCCCAGCACCTACGCCTATTATTATGCGTTTTACAATGCCAAACACAAGGTGCCCGAGGTGAAAATTCCAGTGAACAAGATCCTTGAAGGATGTATGGCCAGCGGCAGCACCGTTACTTTCAACACCGACAAAGTTCCAGGCCAGCCCCAGATGGATAGCGCGCATGGCAAGGGGATGAACCTGCTGTTTGTGGATGGCCACACCCAGTTCGCCCTGTTCAACAATCTAAATCAATATACCAATGGCAGTGGGCCTGGTTACAACTACGACGAATCTCCGCTTACGGATTCAAATTTGAAATGATATTTCCGCACGTTACAGCCCAAAACAACAAACCATACAGCCCAAAACAACAAACCATACCCTCAATGAAACATATAAAACTCTGGATGTCGGCAGCTGCCACAGTTGGCCTGCTGGCTTTGCAATCCGCTTCGGCGCAAACCGCCATCAGTTGGAACTACGATTATTTCGGCACTTTTTCCGGCGCGAGTCAGTATGCCGGCGTGGTTTCGGTTCCTTATTGGAACGATTCCTATCTCCAGGGTTTTGCTTCCGCCTCCTCCAAAACCAATCTGATTGACAGCACCGGCGCAACGACCACGTTGGGATTCAATCCCAGCACGACCGGGAACTGGAAGATCCAAGGTTCCACACCTGCTATTGATACGGACGGCACCTACAACAAACATCTGCTCAACGGCTATCTGGACTCCGGCAGCCAGCAGACCATCACGTTGAACGCCATTCCCTACAATAGTTATTCGATCTACGTCTATCTCTCTTCTGACACCGCCAACCGCACCGGCGTGGTGTCGGTGGGATCCAAGCAGTATGACTTCAAGACGCTCGGCTCGGCGGCCATTAGCGGCGGCAATGCCTCGTTGATCCAGACCACGAGCACCAACGGCTCAAACCCATCGGCCAGCTACGCGGTGTTCACCAATCTCACGGGATCGTCCCAAACAATTACCTGGAGAATTATTAACAACGGCGGCATCGCGGGTTTTCAGGTTGTTTCCAACGCGGATGTGGCGGCCGCCATCCTCACGCAACCGCCGACTTCAGCCGTCTGGCGGCAAAACACCGCCAACAGCCTGACGGTGGTGGCCAGTGGCGCGCCGGTTTATTACCAATGGCGCACCAACACGGTGGACATTCCCGATGCGACCAATGCGACTTACAGCGTCGCCGCCGCGCAGTTTTCAGATGCCGGCACTTATTCGGTGCGCGTCTATAACAATGCCAACAGCGTCATAAGTTCCAATACCGTCGTGACGGTTTCCAACGACACCAACCCGCCGACGCTTGGCGCAGTGAACAGCTACGACGGCCTCAGTGTCGGCGTTCGGTTCAGCGAATTGCTTGACCCCACCAGTTCTGCCAACGCGACCAACTACGCTGTCACCGGCGGAACCGTCTCCAGCGCGCTGCTGACGGGCGACGGCAAAACCGTGGCGCTCACTTTGAATTCTGCCATCTTCGGCCAGTTCGTCGTGACGGTGAACAACGTAAAAGATTTGGCCGGTAACGCCATCATCAACAACAGCAAGGCCACCAACATTGTTCAGAACTTGCAGTTCGCGGACTTCTCTACTTTCCAATCGGTCTCGGCAACTTACACCGGCTTTCTGGCGAATATCGTTGCGGGTGGTTCAGACATCTGGGGCACGTCGGATACTTTCGATTATGCCTATCTGATGGCGACGAATGACTTTGACTATTGCCTGAATGTCCAGTCGCTCACCGATGGCGGTGGTGGCACGTTCACTCGCGCCGGCATCATGGCGCGCGACGATCTCGACACCGGCAGCGGCGGCGCGCATGAAATCAGCATGGTTTGGAATTACGGCAACTTGTTCCAACACCTTTATCGCGACACGGTCGGCGGAACAACTACGGACAACGGTTATACCACTGCGGGCTACGGCACAAATTCATGGGTGCGCCTGCAACGTCAGGGCAACCTCTTCCGCACGTATTACAGCAGCAATAATGTCAACTGGGTGTTGGACACGCAAAAAGATGGCTCGGCGACTGGCGACAATTCCTTCACGAACAGCGTGCTCTATCTCGGCATCGCCGTTTGCGCCCATGGAGCGAGCGCTGTCACCACGGCCGACGTGAGCGACTTCGGTCCGACGCCGCATCAGGCGGTCAGCATCACTGCGCAGCCCGTCGCCAGTGCCACATGGTTGCAAGGTTCGTCACAAGGCCTCACGGTCACGGCGAACGGCATTCCGGTTTACTACCAGTGGCGCACCAACGGCATCACCATTGCCGGCGCGACCAATGCGACCTACAACGTGGCTTCCGCCACCTTGTCCGATTCCGGCACTTACACCGTGCTCGTCTATAACGACATCAGCAGTGTGTTGAGTTCCAACTCGGTCATCACCGTCTCGGCGGACACCAACGCGCCGTTTATCAACCGCGTCATCAGTTACGATGGCAACGCCGTTTGGATTCAGTTCAACGAACTTCTCAATGCGACCACGGCCACGAATACCGCCCGCTACACCGTTCCCGGCTCGACCGTCACGAACGTCGTGCTCGGCGCGGATGGAAAATCCGTCACGCTCTACTTGAGCACGCCAGTCAGCGGTTATGCCAATGTCACCATCACCGGCGTCAAGGACGCCCCCGGCAATGCAGTGACTAACGCCTTCGGCTCGGCGGCGGTGGGCAACTTGCAGATCATGGCCTTTGGTGACGCCACAAACTTGGACGCTTCGGCGACTTATGATGGCGACATAATCTACGGCACCGGCGGCGGCTCGGATGTATGGCAAGACTCGGATAACTTCGCATTCTTCTATTATCCGACGCAGTTCACTGGCGCATTTGATTACCGCCTGCACGTTCAATCTATTCCCTCTGCGGGCGACGCCTTTTCGCGTGTCTACCTGATGGCTCGCGACGCGAATAATATGACCAGCGACAACGTCGCAGCTTCCTTCGTCGGCCCTTGCGTGGCCAACGGCAACAACGGCGGCAATGGCTTTGTTGAAGTCCTGTATCGCCGGAACAACGGGATCGACAACGAGACCAATGTGCAATTCCAATATACCGGGGTTGGGTTCGGCACCAACAACTGGATCCGATTGCAGCGCGTGGACAACGCCTTCAATACCTACTGGAGCACCAACGGCACGGACTGGAATTTCGTGGTGAATATCGCCAAAAACGAATCGAGCGATTATTTCCCGACCAACGTCTATCTCGGCATCGCTATCTGCTCGCACAATGCTGGCGCAACGACCACCGCCACGGTAAGCGACCTTGGCATTACCGCGAATCCGGCGCCCGACTTGAACATTGTTTCTTCCGGCGCGAATGCCATGTTGAATTGGCCGGTGGACAGCCTTGGCTACAAGGTTCAAGTCACCACCAACCTGGCTCCAGCCGCGTGGATGAATGTCACCAATGCGCAATCTGCCGTCAGCGGCCAGTTCAAGGTCACCGCGCCCGCGAACAGCTCCACCAAGTTCTACCGGCTGATTCAACAATGACCGACGCCCTTTAGCAGACGCCGGCCTGCATGTTGTTTATGCGGGCCGGCGTTTTTTATCAAAGCCTCTCTAATGAAATATTTCCCCGCCATTCTTGTCGCCCTGCTGGTTTTCTTTTGCTGTCCGGCCCGCGCCGCCCTGCCCGCCGGCTGGGGCGACGCCAACATCGGCTCGCCTGCCTACACGGGTTCGGGCAGTTACACGAATGGCTTTTGGACACTGCGGGGCGGTGGGGCGGACATTTGGAACAACGCCGACCAGTTTTATTTCTGCACGAACAGTTTGAATGGCGATGGCATGATCATGGCGCAGGTCACGGCGGAATCCGGTTTGGAAGCCTGGGCGCAGGCGGGCGTTATGATTCGTGGTGACGCGAGCGCCGGTGCGGCCGAGGCATCCATCTCAATCACGCCCGGCAACGGCATCACCTTTCGTTACCGCTTAAGCTCCGGCGCGGCTACGTCGTTGGCCGGACCTGCCGGTGTCACCGCACCGGTGTGGGTGCGGCTCTCGCGTTCTAATAACGTCGTCACCGCCAGTTACAGCACCGGTGGCACGAGTTGGACGACGGTCGGTTCGTCGCAAACCATTTCCCTTAACACCAACGCGCTCGCCGGGCTGTGCGTCCCCGCGCACAACAACGCGCTGACGAATATCGCCACGTTCAACAGCGTGCTCATCGAATCCGGCCCGCAAACTGGCGCACCGTCTGATTTGGCGAACGAAACCGTCTGGCAGACAACGTGGCCGATGCCGCAAATCAACAACGCCAGCAATGCGCTCGTGCCGCCAATGGGCTGGAATTCCTGGTTCGTGGTCAATGGCAAGCCCGGCCCATCGGAAAGCCTCATCCTCGCCACCGCCGACGCGCTGGTGACGAACGGCCTGGCCGCCGCCGGCTACAAATACGTCGTCATTGATTGCACCTGGATTGCCACGCCCGGACGCGGCAGCCGCGATGCCAATGGTAATTTGATTCCCAGTTCCACCTACTGGCCGCACGGCATGAAATACGTTTCGGATTACGTCCATTCCAAGGGGCTGTTGATGGGCGGTTATACGGACATCGGCGCGCTCGGATATGCCATCACCAATTCCCAGATCGGCAGTTTTGGGTATTACCAGCAGGACGCGAATCAATTCGCCGCGTGGGGCTGGGACTTCGTGAAAATTGACGACCACGGTCCGGGCGATTTTTACGCCGCCGCTTATGCCATCGCCAACAACGCCTCGAACCGCCCCATTGTCGTCAGCCTTTCCTGCCCGCAGACCGACGCCGTGAAATTCGGCACGCGCATCGCCAACGCGTATCGCGTCAGCCAGGACATCAGCCTCGACTATTCCGGCGGCTCAGTCGCGTGGAGCGACATCCTTCGCGAATTCGACGTCGCGCAGGCGGACTGGTATGCGCAGGCTCCCGGCCGCTGGAGCGATCCCGACATGTTTTGCACCGGCATGAACGGCATCAGCGATCTCGAAGGCCGCACCCATTTCAACATGTGGTGCATCCTCGGCGCGCCGCTGATGATCGGCACGGACGTGCGCATGACCGGCGGCAATTACCCGCCGCCGTTGAGCGCCGCGAGTCTGGCCACGATGACCAACACCGAAGCCATCGCCGTGGATCAAGATGCGCTCGGCGCGGTCGGCACAGCGGTGGCGAACAATGTTTATGCCAAGCCGCTCGGCAGTTTTGTTTCCGGCCAATACGCCGTGCTGCTGCTGAACCGCTCCAGTTCGGCGGCAAACATGACGGTCAATTGGACAGACCTTGGACTGGTCGCCGGTTCGTCGGCCAGCGTGCGCGATTTATGGGCGCATGCGAACTTGGGAAATTTTACTGGCAGTTATACCGCGACGAACATTCCCGCGCACGGCTCGGTGCTGCTGAAAATCACCGGCACGTTTGACTGGAATCGGCCGCGCACTTACGAAGCGGAATCCGGTTACAATGGTTATTCCGGCAATGTCTATTTCGTTCCGCACGCTTCCAGCTTTTCGGCGACCGCCTATGTCACCGGCGTCGGCAATGGCGCGGCGAACACGCTCCAGTTCAACAAAGTCACCGCGCCATCGAACGGGCTTTACGAACTGGACATTTACTACGCCGGTGCCACGACGCGGACGGCGCAATTAAGCGTGAATGGCGGTGCCGTCACCAATCTAAACTTCCCCGCGACCGGCGGTGACACGACGCCATCCGTTGTTCCAACGTATCAACGACTCAACGCGGGCGAAAACACGCTTGCGTTCAGCAACCCGACCAATCTCGCGCCGAACTTTGACAAGATTGTTGTTTCACGCGGCACGCCGACTGGCTTCGTCGCCGTTGCGGGCGACGGCGTGGTGAACATTTCATGGACGGCGGCGGCGGGCAGCACGTCGTTCAATCTTTATCGCGGCACAACCAGCGGCGGCGAGTCCGCGTTTGTGTCCGGCCTGGTCGCAAACACGTTTGCCGACACGAACGTCGTCAACGGCCAGACCTATTTCTACACCATCACCGCAATCAACCCCGTGTTCGGTGGTGAAACGTCGCCTTCCACCGAGGCCAGCGCCAAGCCGACCTATGCCACGACAAGCACGGCGTATCAAACCGCGTTGCTCGCTGCGAATCCGTATGTTTGGTGGCGGTTAAACGAGACAAATAGCGCGTTACTATATGATGCCATCGGAAGTCGCAACGGCACGAATGCCGGCGCGGTGGGGTTGGGTGCTGCCGGACCGCGTCCGCCTGATTTTATTGGCTTTGAAATGACGAACACAGCGGCGCAATTTGCAAACGGCACGGCAAACTCATGGATTAACATTCCCGCGCTGAATTTGAACACGAACACCGTGACCGTCACCGCGTGGATTTATCCGACCGGCAGTCAGGCGGATTATTCCGCGCTGCTTTTTTGCCGCAGCGGCGGCACGGTCGCCGGCCTGGGTTACGGTGGCTCCTTCGGTTCCAACGCCGGCATGTTGGGCTACACTTGGAACAATGATCAAAACACCTGGAACTGGACTTCCGGCCTCACGCCGCCCGCGAATCAATGGTCATTCGTTGCGCTCGCAATCGAGCCGTCACGGGCAATCCTTTATCTCGCCAACAGCGGCGGCCTGCAGACGGCCACGAACAACTTCACGCACGTGAACCAATCCTTCAGCAGCCCCGGAACCATCGGCACGGATGCTTTCAATTCATCCGCCCGCGCCTTCAACGGCATCCTCGATGAAATGGCCGTTTTCAACTCCGCGCTGACGTCGGCGCAAATCCAGTCGCTCTTCGCCAACGGCAGCCAGCTCGATTCCGTGCAAGTGGGCTGCCAGCGAACGGGGCTGAACTTGAACCTGACCTGGCCGCAAGGCACGCTGCTTCAGTCCTCGAACTTGACCGGCCCGTGGTCGCGTGCGTCCGCTGCGGCCTCGCCACTGGTCGTGTTGCCCACGAATGGCACCATGTTCTACAGGGTATTTTTGAAATAATGAAGGGCTTGCCAGATGATTTCATTTGAAAAACTCGGAAACAAAAGAAAGCGTGTGAAATGAAAACAATGTCTGATTTGAACGAGCAGGAGATGGATTTGTTTTATGAAGCCGTAATACTGGCTGATCCCGCGAAGCGCGGCGCGTTTCTAGATCAAGCCTGCGCAGGCAATTCAAACCGGCGCACCCGTGTTGAAGAGCTTCTGGTTCTTCACGCCGAATCGGAAAAGTTTTTTGCCAGTGCCGAACTGGCAACCCATTTGAAGAATGGTGACATTTAACTGGCCGCGCTTCGTTCGCTCATTAGAATTTATGCACCCGATGAAATCCACGTTAGCCCCGCTGCTGGCTGTATTGTTGCCACTTGGCTTGCACGCCCAAACCGCCCCGCCATCTCGTCTCAATGGCATTACCCTGCAAACTCACGACTTCAACACCGGCCAGCCGCATTCGTTCGCCAGTGATGGCAGCCGGGCAACCATTGTCGCCGGTGGCGCGGACATTTGGAACGGCGCAGATCATTTCGTTTTCAACTATTTGACGGTGACGAACGATTTTGACTACCGGCTGCGCGTGCTTTCCGTGGAAGACGCCGACGGCGGCGGATTCGCCCGCAGCGGATTGATGGTGCGCGATGCGCTCACCGCCGGCAGCCGCCACGTGATGGTGCCGGTGAATGCCAACAACATGTCGCAGACCATTTACCGGACGCGGGCCGACGACAACGCCTTCGACAACGGCACGGTCATTCCGGCGTTCGGCAGCAATTCTTGGGTGCGCCTCGTGCGTCATGGCAATGTTTTTGCTGATTTCATGAGCGACAACGGAACGAACTGGACGCCGATCTACCAATTCGACGGTGGAAAGGAAGGTGATGGCGCGTTCACCAACGCCGTGATGTATCTGGGCATCGCCACGTCGTCGCATGATGTCGGCAAAACCACCACGGCGGTCGTCAGCGATTTGGGCATCACCCCATTCGCAGCCCGGCTCGGCCCGCCGGTGGACACCGCTGAACCGGCACCTGCCGCGCCGCAAAGTTTTGTCGAGGTGACGACGGGCGTTCCCGTCTTTTATCGTTGGCAGGCCAATGGCATGAACGTCGTCGCCATCACCAACGCGACCTCGGCTGCCTCGGGCGCGGCAAATTACTCGATGCAATGGCGCGAGATTGAGCCGGGCGCGCCACTGGTATTTTCAGTTGCCGCTGGCGGCGAACAACCAATACGTTACGCGGCGAAAGATTTGCCCCGGGGCCTGACGCTTGATCCGAAGACGGGCTTGATCAGTGGATCGCTCAAGACGGCAGGTGAATATGCGTTCTCCGTGTTCGCCAAAAATTCCACCGGCCAGGCAGAGACCAAATTCACACTCGTGACCGGCAACCGAACTGCGATGACGCCGCCAATGGGCTGGAACAGTTACGATGCCTTTGGCGACAGCGTGACCGAGGCGGAGACGCTCGCCAATGCCCGCTACTTAAAGAAGCATCTGCTCGCGCACGGCTGGAATTATGTGGTCATTGATTTTCGCTGGTATGATTCCGTGACCACCTACGACGACAAGAACCTGACCAAAGAACGCAGCGGCGCAAAATTGTTTGCTGACGAATTCGGGCGGATGCTGCCAGCAACGAACCGGTTTCCCTCGGCCATCGGCGGCAAAGGCTTTAAGCCGCTCGTGGATGAGATTCACGCAATGAATTTGAAATTCGGTTTTCACATGATGCGCGGCATCCCGCGTCAGGCCGTCAGGGCAAAGATGCCGATTGAAGGCAGCGGGTTTACCGCCGCCGATGCCGCGAACCCGAAAAGCATTTGCGGCTGGTGTCCGGACATGTTTGGCGTGCGCGACAACGAGGCGGGCCAGGCGTGGTATGACTCCATGTTCCGGCTTTATGCTGCGTGGGGGCTGGACTACATCAAGGTGGACGACCTTTCGGTGCCCTACAACGCAGGCGAAATTGAGATGATCCGTAAGGCGATTGACAAGTGCGGGCGACAGATTGTTTTCAGCACCTCGCCCGGTGAAACAGATTTTCGTTTCGCCGAACATATTCGCACCAACGCAAACCTCTGGCGCATCTCCGGCGATTTTTGGGACGAGTGGAAAAAATTAAATCATCAATTTGACCTGGTCGCGCGCTGGCAGGGCGCAGGCGTGCCAGGACATTGGCCAGACGCGGATATGATTCCATTTGGCCACCTCAGCATCCGCTGCTGGACGAATTCCAAAGAGCATCAGACCCGTTTCACGCATGACGAACAACGCACGCTCATGTCGCTCTGGGCGCTCGCGCCATCGCCGCTGATGCTGGGCGCGAACCTGACCGATCTCGACCCGGCCACGCTCGCGCTGCTCAACAACGATGAAGTGATTGACATTAACCAAGACCCGCTCGGCCAGCCCGCCCGACGAGTGACTGCGGCCGGCAGTTCGCCGGAAATTTGGACAAGACACCTCGCCAGCGGCGCGTTGGCCGTCGGCATTTTCAACCGAACGGCGAAGCCATTGGCAGCGAACGTTTCATGGCAGGATCATGGTTTTATCGTTCCGCCAAACGTCCGCGATTTGTGGACGCACAAGATGTTGAGCGCGCAGACAAATTTTACCGCCGAACTGCCGCCGCATGGCTGCGTGTTGCTGCAAGTCAGCGCGACAAAAGTGGCCGAGCCGATGGTGTCCGGCAAATTTGCGCCAACGTGGGACTCGCTCAAGCAATACCAAGTGCCGGAGTGGTTCCGCGACGCCAAGTTTGGCATCTGGGCGCATTGGGGACCGCAATGCCAGCCGGAAGCCGGCGACTGGTATGCGCGCGGAATGTATCAGACCGGTGGCTGGCAGTTTCAATTTCACACCAACCACTACGGCTCGCCGCTGGAGTTTGGTTTCAAGGATGTGATTCATGAATGGAAGGCGGAGAATTGGGATCCAGAAAAATTGGTGGAACTCTACAAGCGCGCCGGGGCGCAATACTTCTTCGCGCTCGCCAATCACCACGACAATTTTGATTTGTGGGATTCCACCTATCAACCGTGGAACTCGGTTGCCATCGGACCGAAGAAAGATTTAATCGGCGGCTGGGCGAAAGCGGCGCGCGACAATGGATTAAAGTTCGGTGTTAGCGTTCACGCCGCGCACGCGTGGAGTTGGTATGAGCCGGCGCAGGATTACGACGGCAAGCTGACGAAAGCCGATGGTGTGGGCAAGTGGTGGGACGGCCTCAATCCGCAGGATTTGTATGCGCAAAATCATGCGCCGACGAAGGATTACCGGAATCCCGGCAAGATTCATTCCCAATGGAATTGGGGCAACAGCATTTCCATTCCAGACCAAGCCTATTGCGACAAGTTCTACAATCGCACCGCCGACCTTATCAAAAAATATCATCCCGACCTGATTTATTTCGACGACACTGCGCTGCCGCTTTGGCCCATCAGCGACGCAGGCTTGAAGATTGCCGCAGACTTTTACAACACGAACGAGAAGTTGCACGGCGACGATGGCGTGCTGTTCGGCAAAATCCTCACGCCGGAGCAGCAACAGTGCATGGTGTGGGACATTGAGCGCGGTTCGGCCAACGAGATTCAACTCCAGCCGTGGCAGACGGACACCTGCCTCGGTGACTGGCACTACGACCGCGGCCTTTACAATCGCAACGGCTACAAGTCCGCCAAGACGGTGATCCAGACGCTCGTGAATGTAGTCAGCAAGAACGGGAATTTGCTGCTGAACATTCCGGTGCGCGGCGATGGCACGATTGACGAGAAGGAACTCAAAGTCGTCGAAGGAATCGCCGACTGGATGGACGTGAACAAGGAATGTATTTTCGGCACGCGCCCGTGGAAAGTGTTCGGCGAAGGGCCGGCCTCGGCAGGCGCGGCTTTGAGCGCACAAGGATTCAACGAGGGCAAAGGCCAGCCGTTTACGGCCGAAGACGTGCGCTTCACGCAATCCAAAGACGGCCGGACGATTTACGCCATCGTGCTTGGCGCGCCAACAAACGGCGTGAGCATCAAATCGCTCGGCAAATCCGCCGGGTGGCTGAACCCATCCATCCAAAATATTCAATTGCTGGGCAGCCAGGAAAAAATCCACTGGAGACAGACAGATCAAGCTTTGGTAATCGCTCAATCCAGTCAACTTCCAAACAATTTTGCCGTGGTCTTTCGGATTTTACTCAACTAGAACAAGTGCTCATGGCATACAGCATCTGTCGTCCTCGCGCCACTTGACGAAGTCGGTAGAGACGCCGCCTTGCACGACAAAGTCCTCAATGAGGTGGACGACCTCGTTTCCACGAACGCGGTGCAGACGGCGGTTTTGTAGTCAAAACATTTGCGCAGGCTGCGCCAGATGTTGTATTCGCCGTCGCCTTACCGCGTAGGCTTTCAGGCCGCAATCCCAAGTTTGGTCCACTCTGTTTAGTTGCCATCGGTTGCCAGAAATGACTTTTTATACCCCATTGAGGATGATTTTGGCGGATTGAACGCAGGTAAACATAAAACGCTAAATACCCTTTTTTTTCAATGTATTTATGGTATTTTGCTATGGTATTTTGCATCGAGACTGCCAATGCAACACTGGTCTCCCGGCGGGACTGCGGAAATTAGCCGGGGGCAAGACCGCCCCGGCGGTCGCCGCCCCCGGTAACGGCCTCCGAGTCGTCAGCGTCCTGAAAGGACGCCGGAACGGGATGTTCCCCAGCCTTCCACCGCCCCGCCGGGGCGGACTCCGAGAGGTGGTCGTTCCGGGGGCGGCGCTGGCAGCTTGCCCCCGGCTAATTTCCATGGCTCCTTCAGAGCCGGGCAAAAGCCAGTTCCCAATCCACCCGGTTCCACCGAAAACAGCGAAGAACCGTTTTGTTGGATGTAGTCAGCTTTCATGGTTTGTTTCAGTTAGTGGATATTTGAACTGCGGAGAATGGAAAATGGAACCGCGAAGTTCTTGCGGACGGCCACCGGTTTTGGACTGCGGTGGCAAGCGCAGCGCCACCCCGCTTTCGCACGCACGCTGCGGGTTGAAATATTCACGACCTTGTCCGCCCGAAAGCGCCGTCGCCGCTTCGCTCTGCCGGCGCAGTCCAAGATGCTGGCGCGTCGAGCGGTAGCCCCAGCCGCAACTGTCGCTTTTTGACCAACTTGGTGGGGTTGGAGGTGGTAACGGGACTTTTTTCGCCCTGCTCCCGCCGTCGGCGACCCAAAACGAGACTCGTTTGGGGCAACCGCCGCGTCGGGCAGGTGAAAAAAGTGCCTTTGGCGGGTCGCCGCCACGGCGGGCAGGCAAAACGGGAGTCGTTTTGAGGCACCGACGCCTCGGCTGGGTGAAACGAGAACCGAGGCGGGGCGGAGACGGGTGCGGGCCGTATGGACGAGCGGGCTGCCCGCTTTAGACGGTTGCCCAGTGCCGGCGTCAATGGCCGTTTCTGGCAACCTTGGACGGGGGACAGATGCTGGTTCGTCCGTCTGCCGTTCAACGGGAAATCACCGCCCGCAATCCCGTCTTGCCGTGGCGCGCGCGGCTGGTATCCTGCCCGCCGGCTGTCGCGGAAAACCAGCCCCGAACAAACACCGCATGAACCAAGAACTTTCCAGTTTTGCCGCGCGCCTGCGCGAATTAATTTCGAGTGCGTCGCGCGAAGACCGCGAAGACCGAAAAGAAAAAGTCCCTGCGCCTCCTTTGCGTTCTTCGCGCGACATTTTGGATTTGGAATTTTCCGCGCTGGCGCTGGAACTGTTCGCGCTCCAGTTCCAGCACAATCCCGCCTACCGCAAAATCTGCGCGGCGCGCAACCTCACGCCGGAGACGGTGAAAGTTTGGACGCAAATCCCCGCCGTGCCGACGGGCGCGTTCAAGGAACTGGAACTCACCAGTATTCCGCCAGCCGAACGCACCGCCGTCTTCCATTCCAGCGGCACGACGGAGCAGAAACCCAGCCGGCATTTCCACTGCGCCGAATCGCTGGCGGTGTATGAGGCGTCGCTGTGGCCGCAGTTTTGCGCGAACGCCCTGCCGGATTTCAAATCTGGAATTTCAAATTTCAAATTGGCCATCCTGACGCCGCCGCCAGAGCAGGTGCCGCACTCCTCGCTTGTCCATATGTTTGAAGTGGTGCGGCAAAAGCTCGGTGGTGGGGCGAGCGTCCCCGCGCTTGCGTCGCCGGAGCAGCTTTGCTCCTGCGAAGGCGCGAGCCGGCACGAATTTTTCGGCAAGCTGGCAGACGATGGCTCGTGGACGCTGGATTTCGCGGCGACGCTGGCAGCGCTGAACCCGTCACCCGTCACTCGTCACCCGTCACTTGTTTTGGGCACCGCGTTTTCTTTTGTGCACCTGCTGGATTACTTGGTGGAGCGAGACCTGCGGGTCGAGGTTCCGCCCGGTTCGCGCGTGATGGAAACCGGCGGTTACAAAAACCGTTCCCGCACGCTGCCCAAGGCGGAACTGCACGTGCTCATCACCGAACGTCTCGGCGTGCCGCGTGAAAACATCCTCTGCGAATACGGCATGAGTGAATTAAGCTCGCAGGCTTACGACAGCGTGACGAGTGACGCGTGGCAAGTGGCAAGTGGCGTGACGCCCGTCCGTCACCTGTCACCCGTCACCCGCCACTTTCATTTTCCACCCTGGGCGCGCGTGCAAATCATTTCACCGGAAACCGGTCGCGAAGTCGGCGAAGGCGAAACCGGACTCATCCGCATTCTCGATCTGGCGAATGTCTTTTCCGTCGCCGCCATCCAGACGGAAGATTTGGGCGTCCGCCGGGGTGACGGCTTTGAACTGATCGGTCGCGCGCAACTCGCCGAACCACGCGGCTGTTCCTTGATGAACGCGTAAACCCCGATGAACCTTCCGAACTATTTCCTCGCCGACCTGCCGCCGGAAGCGACGTTGTCGCCCACGATGATTACGGAGGCGTGCGACACGCTGAAACGCAACCGCGAGAAATATCTGGTGTCGCGCACCACGGACGAGCTTGTGAGCATCCTGTGCGAAGTTGCGTCGGAATGGCTCCGGCCGGAAAATAAATTCCGCCGGCTCGCGCTGGCAAGCGGGCGGAGCGCCGGCCTCCGGCACGGCCCGGGCGACACGTTGAAACACGCCGTGCCGGAGGCCGGCGCTCCAGCCGCAGGTTTTCCGCCGGAAATTTTGGCGCGCGGTCTCGACGAGTTTTTCCGCCGGTTCACGCCGGAGAATTTTCAGGCGTTGCTGGAACAAGATTTGGACAATGGCATGGCGGTGACGGAATCTCACCACCCCGCGCCCCGCGCCCAGTGCCAACCGCCTCATTTCTGGCATGGGCCGGATTTGCTCGTCCACATCGCGGCGGGCAATCTGCCGAATCCCGCCCTGATGAGCCTGACGCTCGGCCTGCTCACGCGCTCGGCGCAGTTCATGAAGTGCGCGAGCGGCGCGGCGTTGCTGCCCCGCCTCTTTGCGCATTCGATCTACGAAGCCGACCACAAGCTTGGTGCGTGCCTCGAACTGGCCGAGTGGCGCGGCGGCAACGTGGCTTTGGAAACCGCGCTGTTCGCCGGGGCCGATTGCGTGACGGCCACCGGCAGCGACGAGACGCTGCTGGCGATCCGCTCGCGGCTGCCGGCGAAGACCCGCTTCCTCGGCTACGGTCAGCGCGTCAGCTTTGGCTATGTGGCGCGCGAGGTTTTGCGCGACGAGGACATTGCCAAGGTTGTTTCCTGCGCGGCGGACGACGTGATTGCGTGGGATCAAAACGGCTGCCTCTCGCCGCACGTCATCTACGTCGAGGAACGCGGCGCGGTGGAATCGGACAAATTTGCCGCGCTGCTCGCCGCCGAGCTGATGCGGCGCGAGGCTGCCGAACCGCGCGGGAAAATTTCCGTGGAAGAATCCGCCGCCATCGCCTCGCGGCGTTCGCTCTACGAATCGCTCGCGGCGCATCGCGGCGACGTGAAGCTGTGGGCGAGCCGGAATTCAACCGCGTGGACGGTGGTGTTTGAGCATGAAGTGCGTTTCCGCTTCTCGCCGCTGAACCGGTTTATCTACGTCAAGCCGGTGCCGGACGTGGCGGCGGTATTGCCCGGCGTGGACGAGATTGTTGGAAAAATTTCGACCGTGGGCATCGCTGCGCCGGATGAGAAGAGCAGGGCGCTGGCGCTGCAATTTGCGCGCTGGGGCGTCACGCGGATTTGTCCGCTCGGCCAGATGCAAAACCCGCCTCTGACCTGGCGTCACGACGGCCGTCCGGCGCTCGGTGACTTAATCACTTGGATAGATTTTGAATTATGAAAATGGAATTAAGAAAAACGTTTCAGTTCGAGGCGGCGCATCTGCTACCACTGCTGCCAAAGAATCACAAATGCCGCCGGCTGCACGGCCACAGCTTCAGCGTCGAGGTCGTTGTGGCGGGCGAGTGTGACCCGAAACTCGGCTGGCTGATGGATTACGCCGACATCTCGGCGGCGTTCAAGCCGCTTTGGGAAAAGCTCGATCATTATTATCTCAACGAAATTCCCGGCCTCGAAAATCCGACGAGCGAAGTGGTGGCGATTTGGATTTGGAAAAAGTTGAAGCCCAAGTTGCCGTTGCTCACGGAAATCGTCGTGGCTGAGACCTGCACGGCGCGGGCGGTTTATCGCGGGGAATAAAGATGCTGGGCGAGTTTGCTTGCGCTTCCATCGTAAATCGCAAATCGTAAATCGCAAATGATCCTCGGCACCGGCATTGACCTCATCGAAGTGGCTCGCATCGCGGCGTCATTTGCGAAGTTTGGCGAACGTTTCGTGAACCGCGTGTTGCTGCCTGACGAAATCGCCTACTGCCTGGCGCACAAAAATCCCGCGCCGTTTCTGGCGGTGCGGTTCGCGGCCAAGGAGGCGGTATCCAAGGCGTTCGGCACCGGCATCGGCGCGCAGATCGGCTGGCAGGACATCGAGATCCGGCGCAAGGAATCGGGCGAGCCGTTTGTGGTGCTGCACGGCAAGGGCGCGGAACTATTTGCGGCGCGCGGCGCGCGGCAACTGCACCTCAGCCTCACGCACACGGAAAACTACGCGGCGGCCACGGCGATTTTGGAAGGGTGATCCCGGTCGCGCGCCACCAGCAATTCGGCTTTTCCATTGTCCTGTTTGCGCTTAATCTGGGTGTAATGGAAACGGCGATGGTTTTAGCGATTCTGGTGTTCGCGGGCGCGAGTTTCTTCTTCGCGCTGGCGGAGACGGCGCTGTTTTCCTTGAGCAAATGGCAGGTGGCGCATCTCGCCGAGAACAAGGCCGGCACGGGCAAAATTGTTTCCGATCTCCTCGAACGTCCCCACGATTTGCAGGCCACGCTGGCGCTGGGAAACACGTTCGCCAACGCCGCCATCCTTGCCGCCGCGCTCCGCATGGTGTTCAACGCGCAATGGGGTTTTGGCCTGACGATGCTGGCGCTGGCGGCGGTGGTGCTGCTCGTCGGCGAGGTGCTGCCCAAGACGCTCGCGGTGCGGCAGCCGGAACGCTGGGCGTTGCGCGTGGCGTGGCCGCTGCTGCTCTTTCGTCGCGTCACCAAGCCGTTTTACCGCGCCGCGCAGTGGACGAATGCCGCGATCCTCAAGCAGGCCGCCGCCACTGCCACGCCGCCCGCCGCCGTGACGGAAGCGGAATATCAGGAGCTGCTCGAACTCGCCGCGCAGCAGGGCACGCTGGAGGAATCGGAGCGCGAAATCATCCTGCAAATCATCAGCCTCGACCGTCGCACGGCGCGCGACGTGATGCGTCCGCGCGCCGGCATGGCCGCGATCTCTGACGACGCCACCGTGGAGGAAATGCTCGCGATGACGCGGAAACATCAGCATCGCCGGCTGCCGATTTACGACGAAACGCCGGATACCATCGTCGGCATTCTGAACACGCGCGCCTTGCTGCTCGATCCGAAAGTGGACTTGGCGGAGGTAATCGAGTTTCCGTCGTTCGTGCCGGCGACGATGAATCTGCTCCAGCTTTTCCGTGCGTTGCAAAAGCAGCAGCGCGGGCTGGCCATCGTGCTCGACGAGTTCGGCAGCGCCGCCGGTTTGGTGACAATGGAGGATATTCTGGGTGGCATCGTTGGCAAGATTCGCGTGGCGTCGTCGCCGCAGGGTTTCGTGCTGGAAAAAATTTCAGCCGGCCGCTGGCGCGTGAACGGCACGATGCGGCTGGAGGATTTCCGCCGCGAATTTCCATTGCTGCCCGACGTGAACGAGGTTGAGACGATGGGCGGCCTGCTGACACATCTGCTTGGCGTGGTGCCGGCGCCGGGCGAATCGGCGATGTTCGCCGGGTTGAAATTCACCGCGCACGTTGCGGACGAACGGCGCGTGCGCGAACTGCTGGTGGAGCAAACCAAATGACCACCTATCTCGCCAATTTTTTCGGACTGGCGCTGTGCCTGATGCTGTCATTTCTGCTGTCGGGCATGGAGGCGGGCGTGTTCGCGCTGAACCGCCTGCGCGTGCGGCGGTTGGCGCGTTCGGGGGCGGTCGAGGCGCAGATTCTGCATAGCTTTCTGGAGCAGCCGGAGAAGTTCCTGTGGACGATCCTGCTCGGCAACACGCTGGTGAATTTCCTCATCCTCGGCTGGGGCATCGCGAAGCTGCACGAATGGTTCGCCGGCCACACCGCGCTCATCATCGCACTGTTCACGGTCGTGGTGTTTTTGTTCTACGCGTTTTTTGATTTGCTGCCGAAGATGTTGTTCCGCGCGTATCCCAACCGGCTGTGTTTGTCGTCGGCGAAGGTTTTCCGCTTCGTGCATCTCGCGCTCGCGCCGCTGGTGTTTCTGGTCGAGAGCGTTTCGCAATTTTTCCTGCGCCGGCGCGGGTCGCGCGTCTTCACCGGCCGGCTGTTCGGCAACCGCGAGGAGATGCGCGCGGTGATGGCCGAGGCCGCGCAGGCGCTGACGAGCGAGGAACACGCGATGGTCAACCGCGTTTTGGACTTGCAGCATTTCACCGTCGCGCAGATCACGATTCCGCTGGCGAAAACTTTTTTTGTGGAGGTCAATTCGCCGTTGCGCGACGCGGTGAAAATCGCGCAGGAAAATAACCTGACGCGCCTGCCGGTCTTTGAAAAGCGCGACGGCAAACGCCGCGTCGCCGGGATGCTGGACGTGGGCGCGCTGCTGTTTCTGGAAAACCTGCCGGCGGAAAAATTTGCCGGTGAATTCATGTCGCCGGCTCTGTTTCTCGACGACAGCACGCGGCTGGAAGTCGCGCTACGCCGGATGCAGCGCGCGGGCCAGCGGCTCGCGATCGTGCTCGCGCGCGACGGCGGCGAGGCCGGCGTGGTGGCGCTGGAGGACATTTTGAAACTGATGTTCGGCGAGGTGAAACTCTGAAATGACGAATTCCAAAATCCGAATGACGAAAGAAGCTCCAATCACAAATGACAAATTCGCCCTGACGCACGGCCTGTGTTGGCTGTTCGGGCTTCGTCATTCTTTAGGCATTAGGGTTTCGTCATTCGTCCTTAACCCATGAACTGGAACGATGTCATAGACGACGCCCTGAAGCTGCTGGCCGTGGCGCTGCTGGTGTTGTGCAATGCCTTTTTCGTGGCGGCGGAGCTGGCGTTCGTCCGCATCCGCGACACGCAGCTCGCGCCGCTGGCGGCGAAGGGCAACCGCCGCGCCCGCACCGCGCGGCACATCGTCGCGCACATTGATTCCTACATCGGCGCGACGCAGTTCGGCATCACGCTCGCCAGCATGGCGCTGGGTGTTTTGGTGGAACCGGTTTTCCGCGCGCTGCTGGAACCGTTTTTTCCGCTGCTGAAAATCACGAGCGAACACACGCAAAGCACCATCGCCATCGTCGTCGGCTTTTTCGTGAACTGCTACCTGCTCATCATCGCGGGCGAGCTGGTGCCGAAAGCCATCGCCATCCGCCGCACGCTGCAAACCTCGCTGTGGGTGGCGTCGCCGCTGAACTGGTTTTATCGCATCTCTTATCCATTCATCTGGGTGCTGCACCGCTCGTCGCAAATCGTTTTGCGCTGGCTTGGTTTTGCTGGCGGCGAACTGCACGACCGGCATTCGGAGGAGGAATTGCGCGTGGTGCTGGGCGCCGCGCAAGGCTCGGCGGAACGGCGCGACCTGATTTTGAACGCACTGGATCTGCGGCATCGCACGGCGCGCGAGGTGATGAGTCCGCGCAATGAAATCACGGCGTTCGACACGACGGCGACGCTGGCCGAGTGCGTGGCGTTGGCGGAAAAGACGCGCTACTCGCGTTTTCCCATCTGCGAAAGCGGCAACCTCGACCAGACGCTTGGCGTGGTTCACATCAAGGATTTATATGCCTTGCGCGAGCGGGCCAAGACGGCGGCGGAACTGCTGCCGCTGGCGCGGAAATTATTCTACATTCCCGAAACAGCGGCGCTCGACAAGCTGCTGCGGCGGTTCCTCGACCGCAAATCGCATTTCGCCGTCGTGGTGGATGAATTTGGCGGCACGGTCGGCATCGTGACTTTGGAAAACACCTTGGAGGCGCTCGTCGGGCAGATCCAGGACGAGTTCGACACGGAGAAATCCGAGCTGGTGCGCCTCGGCGAAAATGTCTGGGAAGCCGCCGGCACACTAGCGTTGCACGAGCTGGAAAAAATCATCGGCACCGTGCCGCACGATGAAAGCACGACGACCACGAGCGGCTGGGTCACGGAAAAACTCGGCGGCTTTCCGCGTCCGGGCGATCTGGTCACGATCGGCGATTTTGAATTGCGCGTGGAGGATATGGACGGGCCGCGCGTCAGCAAATTGAAGGTGACCCGAAGAATTTCAAATTTGAAATTTGAAATTTGAAATTGGCCTCACCACTTCGCGCCGCGCCAGCAGAGCACCGCGACCACGACGGCAAGAATTCCATCCACCGCCACCGCCGGCCACGCCTGCGCCAGCGCGGCATTGACGCCGAACAGCGCGATGGCACCGAGCCACAAAATCAGCGGCGCGAAATCCGGCGCGCTGGGATTGCCCGGCTGCTTGCGGATGAGATACGGCAGGACGACGGCGAGGATGATGCCACTCACGAAGGCCCAGCCAAAGAAAGTCAACGGCGACGCGCCGAACCATGTCACCGAAATCTTGGTCGGGTGCCACAGCCAGAGATGTTTCACCCGCGCGAACGCCTCCAGCGCGAAGTCGAAAGCCAGCGCCAGCACCATCGTCAGCAGCATGAGCAGGAAGCCGTAATTTTTCATTTTGCGCCACGGGCGCAGCAGCAGCCGCACGACGCCGCGCGAATTGAAAATTGCCACGACCCAGATGAGCGGCACCGTCCACGGCACGGTGTTGAAGAGTTGCGGTCCGCTTTGTTCGCCAAATGAAAGCGGGCCGAACGGCAGGCCGGTGCGGGCGCTCAAGCCGTGCGCCGCGCCGCCGATGAGCGCGGTGATGAAGGTGGCGAACAAAACACTTTGCAGCGGCAGCGTCCGCGCGAGGATCGCCACGGAGGCGGCCACCGCGAGCACCAGCAGGAAGGCGTCCGCCGGCTGGCTCGAACGCGCGGGCACGAACAGGCTGGCTGTCGCCGCCACGAGCGTGAGTGCCAGCAGCAGATGCACCGGCCACGCGGGCTTGGTTGCGGTCGAAGCGGATTTGGAAAAGCCGTCGGGGAGCGCCATGGTGTTAAAGTTGTCGCCGCATGATAAGAATTTTTCCGGCCAGCGCAGCCAAAATTTTATTGTTTCGGTGGCGGTTTGCCGCCTACTTTGGCGGATGCCGCCATGCCTGCATCCTGTCGCCGAGTGCGAAGTTTTGTTTCCCGCGTTTGATTACATCAGCGGCGAACAATTTTCGGTCGCGCGCTGCCGCCGTTGCGCGCAGGTGGTCACGACGCCGGTGCCGGCGGACATCGGGAAATATTATCCGGCTGGCTACTACGGCGACAAGCAGGGGCGGCGTTTTCCGGCGGTGATGGAATGGTTGCAGGAAAAACTTTACGCCTGGCGTTCGGGGCAGGTGCTGCGCCGGTTGCAGCGGAAAAACGCGAAGGTGCTGGACATCGGCTGCGGGCGCGGCCTGCTGCTGCGCGCGTTCCAGCGGAACGGCTGCGACGTGACCGGCACGGAATTTTCCGACGGCGCGTGCCGGTTCGCGCGCGAAGTCCTGAAACTGCCGGTGCGCGTGGGCTTGTTGCAGGAATTGAATTTCCCGGACAACAGCTTCGATGTCGTGGTGATGTGGCACGTCCTCGAACACGTTTCCGACCCGCGCCCGACGCTGGCGGAAGTGTCCCGAATCTTGCGGCCCGGTGGCATGTTTCTGGTTGCCGTGCCCAATTTTGGCAGCCCGGAGGCGCGGCTGGCGAAAGCCGGCTGGTTTCACCTGGACTGCCCGCGTCATCTGTCGCACCACACCAGCGCCTCGCTGTCGCGGATTTTGGGCGAAGCCGGGTTGTCGCCGACGTGGGTCAGTTTCCTAGCGCCGGAATACGACAATTTCAGCTTTGTGCAATCGCTGTTGAATTGGCTCGGCGTGCGGCCGAACCTGCTTTACAACTGGCTGCGCAGCCAAAGCGCCAAGGTCGTGGGCGGCAAGCGGCCGCTCGGTTCCATCGTCGCCACCGCGCTGCTGGTGCCCGTGCTGGGCGCGATCAGCCTGCCGGCCACGCTGCTGCTGGCGTTTTTGAACCGGGGGGCGACCCTGACCATCACGGCCGTAAAAAAGTCGCCGCGCAAATTGCCTTGAGCGGCGGCCCGGGATTTGCTCTGCTCAACGCCATGACGCTCGACGACCTCGCCGCCAAAATCAAGAACTGCGCGTTGCAGATGAACACCCGCTACGGCGGCACCGTGTTCGACGAATGGGCCGTGATCTCGCTCGCGGAAAACAAGGCGCGCGTGCTGCTCTACACCGGACCGCGCAACGACGAGTTTCTCCAGAATTTTGTCGCCGACCTCGGCCCGCTGCGCACCGAGCTGCACGACGAAAAATTTGGCGAGGGCGATTTTGAATTTTCCCGGCACGCCACCGGCACACGCATCGAGTCGTTCATGGTCCTGGGCAGCGGCCATTACCTCATCTGCAACCACACACAGAACTCGATGGACGGCATCACCAAAAATCCGCGCTGGCTGGACGCGCAGGTGCCGTTCGTGGAGCTGGCCGAAGCCATCCGCTCCAGTCCGCTGCTCATCACCTGGGACACCCGGTTCTTCCTGAAATAAACCTAAACACCGCGTTCATTTGCCGCAAAAAGGCGCAAAAAGCGCAGAACCATTGTTTGTGACTGCGATTCACCACGCGAGTTTTCCCTCCGGCAGGCGAAGTGATTATTGATAACCAAGCCTGATTTCCGGCCTTTTATTTTGTGCCTTTTGTGCTTTTTTGTGGCCATCCCCGTTGTGGAATCAGGATAAAAAGGCTCGCGCCCGCGCGCCGGTTTGCCCATCTTGCCGCGCGTGAATCCGGAGAAAATTCCCAACGCCCACAAGTCGGACGCCGAATACGAGCTGCCGCTCGCCGGCTTCACCGGCACGCCGGAGGAGATCGAGCGGCAATGGTTCGAGCAAGTCTATCGCGGGCGCGGCGACTCGATGAAGCAGCTCACCTGGCGCGCGGTGCT
>PLYV01000215.1 GCA_003151855.1 Limisphaerales bacterium | reverse complement strand
TTCGCGCCGATGATGGATTGTTTGCCGATGACCGCGCCGTCCAAAATCACCGCGCCCATGCCCACGAGACATTCGTCGCCGACCTGGCACGCGTGGACAATCGCGCCGTGGCCGACGGTCACCCAGTTGCCGAGCACGCACGGGAACTTGTCCGCGAGGTGCAGCACGGCGTTGTCCTGCACGTTCGAGTGGTGGCCCACGACGATGCGGTTGATGTCGCCGCGCAGCACCGCGCCATACCACACGCTGCTGTGCGCGCCGAGCGTCACGTCGCCAATGACGACGGCGGTGCTGGCAAGGTAAGCGCCCTTGCCGAGTTTCGGTTGTTTGCGGAGAAATTGGTCGAGTTGCGGGTCGAGTTCGTTCATGGGCTCGTGCTGGTTCGTAATCTTAATCGTAATCCTGATCTTAATCGTTTTCGTCAGCGGATTAAGATTACGATTAGGATTAAGATTAGGACAGGCAGATTTTTCAGAACCCAAAACCTTGACCCACATCAAGGCCGGGAAAAACCAGTGTGGTATGCTCTGGGCATGGCTGAACAACCTTTGATCGCGGCGGGCGCGCAGAAAATCCTGTCGCTGCCGGCAGAAACGCAGTTCGCGCCGAACGGCATCGTGAGCCGCACGCTGCTGCGCACGGCGAATTCGCGCGTGGTGCTGTTCGGTTTCGCCGAAGGGCAGGAACTGACCGAGCACACGTCCACGCAGCACGCGCTGGTGCAGGTGTTGTCGGGCGAATGTGATTTCTCTCTGGGCAGTGAAATGCACCAATTGAAAACCGGCGATTTGCTTTATATGCCGCCGAATCTGCCGCACGCGCTGAAGGCGACGACGAAATTTTCCATGCTGCTCACGTTGAGCAAACCGGAGTTGCCGGAAAAAACTTCAACCTTTAACCTGAAAAAATCATGACCACTGAAAATATTATCGGCGCGGACAAAGTCCTGGATGTTCGTGAACTCGATTGTTCCCTCAAACATCCGCTCCTCGTCAAAACGTTCATCGAATTGCCGGCGGGCGAGCATTTCATCATCCGCAACGGTCACGAGCCGGCGCGGCTGCGCGATCAGTTCGCCGCGCAATGGCCGGGGACGTTCACCTGGGAAAAATTGCCCGCCGATCCCGGTGAATTCCTCATCAAGATCACGAAATTGAAACCGCTCGGCGCGCCCGCCGTGCCGCTGGCGACGAGCTGCAACGGCCATTAAACAAAAATTAGCGCAGGCATCACACCTGCGCTGTTCTTTTACCACGGCGCTCACGAAGTGGTTGCAGGCTGGGATGCCTACTGAAACCGGTGGCTCTGTGGTCAACGCAATTTACCACATCCCGGTGCCGGTGCAAATTGGCTGAGCAGCAAGTCAGCCCATCCGCTAAATCGCCGGCGCTTTCCGCAGGCCGTCAATCCAATGCCGCAGGCTCAACACCGGATGCGCCCACAATATTCGCGGCCCGGCGTAGCGCATGATGACGCGCACCTGTTCGCGGCGTTCGCGCTGGTAGCAATGCACCGGGCATTTCGCGCACACGGGTTTTCCCGGGCCGAAACGGCAGCGTTCCAACCGCACATTGGCGTAATCCAGAAACTGCCGGCATTCCGCGCACAAGCCCGCCACCGGCTGATGGTGATGGCAGCAGAAAATCTCCACCATCGCCGTCATCGTCCGCCATTCGCGGGCGAGCCGGAATTGGGCGATGTCATTCATCGTCTTCACGGAATTATTCTGGAAGAAAGTGCCGCCGCGCGCCTTGACCCAAATCAAGGCAATTGCGGAATTTACTTTTGCGGCCGGGTGGTTTGAAATGCCGGCATGACCGAATCGCCCGCCGAACTCAAACGCACCGTCCTCATCGGCACGCTGCGCGGATGCCGGCTGTTTGCAGGATTGCCGCCGGGCGATTTGGAGAAAATCGCGGACGCCACTTCCGTCAAATCGCTTGCGAAAGGCGAATATCTTTTCCGCGAAGGCGACGCGGCGCGCGGATTTTACATCGTCCAGCGCGGCGCGGTGAATGTCCATCGCGTGACCGCCGCCGGCAAGGAACAGGTCATCCACATTTTCCGCGCCGGCGATTCCTTCGCGGAAGCGTCGCTGGCGTCGCCGAGCGGTTATCCCGCTGATGCACGGGCGCTGGAGACCACGCAGGTTTTGCTGGTGCAGAAGGACGGCATCCTCGCGCTGGTTCGGCGGCAGCCGGAGCTGGCGTTGCGGATGCTCGGCTCGATGAGCGCGCATCTCCGCGCGCTGGTGGGGCAACTCGAAGATTTGACGTTGAAAGATGTCGAGACGCGGCTGGCAAACTGGCTCGTCAAACGCTGTCCGAATCCGTCGGGCGAAGCGCCGGTGAAAATCGAGTTGACCCTGACCAAGCGCGTGCTGGCCGCGGAACTCGGCACGGTGGGCGAAACGTTTTCGCGCACGCTGGCGAAATTTCGCGCGCAAAAACTGATTACCGTGAAAGGCAAGGTCGTCACGGTGCTGTCGCCGGCAAAATTGAGCGCGCTGCTCCGGCGCAACCTCGGCGAATGATTTTGCAATTGGTCGAACACGATTCATTTTGTTACAGTCAAATTATCGCATGACCAAGGCATCCTCCACCCGCCCCGTGCCGCCGCGCCGCAAACTGCCGCGTTCGTTCAAGGATTTGACGCCGTCGAAGCATTTCAATCCGCGCACGTTTTTTCAGGAGATGATCCTGAAAGGCTGGTTCACCAAGCGCACCGGTGCGCATCGCCCGACCATTTGCCCCCGGCTCCGGCATGGGCAGGTGGCGGTGACCTGGATCGGCCACGCGTCGTTCCTCATCCAGTTCAACGACCTAAATGTGCTGGTGGACCCGAATTTCGCGAACTGGCTTTTTCTCCTGAAACGGCTCAAGCGTTCCGGCCTGCGTGTGCAGGATCTGCCGCCGATTGATTTGGTTTTGCTGACGCACGCGCATTACGACCATTTTCACAAGCCCACGCTGCGCAAACTGGACCATCCAAAAATCGGCGTGATGCCGTGGGGCGTCGGCGACCTGGCCAAAAATCTCGGCTTCGGGCGCGTCGTGGAACTGGACTGGTGGGAAAGTTTTTCACAGCGCGACTGGAAGGTGACGTTCACGCCGAGCAAGCACTGGGGCGCGCGGACGTTGCACGACCAGCATCGCGGCTACGGCGGTTTTGTCTTGGAACACCAGGGAAGAAAAATTTATCACGCCGGCGACAGCGCGTATTTCGCCGGCTTTGCCGAAATCGGCGAAAAGCTGCGCCCGGAAATCGCGCTGCTGCCCATCGGCGCGTATCACCCGGAAAGTTTCCGCAAAGTCCACATGGGGCCGGACCAGGCGGTGCAGGCGTTCAAGGATCTGCGCGCG
This sequence comes from Limisphaerales bacterium, assembly GCA_003151855.1. GTDB lineage: Bacteria > Verrucomicrobiota > Verrucomicrobiia > Limisphaerales > UBA11358 > UBA11358. The sequence goes on along the minus strand of PLYV01000215.1, from coordinate 4,727 downwards.
AAATTTTTTGTGCCGATGCACTACGGCACGTTCAAGCTGTCGTTTGAAGACATGGCCGAGCCGCCGCGCTGGCTGAAGGAAATCGCCGTGCAACAGCGGCTGACCAAGTATTTGAAAATCCTCGACGAAGGCGTGCCGAAAGTGTTTTGATGCCCGAAACTGCACGCCATGTTTGACCTCGAACTGCCCGAAAAATACCGCCGTTATGTGCCGCTGGCCGCGTGGCTGGCCGTCGCGCTGACGGTGCTGTTCATCCCGCTGAAGATCATCAGCTACGGCTATGTGCCGGGCGACGATGCGATGCGGCATTGCGCGAAGGCCGTCAGCGGCAAACCGTGGTCGGAAATCCTCGTCGTCGGCGACGTCTTCAAAATGGATCAAAGCCTCGGCTGGCACGGCATTCTCAGCGCGCTGCATCAGGTGACGAATTGGAACGCTGAAAGTTTGATGGTGTTTTCCGTCGTGGCGCTGTTCCTCGCCGTCAACGCCGCGCTGCTGCCGTGGCTGCGCCGGCCGGAAGCGTGGCTCGCCGCGCTGCTCGTCGCGATGGTGATTTCCGATTTACCGCAACGCTGGCTGCTCGGCCGGCCGTTCATTTTGACGACGGCGGCGCTGATGACGATTTTGCTGATGGTGCAACGCCGCCCGCCGGACGTGAAAAGTTTTGTGTCGTGCGCAGCGCTGATCGGCGCATGCACTTTCATTCACGGCGTCTGGTATCTGTGGCTGCTGCCCATCGCGGCGATATTTTTCGCGGGCAAATTCCGCTGGTCGCTACTGCTCGCGGGCGCGTGGGCGCTCGGCACCGGATTTTCCATGCTCGCGTCAGGACATCCGGCGGATTATTTGAGCCACGCGCTCGGCATGGCGCTGCATGGCGTCGGCGGGCATTTGAGCACGCGCTCGGAAGTGACGGAACTCCAGCCGTTCGGCGGCGACATATTGGCGGTGATTCTCGTCGGCGCGCTGGTGGCGTTGCGCGCGGCCACGCGGCGCGACGTGCCGCCGCTGACAAAAAACCCCGCGTTCTGGTTGATGTGCGGCTGCTGGATATTGAGCTTCCGCGTGGGACGTTTCTGGGAAGACTGGGGCTGGCCGGCGCTGCTGGTTTTGGTGGTGACGGAACTGGACTGGCTCTTCGCCGAAAAATTTGCCGTGGACTCGCTGCGGCGGCTGTGGCTGGTGTTGATTTTGTCGGTCGCATCTTTCTTTGCAGTGACGGCGGATTTGAACAGCCGCTACACCAAAAATCTCGACTGGTCGTATCTGTCCGAGGCCGAGCATCCCGAACTCGCCGGCTGGATGCCAGAGCCGGGCGGAATTTTATATTCGCCCGACATGGGGATTTTCTACCAGACGTTTTACAAAAACCCGACCGCCAACTGGCGTTACATCCTCGGCTACGAACCCGCGCTGATGCCGGCGGATGATTTCAAAACCTACCAGAATATTTTTCTGGAGAACGGCGACGCGAAAGCCTACGCGCCGTGGGTGAAAAAAATGCAGCCCGCCGACCGGCTCGTCCTGCGCGCCGGCAAAAACGAACGCCCCGGCATCGCGGAATTGGAGTGGAACTACGCCGTGCCCGGCATTTGGATCGGCCGTCCCCCGCGCGTCCCGGCGCACTGAAAGATTTGGCCGGCGCAATTTCGCGCTTGCCCCGCCCTGCCCTTTCACGCTCAAATAATCTATGCACGACTGGCTCGTCAACCTCATCCTCGGCATTGTCGAGGGCATCACCGAATTCATCCCGGTCTCGTCCACCGGCCACCTGCTCGTTGCCGAGCGCGTGCTGCACGTCGAGAAGTCCGACCTTTACAACATCGTCATCCAATGCGGCGCGGTCATCGCCGTGCTGCCACTGTTCCCGCAGCGCATTTATAAATTCATCTTTGAATGGCGCGAAAAAGAAACGTTCGACTATCTGTTGAAAATCCTCGTCGCCTTTGGCATCACCGGCGCGGTGGGCTTCGTGCTCGACAAGAAAGGCTTCAAGCTGCCGGAAGACCCGCACCCCATCGCCATCGCGCTGCTCGTCGGCGGGCTGGCGTTTCTCGCGGTGGAATTTTTCCTGCGCGGCAAAAAACCCGGCACGCAAATCACCTGGGCCATCGCCATCGCCGTCGCCATCGGACAGCTCATCGCGGGAACGTGCCCTGGCACGTCGCGGTCGGGCGCGACGATTGTATTTTGCCTGCTGCTTGGTTTGAGCCGGCCGGCGGCCACGGAATTTTCCTTTCTGGTCGGCATTCCAACGATGCTGGCGGCGGGCGGCTGGAAGATTTTCAAGGCGGTGCATCATCCCGACGCACTTGCGCCGAAGGAAGACTGGGGCATGGTGCTGTTCACCACGGTCGTCGCGGCGGCGGTGTCCTTTATGGTCGTGAAATGGTTCCTGCGCTACGTCCAGACGCACACATTCAACGCGTTTGGCCTCTACCGCATCGCGCTGGCCATCGGGATTTTTCTGCTGATCAAGTGAGCGCTGAAGTTGGCGGAGGATTACTCGCCGTCGCGTTTGAGTTCGGCCTTGATTCGCGCCCGCAATTCGTTCGTGCAGCCACGATCACGAACCGTGCCGCAACCAGAAGGAAAGGGGTGGACTTCAGGCACCAGCCTGCCGCCCAAACAAGCTAAAGCTTGAACTTCAATCCCGCCGGCTTACGCTTCCGCCATGCTTTCGCTGGAACAGCTCACGGAACTGCTTTCGCAAAACCGCGTCGCCGCGTCCGCGCGCGTGAAGGAATTTTCGATCGGCGGCAAAAAAATTGCCTTCAATTCGCAGCCCGCCATCATGGGCGTCGTCAACCTGTCCGCCGATTCGTGGTATCGCGAAAGCGTCTGCCTGTCGGCGGAATCTGCGGTGCAGCGCGGCAAGGTGCTGACGGCGCAAGGCGCGCAGATCATTGATGTCGGCGCGGAATCTACGCTGGCACATGCCGTGCGCGTGGGCAACGCGGCGCAAAAATCTAAACTAATTCCGGTCATCAAGGAATTGCGGGCGGCGAAAATCCCGGTCTCGGTGGAAACTTATTCGCCGGCCGTCACACGGGCGAGCCTCAAAGCCGGAGCGAGCGTATTGAACCTCACTGGCACCGCTGGCTCGAAGGAGATTTTCAAACTCGTCGCCGAACACGACGCGGCGGTCATCATCTGCTTTGTTGCCGGCAAAAACGTCCGCGAGGTCGGCGATTTTGATTTGAGCGCCGACCCGATTCCAATGCTGCGGGATTTTTTTGCGCGGCAGATCGAACTCGCGCAAAAATGCGGCGTGGAGAAAATCCTCCTCGATCCCGGCCTCGGCTTTTACTACCGCAATTTGCAGGACAGCGCCGTGCGGGTGCGGCATCAGATGAACATTTTCCTAAATACGTTCCGCCTGCGCGAACTCGGTTTTCCCATCTGCCACGCCCTGCCCCACGCGTTTGAATTTTTTGGCGAGGAAGTCCGTTGCGCCGAGCCGTTCTTCGCCGTGCTGGCGGCGCTGGGCAAGACGGATTTGTTCCGCACACACGAAGTTCCGCGCCTCAAGGCGGTGCTGGACACGCTGAAGCTGGTTTGATTTCGGCCCCGGCCAGAGGCTCATTTCCGGCCGCCGGAAGGCGAAAAAAAGGTTGACGCCCTCTGCCCGCGGGTGGAAGACTTTCCCATCCCATTGAAAAATTCTGGCTGGCTGGTTCCTTTAGCCGCGCCAGCGGTTCGAGCGGGGCGGGATTCGGATTAATTAGGTGTATGAAACCGCAGACACAAATTTTTTCAGGCTTCTGCACGGCAGCAGTCGGGTTGGCTTTTTTTCTGGACACCACCATCAAAACGTCTCTTCGTCTGATCGGTTCAGGCCGCCGGCCTGGGCCGTATTGGCGGCGGCAAACCGGGAACCAAAAACTCCCGGGGTTGATCTTCAAAGTGGCGGAGCCGACGGGACGACTCCGGCTAAAAACCGGCGGGCGGAGCCTCGTCGCCGGCCTTTGTTTTGCCGGAACGGCACTGGCTCCGGCCCAGACCAACCCGCCCGCGCCGGCTCCGCCGTTGGTGCTGTCGAGCATCAACCAGATTTGGGATGTGACCGGCGGGGCGGCGCAACATCCGCAGCGCATCCGGACCGACGCGCTGATTTATTATTTCGACGCCAACTGGAGCGTGGTCTTTGGCGAAAGCCGCGGGCGCAGGACGTTCATTCCCATTTCGGATTGCCCCACGTCATTGAAGCCGGGACAACATATCGCGATGGACGGCATGGTGATTCCGGCGAGCCAGCGTTTTCTGTGGGATCAAACCAAAATCCAGGTGCTCGCGGAAGACGCCCTGCCCGGCGCGGTCGAAGTCTCCGACTTAAATCTCCAGGCCACCAATCTTGACCTCCGCTTGATTTCGATTCCGGCGCTGATCGAACACATCGAACTGCCCGACCCGCGCCATGTCCGAATGGACGTGCTGTCGGGAACCACGCCCGGCGGCGTTTTTATCCTGACCACCACCAATGTCCCCTTGCCGTTCAAGGAAGGTGATTTCGTCCGGCTCACCGGCGTGTTCGCGCCCAAGTTCAACCGCAACGGTGACTTGATTGAATCCATCCTTTGGGTGGCGCGGCGCGAAGACGTGCTCGTCACCGGCAAGCTGGGCGCGGAACCGCCATTTGACCGGCCGGTCACCGCCATTGAAAAAATCCTGGATGGCAGCCTGCCGGAGAATGAAATGATCCGCGTCGTGGGCACCGTGCGCAGCCA
>PLYV01000129.1 GCA_003151855.1 Limisphaerales bacterium | reverse complement strand
AAGTGCAACCCATGCCGATCCCCTGGGGAAATGTGGTCGCACCCCATGACGGAAAGCCGGTCAGGGCCTCATCATGAAAAATCGCCGGCAGCCGCGCGGGTGTTTCGGTCATCAACCAATGCTGCAACCCGCGCACAAAGTCGCGAATCTCCGTTGGCGGCATCTTAAACGAGGATGCAAACTGGCACAGGTGTCCGATGCCGTGAGGAATCAATTCGCGACACTTCGCCAATGACAACCTGCCGTCCACCACCAGATCGTTCGGACGGATACCCTGCAATTCTGCAACCTTGTCCGCCTCCGACATCCGGCTGAAAACGCGCTCGACTTTTGCCGAAAGTTGCGCGTCGTCACTTCCGTTGGCCGACGAAACAACCGACAAAAGAACCGCTACCGCAAATAGATTAATAATTTTCATTCGTAAGGCGTGTTGCCTCATGATGACCATGGCGACAAGTTTTATTCCACATGGGTTTTTAATGCTGGCAATTTACCGTTGGTGAGAATGGCTGTTGGCCTTTACAGGTTTGTCTCAACCATGAGTGCTTTAGATTCCTGCAATAATGTGCGTGCGTAAATCCAGTCTTGCCAGAAACCTTGCGCCGGGTCGCCAAGGTCGAGGCCGTCGCTGAACTTTCTATCAATCAGCAGGCTGGCCTGCTGCCATTCGCTGCGGGCCTCACCGGTTTTATGCTGCGCGCCCAAGGCCAGGGAGAGGATGGCATGCGCGGCGGCGACGCGGGCGGCGCTGTAGTTGGGATAGCCGCCGAGACAACGACGGCACCATTCGATGGCCTTGTCGTAGTGGCCGCGGCGATATTCCAGCAGCGCCAGCGGGATGGTGCGGTTGATGGGCACCGTCGGCGTGACGCTCAAATCACTCACGACGGCCGTGGTGTTTGAAACAAAACTGTGCGCGGAAACAGCGATGCCCAGGTGAATCGGATTGGCAAACGGGCCGTCGGGATTGCCGGTGGTGTCCAATTGAAACAACGGCGTCCAGTCATTGCCGTCGCCGCTACTGTAAGTGTAGAAAGTGGCGCCGATGCGTTGCAGCCGCACCCATGAATTGGAACCGTTCGCCGGCCAGAGCGAATTATTGTCCGACGTGTTCCCGCCGCGCATGGTGCGGTAAATGTTTTGAAACGTGTCGCCGGAATTGACCGTGACGATGATTTGGTGGCTCGAATGATCGGTCAATGAATCGCGCGCCATCAGGCCGGCCCGTGAAAAGTGTTGGTGGGTTTTGTCCCGGTCACTGTCCGCGTCCATCACCGATTGCACCCGCAGGCGGTAATCAAAGTCGTTGGTGACGGTCAGATGGGCGAAAAGAAAACTGTCATTCGTTTCATAGATGTCTGAACCGCCGGCATTGATGATGAGCGCGTTTCCGGCGTTGGAAATGGAATATGGCCGCGCGGTTTCAAAATCGGCGACCTGCAACTTCGCCTGGATGTCGTTGGTGAAAGTATTAAACGTGGCGTAACCCAGCGAGCTGTCGGACAGCGGCTGAACGCGGATGCCAACCGGCGTCTTGGGCAGGATCAGGTCGGCCAGAGGTTTCAGCGCCGCGTTGGTTTGCCCGCGGTCTGACCGCAACAAATTGGCGGTCAAAATCCGTTCCGCAATCAGCGGACGTTCCGTTTGCGAAAATCGCGCCAGAAATGAATCGCAATTCTGGCCGTAAGCCGCCCAATCCCCGTTTGCCAGCAAAGCCGCGCCGTAACGCAATGCGTCGAGCGACGCGACATCCGGTTTGTCGAGGCGGTTCACTTGCTGGAGCACCGCCAGCCGTTCGCTGGATTTGGCCCATTGATGGTTCAACGCATTCCATTCGCCGAGCGCGCGGAGCACGGCGGCGCTTTCCAGGCCGGGTTCGGTGATTTGAAGCTGGCCGACGATTTCATCGGCCCCGGCATATTCGCCCTGACTGACCAGGAGTGCGGCTTGCGTGATCTTCTCCCGTTTTTCCGCCTGGTGGCGTAATTCTTTTTCGCGCAGATAAAACAGCGTGGACACGCCCAATCCCACCAGCACCGCCAGCGAGGTGACGGCGATGGCGGCGAAGACAACCTGGTTGCGGCGGACGAGTTTTTGAAAACGATAAAACTGTCCCGGCGGGCGGGCCAGCACCGGCTCGTTGTTCAAATGGCGCTGCACGTCGAACGCCAGACCGTTCGCGGTTTCGTAACGGCGCGTCCGGTCTTTTTCCAGCGCCTTCATCACGATCCAGTCCAAATCACCTTTCAATTGCAACTTCAGTTTGGGCGGTTCGGAATGGCGGTGCAGCGCCGTGGCGGTCAATTCGTCGCCGACCAGCGTGTCGAGCCGGGTCGAAGGCCGGTGCGGCTCCTTTTCGAGCAGGGTGCGGCGCATTTCATCCAGACCGGAATGCAGAAGTTCACTGGAATCAAACGGCGTTTTGCCAGTGAGCAGTTCGTAGAGCAGCACGCCGAGGCTGTAAATGTCGCTGCGCGTGTCAATGTCCAGTCCGCTCATCGCGGCCTGCTCCGGGCTCATGTAGGCGGGCGTGCCGATGAAATGTTCCTGCAACGTGATAAATGTTTTGTCGGTAAGCCGGCCTTCGGTGGCCTTGGCGATGCCGAAGTCAATCACCTTGGGCACCGGCACACCGTCCTGAACCGTCACCAGCACGTTCGACGGTTTGATGTCGCGGTGAATGATGCTTTTCTGGTGGGCGTGCTGGATGGCGTGGCAGATTTGGATGAATAGTTTCAGCCGTTCGTCNNGATCCATCAACGCCAGCGCCTGCCGTTCCGCCTCGAACCGCGCGATGACGCTTTTGGTGTCCATGCCGAGCTTGATGACCTTGAGCGCCACGGGACGCCGGACCGGTTCCTGCTGTTCGGCGAGATAGACGACGCCGCAACCGCCTTCGCCAATTTGACGCAACAATTTGTAACGGCCGATCCGCGTGCCGGGTTTTTCTCCGGCCAGCGGTCCGCCGTCGTCATCGGCGGGCAAATCGCCGCCGGCAATTGCGAAATCGGCGATGCACTCGGAGAAGAAACGCCCGCTTTGATGGTGCGCCGCGAGCAGCTTGTCGAGGCGGGTGCGCAAATCGGTGTCAGCGGCGCAAGACCGGTTCAGAAAAGCCTCGCGTTCGGCGGCATCGGCGATATGCAGCGCGGCTTCAAACAGCGATTGTTCTCTGGCGGTTATGGTGTCCATGGATCAACTCAACATCTATCATGCGCCGATTCGTCCGAAAAACAGAAGCCGCCGGCAAAATTCATCGGGGCGGAGTCATTTCCTCGCGGATATTTTCCAGCAGCCAGGCTTTGGCGAAGTTCCACTTGTTTTGCACGGTGCGCTCGGTGACGCCCAGCATCTCCGCCACCTCGGCATTGGTCAGGCCGCCGAAGAATTTCAACGTCACCACCTGTGCCAGTTCCGCATCTCTGGCTTGCAGTCGTTCGATGGCTTCATCAATCAGTAGCACCCGTTCATCCGTGGCGGTTTCGGCAATGTCCACGTCTTCGATATTGACGACTTCCTGGCCGCCGCCGCGCTTCTGGCTCAATTTCCGCCGGG
>PLYV01000252.1 GCA_003151855.1 Limisphaerales bacterium | reverse complement strand
GCAGCGCGCGAGGAGGTGCCAACCATGATTTCAAACTCGCCGGGCTCGACAACGTATTTCAGGTTCACGTCATAAAACGCCAGCGATTCCGGCGTGATATCGAGCGCGACGGTCTGGGTTTCGCCGGGTTGCAGTTCGACTTTCTGGAAGCCTTTCAACTCCTTCACCGGNNGTCCACCAGCACTTTTGTCGAATCGACGCCGCGAATCTTTTTCTTGGCAACGCGGACGTTCTTCAGCTCAAACGTGGTGTAACTCAAGCCGAAGCCGAAGGGAAACAGCGGCTTGGCGTCATCCCATAAAAAGCCGCGCCGGGCCGAGGGCTTGTAGTTGTAGAAGATGGGCAACTGACCCACCGAACGGGGAATCGAGATGGGCAGTTTGCCGCCGGGGTTGGCGACCCCGAACAACACCTCGGCGACCGCGTGGCCACATTCCTGGCCGAGATACCAACATTCCAGAATCGCCGGGACTTTCTGCGCCACATTGTTGATCGCCAGCGGACGGCCGTTGAACAGCAGCACCACGACCGGCTTGCCGGTGGCGATCATGGCATCCACCAGTTCATCCTGCTGCCCGACAAGGTCGAGGCTCGTGCGGTCGCCCATGTGCGCCAGTGACCACGCCTCGCGCGAGGTCTGCTCGTTCTCACCAATGGCCAGCACGATGACATCCGCCTGCTGCGCCACCTTGACCGCCTCGGCGATCTGCTTCCGGTTCTCGACCGGATCACTGGTGACGACGGCGTCCTGCTGCCATGAGCCGCCCACGGTGATCTTGCACCCTTCGGCGTGCAGCACGTTCACCGTGTTAGCTAGCAGAATCTCGATTCCGTTCAGCACGGTGACGTTGCGCTTGGGTGCGCCGCTGTAACCGCCAAGCAGGGGACGATTCGTATTCGGCCCGATGACGGCGACGGTTTTGAGCTTCGCCGGATTCAGCGGCAACAAATTGCCTTCATTCTTCAGGAGGGTGATGACTTCACCGGCGGCTTGATGCGCGAGTTGGCCATGTTCACGGCAGCCGGCCACACGCTCGGCCTCGGCCGGATCCACGTAAGGATCGTCAAACAATCCCAGCTTAAACTTCCACAACAGCATCGGCGCGATGAGGTCGTCGAGTTGCTTCTCCTGCAACGCACCTTTGCGCACAAGTTCCACCAGGTGCAGATAACAATCCGGATCGGGCAATTCAATATTCACGCCCGCCTCCACTGCCAGTTTGCACGCTTCCTTTTTATCTGCGGCAACAAAATGACCGTGCGTGTCCGGCCGATGGTTGAGTTCCCAAATGGCGTAATAATCCGAAACCACGAAACCCTTGAACCCCCATTCCTTGCGCAGCACATCGCGGAGCAGCCACTTGTTCGCGTGCGAAGGCACACCATCAATCTCGTTGTAGCTGGCCATCACGCTGATGGCTCCGGCTTTTTGGATGCAATCCTTGAAGGGCTGAAAAAAAGTCTCACGCAGCACGCGCTCGGAAACATTTACCGGCGCGCAGTTCTGGCCGGACTCGGGCTGGCCGTGGGCGGCGAAGTGTTTCAGGGTGGCGATGACGCGCTTTTTGTTTTTGAAGGTGGCGTCACCTTGAAAACCGCGCACGGCGGCGATGCCGAGCTGGGTGTTGAGATGCGGATCTTCGCCGTAGGTTTCCTCGACGCGCCCCCAGCGCGGATCGCGGGCGACATCCACCACGGGTGTAAGCGCTTGATGGGTGCCGCGCGTCCGCGCCTCATAAGCCGCCATCGCATAGAGCGATTCGACGAGTGCAGGATTGAAGGTGGCGCCCAGACCGATGGGCTGCGGGAAGCTGGTGGCGTCCTTGGCTGCGAGTCCGTGCAAACATTCCTCGTGGAAGATGACGGGAATGCCCAGCCGCGAGTCTTCAATGAAGAACTTTTGCACGGCGTTGGTGAACTCGGCCATCTGACGTGCGTTGAGACCCAACTCCGGCGTGGACGGCGGCCCGCCGGCATCGCTCGGCCGGCCGACCTGTCCAAGCCCTTGTCCTTTCTTGAAGGCGGCGTGGGCTTTGCTGTAGTCAAAGTTGCCTTCGGCGTTCAGAAGCTTCTGCGCCTTCTCCTGCCACACGCACATCATCTGCGCGGCCTTTTCTTCCAGCGTCATCCGCGAGAGCAGGTCTTTGACCCGGATGTGATCTGGTTTTTTGGGGTTTTTGTAGCAAGCAATCTGGGCTGGAGAAGACTTGATCCGAACTGCGCTTTTTCGAGGATTCATTAAATTGGGCGTTGGGCGTTGGGCGTTTTCTGCGTGTAAAATGGGCGAAATGCTACCGAATGGCAAGCGATGCACCCAATATGACGTTTGGCAGATGGCGGATTTTGGAAATCAAATTTCTGGACGCCGCTGCCTGATTTGCCGTCAGCCAGCCGGCTGGGCCATATCGCGCCGACCGGAGGGCTGGGATGAAAAATATTTCGCCGCCGCCTCGGTCCGGCAACGAACGTGCAACTTCTCGTAGATATGCGACAGGTGAATCCGCACCGTCCCGGAAGTGATGTGCAACAGACTGCCGATTTCCTTGTTGGCGCGGCCCTTCGCAACCAGGGCCAGGATCTCTTTTTCACGGGGCGAAAGCTGCTGCGTCTCTGATTGGTCGTTCGGATCTTCCAAAAATGACCGGACCACCATGCGGGCCACCTGGCTGGTCATCGGCGCGCCACCGGCACGGACTTCCGCAATCGCGTCCAGAATTTCCTTTTCATCCGCCCGCTTGAGCACATAACCGCAAGCGCCGGCCTTGAGCGCCTGGAAAATCATTTGGATGTCCTTGTAAACCGTCAACATGATCACCTGGATCTTCGGCATTTTCTCCCGCAGCCGGGCGGTGCAGGCAATCCCCGATTCACCGGGCAAATGAATGTCCATCAGCACGACATGCGGCCGTTGAACGGGGATTTTTTCCAAAGCCTCCTCGGCCGAGTCACAGGTGCAAATACACTGATAACCAGGGGTGTTGGAGATCAATTCCGAGAGATACTGCCGCAACGTGGGATTGTCTTCAACAATAGCCACCTTCGTTGTTGCATAATCATCATTGGCAGGTTCAGCAGCCATACTCGGTTTTGTCATCGGCATGATAATATCATTCATCGGTTACAATCTATGACGTTTTCTCGGTGATTCGTATATGCAAAACGTCATATCAGGCCGGCCCGTCCGCCGGCTTCGTCGTCGTCGGTAATAGACGCAATCCAATCGTGACCCTTGCCCCGTTGCCCGGCGATGACTCGATCTGATACCGGCCACCGAGTTTGGTGAGCCGAAGCGGGAGGTTCTTCAAGCCGTTGCCCCGATGCTTGGTTTGTGCATCGAAGCCTTTGCCATTGTCCGAAATGACAATTTTAAGCTGGTCATCGGTGACGGCCATCCGAAACTCCACCTCGGTAGCTTGGGCATGGCGTTCGACATTGTTCAAGGTCTCTTTGACCGCCAAAAGCAAACCATGACGCAACCGTCCCTCCAATACGATCGGCGGCAGGGCGACGGGAATATCGAAGCGACAGGTGATTCCAGAATGAGCCAGATATTCACCGGCAAAGTCGCCCAAATAATCGGCCACCGACTCAAGGGAATTATCCTTGGGATCAACCGCCCACACGATGACATCCAGCGCGGTCACCAATCCACGCGCCTTGGCGGCAATGGCCCGGAACAGCACCGCCAGCTCATCCAAAGTGCCCGGGCGTTGTCCCTTGCTGGCCAGCACGCTGATTTCCGTGAGGCTGGAACCCAGGTCATCGTGCAAGTCCCGGGCGATGCGGGAACGTTCCGTTTCCAAGGCTCGTTCTCGTTCGGCCACTTCGCGCTCGCGGGTTTCCTGCTGGAGCTGTCGGGTGCGCTGTTCCACCATCCGGTGTAACTGCGAAATCCAAACCGCAGCGAGCGTAAGAATGACGAGCAACAGGCCAACCATGACGAGCAGCCGCTGGGGCGTCCACCAAGAAGGCTGTGACAGCACGGTCAATTGTGCGGGCGAACTCAACAGCAATTCGAATCCGCCCAGTTTGCTGTCGTCTGACCAGGTCATTGCCTTGCCAACGTAAACGCCGGTAAGGGCCAACCGGCTGCCGACCCGCAAAGAAACTGATTCCTTTGTGCCCGGCAGGCGGGCGAGAAACAGATGGCCGCGAATGCTCATTTCCAAAACCCGCGCATCCGGTTCGGAATGAATTCCCATCAGCGTTGCGATAATCCGCACCAGAGTCGAATCCAGGTTTTCCCGCATCAATTCGCTGCCGTCCAATAAGCGGGGCTGGGGATCAGTTTTCTCGCCGGTTTTACGAAGGATGGCTTCCCGCAGGAGCGGCGCGGAGCCACCAATGTCGGGATAACCAACGACCTCAACCACCTCTCCGAACTGCACGTTCGTTGGTTCGAAAGGCGAAACTCGAATTCCCCGTCCTTTCTCCAGGATGAAAACCCCTCTGGCATCCCCAAAAATCACGGTGCCACGAACTTTCACCCGTTGAAACGGCGTGGCGCGGGAGTCGAACTGATAGAGTTCGCTCCAGCTTTTCAACGCCACGTCAAACGGATCGCGCGGGGCCGGAAGATCAACGCCGATGATCACGTTGCGCATCAACAGACGACCAACCTGAACCGTGCGGTTGGTGTTCCACATTGCGAACAGCACCCCACGTATGCGGATGACCGCCTTCTCAAAGGCCCGTAATTGCGACTCCGCACAATTCTGGGTTTCAACATGGAGTTCACCCTCGGGAAGCAGGAGCGACAGGCTGTTGCTCTGAACCGCCGTGACCAGTCCTTGAAGTTCAACCCATTGAACATCCATGCTCCCGTTGATCAACTCCTTCCAAGTGGGATGCGCTGGCAAAGGCATTTGCGCATTCCCCAGGACCACCACATCCTTGGCCACAATGATCGGCGCGAAATCGCCCACATCCGTGTAACCGTTCACCTCGCAAAGCCGGCCCACCGCGGCGGTCGCCAGAATGGACGCGGAAAGCTGGACAAAGACACCGCGGGTTTCGTCCTGAACCGACATATAATAATATTGCGGAGGCGAGAGGCAGGTCACGACCCCCCGAATCCGGATCGGCAAATGGCGGGCGGCCTCCTCCTTGGACAAACTTTGGATCTGTCCAATGGACACCAGCGCGGGTGGGGAGACCGACGAGGCAATCGTGCCTGTCGAATCCCCAAGAATCTTGATGTTGTCAGCGGTGGCAACCATTAATTCCCCCAGCACCCGATCTCCGTTCGGGGTGATGACGGCCCGACCAATTCCAGTCACGCGAATCCGGGAATTCAGGAGGCGCGCAGGATCCAAATCCCCGCCGTCAGCTAACGCGACCCAAATGGAATCTGGTTGGGAGCGGAGTTCGAGTCGCAATCCCTTGCCAGTTCTGGAAACAAAAACCGCCCGTCCTTCAACGCTCATCCAACTGGACGCTTCGGCATCAGGCATGGGCGCATGCAACGACGACACGTCCGGCTGCAGAACCGCTTCATGGCCGATCATGGTGAACGAAACTTCAGGCACATCCAAAAAGAGCAGGCTCCCGTCGTCCGATGCCAAGTTGAACATATAGCTTCCATCCATTGGAGCTGAAAAATACCCCTTAAAACGAATCCCGAACTGTTCGTTCTTCAGCCCCAAGTTTAGATTGAGGTTGGTCGTTGCCACCATTTTGACCGGTTGCAGCAGCGCAAAATCCGGCACATACGACCAGCCATCCTCGTAACCAGCCGCCTCCACCCCGGCAACCATGTTGGAGTCGGACACCCCACTGCCGCCGGACCTGACCAAAAAACGACTGGCCGGCTGAACCGAGCCATCGGGCAGCCGGCAGGACAATTCCAAGCCATAGGCGTCAAAATAATTAAAGTAGTCCAATTGAAACGGGTGAAGGCCGGCGGTGAGACGGATCTCCGCCGTGACCGTCTGGACCGCATGCATGCCGTCGTTGTAGATATCCGGCACCTTGGTGATCTCAATTCCCATTTCTCGCTGCCGGAGAAGACAGTGCTGGCCTTCGATACGGATGACGTCTCCTGCCGCAACCGGCTTTTCGCGAGGCCCCAATTCAAGCAGCTCGCTGCCTGTTTTATCCATTACCGCGACCACCCCGATTTCCGCCCGGCTGGCCGCGCAAACCAGCACCTCCAGACGCACGCCGGCAATCACTCGCGGGGTCGAGTTGAGCAGCTTGGATAACTGCAGGAGATTCGTAACCACCTGTGATGACTCGACCGGCCGCTCCGGCTGCGAGGCCGGCTGCGCCCGAACGCCAAAAACACAGACGAATGCGGAGAAAAAAATGGTCGCTACAACACAACGGAGGCCGGTCACGGCAACAGGGAAATTTGTGCGGTGCATGTGTCACCAGTTTAATTCAAAGAAAAATGACGGCAACGCTTTGTTGACGCCATCGCTGACAACGGATTTTCCATTGGCATCCGCAGCCATGAGTTGACCTGGCAACCATCAATTATCCGGGGCAATCCGGTCGCTGATCCGGAAGAAATCAAAATCCACAAACCCGCCGGGTATCCGGGTCGCAAAGTTGAACAGACCGAAACGATAGCCCATGAAGTGCGGCAGCGTGTAGGACATTTTCAGTTTGCTGCCGATTGCAGCCCACGATTTGCCGTCGAGGCTGTAGAAGAAGTGCGCCGTGTCCACGCGATTATTGAAATCACATTCGGCCTTCAAGAAGACATTCGTTTGCATCAACGGAATGCGCTCCACCTCGGCCGCTGAATGATTTTCGGCGCTCACCATGATGATGAAGTTGGTGCCGCCGTCTGCTTTCACGCCGACCAGTCCGTAAT
>PLYV01000217.1 GCA_003151855.1 Limisphaerales bacterium | reverse complement strand
ATCGCATACGGCAGCAGCGGCGCAATCATACCGTTGTAAAGCACCGTCGGCGCGCTTGAATCTTGGCTGAAATTGCCCGGCGGCCTGCCGGTGGTTTTCAACGAAACGCTTTGCTTGCACTGCCACGAACCCGCAAGTGAAATGGTATTGGTTGTCCCACTTGCGTTGAACAGCAAGCGCATCGCATCGCCGCCGCCATACATTCCGCCGCCGCCGCCGGTGTCGAGCACGCGCACGGCGATGACATTTTGACCGTGCTTCAGCAAATGGCCCGGCACGCGATATACGCGCGACACGCTCCAGCCAATCGTCGCGCCGACTTGCGTGCCGTTTATCCACGTCGTTTCGTTGTCGTCCACCGCGCCCAGATGCAGCAGCACATCCCCGCCGTCCCAGCTTTGCGGCAGGTCAAACGCGCGGCGAAACCAGAAAATGCCGTCGAAATCCTGATAGCCGGCGCTTTCCCAAAACGTCGGCAGCGTCATCGTTTTCCAATCGTCCGTTGCCAGTTCCGCAGCGCTCCACGCCGCGCCGGGCTTGGAACCGGGATCCACTTTTTGATACCACGGCTCCTGCTTCGCCATCGTTTCACGCCGCGCCAGTTCGGGATCAGTGGCGAGTTTCTTCAACTGGGCGAGCGGCTCGGCGAAGTCCGATAGCTTTTGTAGCGCGGCTTCGCTCGTCCACGCCTCCGCCGGCGTGCCGCCCCACGAACTGTGAATGATGCCAACCGGAACGTGACGGGCGACATACAGGTCGCGCGCGAAAAAGTAACCGACGGCGGTAAAATTCACGACCATCTCCGGCGAGCAAACCGACCAATCGCCTTTCACCGTTGTCTGTGGCGTGAGTGACTTCGTCTGCGGCACATAGAACTGCCGGATTTCTGGATAATTCGCCGCCGCAACTTCGCGTTCCCAATCGGCGATGGGCTGCTGCCCGCCGCGTAAACCAAGCTGGCGTTCCATGTTGGACTGTCCGCTCGCCACCCACACTTCGCCGACGAGGACGTTGGTGACGACGCTGGTCGTGTCGCCGGCAACTGTCAGCGTCTGCGGCGTGGCATTTGGCTTCATCGGCTTGAGCCAGATTTTCCAAACGCCGTTCGTCGCAATGGTCGAAATCTTTTGGCCGGCGAACGCCACGGTGATTTTCTCCCCCTCGCGCCCGCTGCCCCAGACCGGCACGCGCGTGTCGCATTGCAAAACAGCGTTATTTTGAAACAGCGGGTTCAGTTCCGCCGAGATTCCGGCCGTGGCGAAAGCGCAAAACAATGTGCAAATAATCCTGCTTGTTTTTTTCATGGTTCAAAAATTTACTGAAAAAATCCCGCCGCAGTTTATTTCGCAACGGCGGCGTTGGGAATGTGCGTGAACTTGGCGATGGCCTGCGAACGCGAGCAGACATGCAGCTTTTTGTAGATACGACGGATGTGCGTGTTGACCGTCGTCAAACCGACGTGCAGCGACTTGGCGATTTCTCTGGAGCGATAACCACGCGCAACAAGTTCGAGCACTTCGCGTTCGCGCGGCGAAAGATTGTCCGGCTCGGCTGCCGTGTTGCCGCTGAACCGCTGGAATGACTGGACGATTTTGCGCGCGATGCTGCAGCTTATCGGCGAACCGCCGGCGTGAACGTCCTTGATTGCGGTCAGCAATTCGGAACGCCGCGTGCGCTTGAGCATATAACCGGTCGCGCCAGAAGACAGCGCCTTGAAAACTTGGTCAGAATCATCATACACCGTGAGCATTATGAACTGCGTGTCCAGCATCTGCGGCTTGAGCCGGCGGACACATTCAATGCCGCTCATGCCGGGCAGGTTGATATCCATCAGGACGACGGAGGGCTTTTCCTGCGGCAGCGCACAGAGCGCGGCCTCGGCATTTGCATGGACACCAACGCATTTGAAACTGTCCGCGCCGCGAATCCACGCGGCCAAGATACCCCGGACAGACGCGTCATCTTCGACGATGGAAACAGTGATGCTGACAGGCTTTATTCCAGTCCGATTGCGCTCGGAAAGGATACCATTTGTTTTTACGACACCAGCGTTCATAAAGAGGCACAGTCCGCAAAAACAAAGGCAAGGCCAGTGAATAAAACAATCTGCGCGAGATGACGGAATTTGCTTCTCATGGTGATTCGAACATCATGCGCGAATCTTTAGCGCGAACGCGATTTTGCCGTCGAATTTGTCCGGCAGCGAAACGTGCAGGCCCGTTTCATCGCGTGTAAACTTCAGCTTGCCGCCGCCAACCAATCGCACGCTGCCGATCTTGCCAGGCCAATTTGGCGAGTTCGCCGCCAATGATTTGATGGTGACTTGGCCGTCCTTGGGAATTTCCAGCACGATGGCGTAAACCGTCTTGCCGTCCTTGGACTGCGTGAAGCGGATGTCTTCCGCCGAGAAGGGCTTCTTGGAAACATCCGTCTGGCCATCGAACTGACCTTTTTCCGCCACGACGGTGGATGGGCCTTCGCCGTAGATTTTCCACGGGCGCGTCGCATAAATCGCGTCGCCGTTAACCTTCAGCCACGCACCGATCTCGCTGACGATCTTGATTTCATCCGCGTCCGGCTGGCCGTCGCGCTGGAGCGGCACGCTCAACATGAGGTTGCCGTTTTTGCTGACGATGTCCGCGAGCATCCGCACGACGCTGGCGGCGGATTTGTAGTAGTGATGCTTGAAAATATTCGCGTCGTAATGCCACGAGCCGATGCAGGTGTCCGTCTGCCACGGCTGCGGCAAAATGCCCTGCGCCTTGCCGCGCTCAATGTCATAAACCATGGAGCGGCGCTGCTCGTCGCTCAGCCATTTGCCGTTGATCACGGCCTCGGTGCAGCCGTTTTTGTCGAGGCGCGTGTTGTAAAAATGCGCGGCAAGGTTCAAGCCAATTTTATCCGTGACGCCGTGAAACGGCAGCACCGTGTCGTCGAAATAAATCTGGTCGGGATGATAATCATCCCAGAGCTGTTGTGTGCGTTTGAAAAACTTTTCCATGTAGGCCGCGTCGGGCGTGCTGCTGCCTTTGGTGGCATCCCATTCCCAGTTATACCCTTTGGGCGCGTGATTCTGCGCGTAAAGATCCTGCGGATCGAGGCCGTCCCACCAAAGTCCTTTGCCATCGGCCTTGGTAAGTTTGACGTCGTAAGGCACGCCGGCGAACGGGCCGGCCTTGTCCGCGCGTTGCGCCGGTTCATACCACATCCAGGTGTGCGAGGCGTGAACGCTCACGCCGAAACGCAGGCCGTTTTTCCGCGCCGCCGCCGCCCAACCGCCGATCAAATCCTTGTGCGGCCCGACGGCGACGGAATTCCACGGCTGGTATTTGGAATTAAAATTGTCGAAATTATCGTGATGGTTGGCAAGCGCCATGAAAATTTTCGCGCCGTTGTCCTTGTAAAATTTCAGCAATGTGTCGGGATCGAAATGTTCCGCCTTCCACTGATGGATTACGTCCTTGAAGCCGTTGGTCGAGGGATGACCATATTCCACGAGGTGCGATTTATAATCAGCACTGCCCTCTTCATACATACTGCGCGCATACCAGTCGCCATGCTCGGGCTGGCATTGCGGCCCCCAATGCGCCCAGATGCCAAACTTCGCGTCGCGATACCATTCCGGCGCGGACTGGTAATTGGTGAGCGAATTCCAATCCGCCTTGAAAGGCCCGGCGGCAATGGGCGGCAGTTGCAGTGAATTGGTCTGCGCCAGCACCGTTGTGAGCGAAAAGCCCAGCAACAATACGCTCAATGTAACTCGATTCAGTTTCATAAATTTTAATAAGGCCGCACCAAGCGGAAAAATACCGAGCCAGTCGCGTTGATTGGCAATGTCATCTGATTTGTCTGTGCCGAAGCAGAGACGTTGATCCAGTTCGTGCCGAGGCCGCTGGTGCCGTCTGCGACAGGCAGACCGTATTAATTGCGCAAGCAGGTAAATGGGACATCGTCGGGCCAGAACCGGTTTGATGAGTTATTTTACAAGTCTGTAAAACATCCC
>PLYV01000161.1 GCA_003151855.1 Limisphaerales bacterium | reverse complement strand
TGTCCTGACGAAGAAGTCGCAACGCGAAGGCGTGCCGCAAACCGTGGAAACTCGTAGTCTCAATCTTCACTCCGGTGGAACGGACGGCACGCGCCAACGCACAAGCTACACCCGGAGCCGCAAGGGGGCCGGCAGGAGCGCGCTGTCGTAGAAACAACTGACGCGCTTCCGAGGCTGGACGCCCCTTGCGCAAGTAGTCCACCAAGGCCCTGCCAATCGGGGCAGTGATTGGCAGAGCCAGTGTCTGCCGGGTCTTGGGCTGGAAAATATGCAGGGTGCGTTTTCGCCAGTCGATGCTATCAAGCGTCAACGCCGCGACCTCCGACCGCCGAAGGCCGTATGAAGCCGCGAGCAGTAAAATCGTAAAATCGCGCGAACCCAGAGGAGTGGAACGATCCATGCGTTTTAGCAACTTCTGAAGTTCCAACCAAGGCAAGGGATGGGGCAACAGTTCTTCCCGATAAACCCGAACGGAATCGATCTGTGTGTGCAACGGTTGACGCAGGACACCCTTCATGTATTGGAAACGTAGAAACCCCCGGACCATGCCCACTACGCCTTTCATGGTCCGGCGCGAGCAACGCTGTGAAGCTTGCCGCAGAAAACGCTGCACTTTAGCCAGCTTCAGCTCACGCAATCTTGCCATGCCTTGATCAACACCAGTGAACGTGAGAAATCGGCGCAAATACTTGTCATGGCCCTGAATCGTGCTCTCCGCCAGACCACGATCCCTTTTCAAATGCTCGCTGAATCTCTTGAGGATGTTTTCGGAAAGTGTTCGACGCTGGTTGCAACGGTCGTGCTTCAGCCAGCCACGCGCTTCCAAATAGTCCTCCAAACGCACGATGCCAGGCATCCAGCGTGGCTTGCGTGCATGGAAGACCTGCCGTGCCCGCCTAAAATCATCGCGATCAAAATCACGACAAGTTCGCTTGCCCAGAAGGATAAATCGGGGTGCGAGACAGCCTAAAACCTGCAAGTGCATTCGGATCGTGCTGGGGGACGACTTGCGGCCCATAGACCATTTAACGAAGTCATCAACGATGGGGCCGAAAATCGGCACTCGCCGATACCTTCGATAACTGCGGGGCTTGACCACGCGAACGGGTTCGCTCGGAGCCAAGCGATCCGTGCTTTGCAAAAACGATCTAAACACAGCAATCCCGCGTGCAAGCGATGGAGACCGAAGACGACAGAAGCGCTGGATGTCGTCCAAGTCGTCCACGGTGAGGTCGAGCAGGTTTGCTTTCTGCCGCCATCGAAATCGCGGATGCAGTCGCCGCAGATGGTCACAATATCTGTGAACTTTAATTGCCGAGACCCCGCGCTGACGACACCAGACCATAAAGTCATTGATGACGGCATTGGGGACTGCGATGAAACGACCCGATTGTTTGCAATGGAGCCGATTGAGGTAGGATTTATTTTTCATAACCGGGTCATTTTATCCCCGGCGGCTGTCACTCCCAAAAATGTGAAGTTCCCCAGCGCCGAAACGCTGGGGAACTGGGAGAATCTGCCTCAACTCAACATTATTGGGAACTCAACATAAGCCGATTTATGTGCAGCTCCACATAAATCGGCAATCCGAACTATAGCTCTTTGCGAGAATTAGGATTCTTCTATAGCTAAAAACAACCCCGACCATTATTGGCCGGGCTTTTTTATAGTCGCTTGCTTGGGCGTTTCAAAGTCTGCCGCCAGTTTTTAATTTTTGGCTGCAACCTATAAACCCATGTTTGCGCTTTCTTTTGATAGATCCTGACAGCCGCTTCGCCGAGTATCAACGCGCGATACGTTGTAGCCGGAGATTTACCGTAAATGTAACACAATTGCTCCAACGCTTTTCCCTCGCCAATGTAGTCTAAAGCATCACGCGCAATTCTAAGCGATTCGGAGAATGCCCTTATCGCATCATCTTTATCGCCCATGGCCTTCAGTGCCAAACCCGAATCATACAATGCGCCGCCCTCCCTTTTGCGATTGCCTTGCTCTCGATTCAATTCCAGCGAGCGTTGGAAATATTTTAATGCTCGTTTGGGATCAGTTTGGAGAAAATATCTGCCGAGATTAAGTGTCACGGTATTAACCGTTTTAAGATCATCAATCTCTTTAGCGAGCTTCAGACAATCCTCGAAATATTTTAGTGCCTTCGGTTTGTCGGTTTTGTCGTAAGCTCTACCTAGACCACCTAGCGCGATCGCCTCGTTTCGTGATTTTCTTAAACGCCGCGCCAATTTTAGCGAAGCATTGTAACAGCAAATTGCCTGTGGCGATTCGCCTAGGTCAGTGTATGTCGACCCCAGGTGGCCAAGCGATACCATTTGTGAATCAAGGTCGTTTGAAATTCTTGCGAGATGGACCGCATGGATATGCGTTCGCAGCGCATCTTTTATTTTACGTTCACGCATTTCGACGCGCCCGAGATGCGAAAGTGCAACTGCCTGCTGCTGAACATCCCCGATTGTTACAGCTAGTTTGAAAGACTGTTGAAGCAATTCCAAAGATTCCTGCAAGTGTTTTCCACTGTCATAGTGAGCGCGGGCGAGACGTCTTAAAGCAATAACTTCACTCTTTGTGTCTCGCAAAATCCTCGCCGCATCGAGCGTAGCCGCATATAATTCTACCCGGTCTGCCGGAAGGATAAAATTGCCAGACAAGTAAGCGCCGGCTTCGCCAAAACGGCAACACAAGCGGGCAGCGGTAGGATTGGTGTTTCGCTTGGTAACACACCATCGCCAGCCAGCCAGTATTGCGGTTTGCTCTTGAACAAATAGTTTAGCTCCGGCTTTCAAATTATTGAGATCGCTATCAAAAAGCGCTTCAGCCCTTTCATAAAGCGCCAAATAATGCTCGGCAAATCTTGCGGCGGCTACCTCGCTCTGTTGTTCGCGAGCAAAGTAGTTGCTGGCGAACAATCTCATTAAATCGTGAAGATAATATCGCCGGGAACTGCTCTCATAATTGACCAATGCCTGACGATGCAAGTAGTGCAGATGTTCGTTTTTTTGATCGTCGCAAACTGTTGCCTCCGCTGCCGAATCAAATCTTGTGTGGAACAGGGACAAAAATCTGAATACTTGTGCAGTTTTCTCGGGCAGTCGATGGTAGCTAAGATTGAAGGAAGCCTCGATTCCTATTGGCACGCCTTGGTTGCCAATCAATTCAAGGCGATGATGCTCATCTTTCAACAATTCAAGGTATTCCGATGGCATCACTCCAGGGGTTGTGTCTAAATAATTTCCGGCGGCACGGATTGCCAGGGGCAGGCAACCGCAATACCTGCAAATCTGTTCGGCGATTGGCAAAGTGATTCGCGAGCAAATACTTACAAGCAATTCTTTGGCTTTATCCGGCTCAAGTTCATCAAGATGGATAGACACACTCGAATTTCGAGGCAATGGAATCTTACCTCTCGATGTGACTATCATTGCGCAGCCATCCGGCGGAACAAACCATCCCACATCAGAAGTGTCTCGGGCGTTATCGACTAGAACGAGAGATTTTGTCTCATTGAGCGAACTTAGATAAATATGCCTAAGAAAATCTAGGTCAGGAGGCAGTTCCAAGGCCAGTCCCTTCATGGATCTAATTGCTAAAGCTAAGGCATCGGCTGTTCTGCTCGATTTATCATCATCTCCGTTCAGTTTGATTGACAGTTGAGCATCAGGAAACTCTCCCTTCAATTTCTTTGCGATCATCAATGCCATTTCCGACTTTCCAACCCCAGGCATCCCATGAATCATCGCAATGCCGACTTCCGTCTTTGCACCGCTGATTATTTTGGATATTAATTCACCTTGTTGGGTTATCCGGCCCACAAAATCACCTACCGGTGGCTCAATTTGCCCTTTGGCGGTATCTAGCAAGGGACAGGAAGCTGAATGAGCCGCAGTCCTTTGATCGCCTGATTTGGTCAAATCATTGTGTGACTCCTTTACAGCATATCCCGAAAAGTTGTGGGCGTCATGATATAGTATTGGTGGGGTTTGTGAGATGCGAATCTGTTTTGCCAATTCTTGAATTGTCCCAAGGTCGTCAATTCTCTTTGAATTTCCTGTGCGCTCAGAATCCCAAAATATCTCAATGCAATCTGGTGGTAAAAAAATATTGCTGACAGCTAAGGCCAATGTTGACTTACCCTTCCCAGATTTACTAATTCCAGGAACTTTCGGGAATATTAAGTGGGTGACGAACATTTCTTCATTTTTGCCTTTCAGGTTTTCCCCAAAAAACACTTGGTGTATCTTGTGGGTTGTCTGGTAGATCGCGCTGCTCAATTGTTTGGCGAAACCAACATCCGCTGCTTCAACGCCGAATAGAAACACTCCCGATTTCTTGCTTCGCACCCAAATAATATAATCAAGAAAGCATAGGCTAAAAGCCACCTCCACATCAGGCCAGTTCAGCGGGAATCGCTCATCCCCTCGTTGCAAATATGGCGTCACCCATTTTTCGGCAAATCGAAATTCAACCCGGTCCAGCAAATCACCCCTGAATGTTAATCGCAAATACCTGCCTTTTTGTTTGGCTTCAGAAATGCCAGACGGTGGCTTTGCGCTAGCAGTCGACTCTGCATTTTGCTGGTTCATTTTGGTTTCAAGCGTTGGATATTCGCATTGGTTTACAGCAAAAACCCGCGTTTGTCATGTTCTTCCGAATGGGCTTCCGAATGATCCGAATGCGCTCTTTTGCAACGCGAACTGCCTTTTTGAGATGATCAAAACGTTAAATGAAGTTGGCGAATCAAAAAGTGACAACAACAACGAACTGGAAAAGTGAAAATTAAAAATCGTAACAATTTGGCCAAACCCACTGTTGCCGGCACTCGCGTGCCGGGTGGAAACGTAATCGCTGGCCTGCCTGCCGGCAAACAAAAGGATGCTGTATGAAACAAATACTGCATGGCGACACTGTCCCCACAGGGACCTGGTGTTGACCTAACAGCGCGGTGACAAGGTGTCGGGGCGATTCAAAAAATTGCTCCGACGCCCCTTCCAAAAACAAAATAACAAGAATATGAAAATAGACATTTATACCACAAAAGCAGGCATGCCATTCAAATTCGGTTTTGAAGAGCGTGAGGTGAACCAGGAAAAACGCTTTGCGGTTCTGATTCTCGACCAGCCAGATTACGCCGGTCGCCCGGATGAATCGCACACGACACATCGGATTCGTGAGGGTGACAATTGGCTGATTAATTGGCCGGGACCAGCGCCGACTTTAGATGATGCCAAAATCATTGCGGCTTGCTGGTCGGATCTCACCGAACGCTACATCGCGACTGGGCAGCCTTTTTCTGAAAAACAAAATTGATCCACCCGGGATTATGACAACCGACCAATACATCACCAAATTGGGAACCAAGTTTACATTTGGTTTTGAACAACGGATGAAAGGACAGGAAGCGACTTACGTTATTTTCATCCTCGACCAGCCAGATTACGGCGGTCGCCCGGACGACCCGCACACGACACATCGGATTCGTGAAGGCGATGATCGTCTCGTCTGTTGGACCGGGCTGATGCCAAATATAACCGTCGCCAAAAACGTCGCAGGCCTGTGGGCGGATTTTACGGAGCAATACATCATCACCGGCCAGGGCTTTCCCGGAAATTAAAAATCAAATTTATGAAGGCACCAAAGATACCAATTTTTTCCATTGCGGTTTTCAACGCCATTCGCAAAACGATCGGCACCCTGCCACCGGAATCAGGCGGTTTGCTGGCCGGTAGCCGCAAAACTGGAGTCATCACCTTTTTTCATTTCGATACGCGGGCCAAATGTTCGTCGGTTGGCTATTCCCCCGACACCGTCACGCTCAATCGGCTGCTCGTCAAACTTAATGCCGAGGGAATGGACATGATGGGATTTGTTCACAGCCATCCAGCCGGACTCCATTATCCGAGCGGTGGTGACAAATATTATTGCCGCAAAATATTCGCCGCGAATCCAGAACTGCCGTTTCTAATCATCCCCATCGTCAATTCCTCCGCCACCGGCTCACCGTTTCGGATACGGGTTTTTGTCGCCACCCCGACCGGCGGCGAGGTTGCCATCTGGCGCGTTCCCTTGAATGCCGGAAAAATGAAAAAAATCATTCCCGAAATAAACATCACAGTCACCGCCACTCGCCAATTAATATCATGAAAAATATTTTCCCCGAAAATGCTCCGTTCAAAATCGACACCGAAATCTTCGCCCGGGTCGCCAGCGTCAACAATCTTGAGATCCTCGCCAAGTCTCGGAGGGTTCAAATCGGTGTCGGTAGCGCGACCGGCGCACTGGAAAATTCTGCCCGCTCCGGTGTCGGTCAATTCACATTGGTCGACAAGGATGTCGTCGAGCGCTCGAATGTAGCCACACAGGGCTACCTCGTGCCGGACATCGGCCGACCCAAAGTGGTGGTGATGGCCGAGCGCCTGCGTGCCATTAATCCGGCGGTCGCTGTCCAGGCCATCTATGGATCGTTCCACGATTTGACGGACGACGACATCAAGCGCCTCGCCTTCGATCCGTTCGTTGACTCCGCAACATCCGCACTGGCGCCGGGAGCCAGCCAAACGGTTCTGGTCGGTGCAACCGACGACTTTTTTTGTCAGGCCAGGGTCAATTCACTGGCCCTGCATTTTGGCATTCCGAGCATCTGTTGCCAGCACTATGCGGAAGGGCTCGCCAGCGAGATTACGTTCACACATCCGGTGACCGTCCGAGCCTGTCATCGCTGCATCCTCAGCAGTCGCTACGAAGCATATTTGAATCATGGGTTCAAAAATCCGGTCGGCTCGGCCGGTAGCCCCATATCGTCATCGGGCAAGATAAATGCGCTGTGCACGGACATCGAAATGGCCATCCTACATCACGGAACGGAACAGCCGCGTTGGGGTGACCTGCTTGCCCGGATTGGCGACCGGAATTTGGTTCAAATCCGGTGTCACCCTGACGCTGAAAAATTGCTTGGCCTGAACAATTTTAGCCAAGCGTTTTCAGCCGCCAATTCCGACCAAATCTTCTTCGGCGAAACCATCTGGCGTCGCCAGATTCCAGAGCACCCCAACACCGGCTATTCCCGGCCCTGTCCGGACTGCGGCGGCACCGGGAATTTGACCCAGCGCATCGGTGCCTTTGCAGACACGCGCATCATCAATTCCTGAAACAAAAACCCGGATATGACCACCCCAAAACAAGCGTTAGAAAAGTCACATATTTTTGGCCAAACAAGGCTACCCCGCCGTGGCCACAGCGGGGTGTGTGTGCGCCTTGTGGTCAAACCATTCAAAATGGGTCGCAAACGGGTGGTCAAAATCCGAGTCAATGATGCCGAACATGCGGCCCTTACCCGCATGGGTAAGGCCGTCGGCGGCGTCTCCGCTTTGGTTCGTCGTCATCTGCTCAAGCACGGTGACAAGGAGATGCGATGGGAGGCGTTGCGCGAGCTTGCCCGGTTGAGCCGGAATTTAAGTTTTATCGCCCGTGAGACGAAGCATTTTCCAGCCGGCCGGGCGGTCGAGATTCTGGCTTGGCTCATCACCATCGATCGGCAGCTTAACTGGGCCATTCACCGGCTCAGCAAAACCAAAATTCCATGTTGATCGGATTTTCAAAACACGGAACTGGCAAGGCCGCCCGTCCGGTGGATTATCTCACCGCCGAGACGGTTCAGGTCAGCAACGCTCCGGTCGGCTACCTGACAGGCGGTAAGGGCAAAAAGGGTGTCCGCCGGGAGCCGTTTCCGGTGGTCGTGCGGGGTGACCCTGACCGGATTAAGGAACTGATTGACTCCGTCAAATTCAAACACAAATACACCTCCGGCGTTTTGAGTTTCAGCCCGAACGAAATCATCACTCCGGCGATGGAAGAAAAAATCATCACCGAATTTGAGCAGGCCGCGTTCGCCGGCCTGAATTCCGACCGGTATGAAATTCTTTGGGTCCGGCACCAGCATACCAAAGCGCACCGGCACGAGTTGCATTTCCTGACCCCGCGCTTGGATTTGGTGACTGGCAAAAGTCTCAACATCGCTCCGCCCCGGAAATCCACCCGCGAATTGTTCGACACGCTCCGGTCGAAAATTAACGCGGAGTATGGTTTGGCCGACCCGTCCGATCCGGCGCGGGCACGCAAAGAACGCGAACCCAGCCATCGGGCAAAGATTCAAGCAGCCAAGCAGGATGCCAGTAAAATTATCAATCTCCGGGCAGCCAAAGGAACGCCGAACCCGGAACGGGCCAGGTTGCTGGAAGCGCAGTTGCAAAAGTTGGTCGAACGCCGGGCGGCGTATCATCAAGAACGCTACCCCACACCCGTTCCTGAATCACAAAACTTTTCTCCAATTTATGACCGAGCTAGAACGTCATCTCCTGAATTCGCTCAACCGGCTCGAATCCCAATATCAGGAGCGCGACCGGCAGTTTGCCGTTACGCTGGCGAACTTGAGCAGGCAACTGAACGATGGCGTCAAGCATGTGGAAGTCTTGAATCTTCGCATGCAAGGTTTGAACGGGCGTATCGAACACTTGCAATCAATCTTGAACAAAAAGTGAGTTCGTTGGAACGCATGACAACGGCAGTTCCCGCGCTGCCGAATACAGCGAAATCTGTTCTACCGGCTTCGTCTCCAGTGGAAATTAATCCGTTATTGAAAAAATATGGCATTCCAGCCCGCCAACAGAATGGGGCTGAGAAAACAAAACCGACCCGCGTGCGCGGTCTGGAAATTGAAATGGATATGACCCTTAACGACCGATGAAAAACTTTTTCCAAATGCTCGCAGGATTACCGCCGGCTGCAACACCCGCCCCCAAACCGGTTGACCAGCTAGACGTTCCCCTTTTGCAATTTGGGCCGCGTGATCAATGGACTGTCCGCGATGCCTGTGAAGGCACCGCCGTCTTTGGTGCCACGGGTTCAGGAAAAACCAGCGGTAGTGGGGCGGCTATCGCCAAATCATTGCTTCGGGCAGGTTGTGGCGGGTTGGTGCTCTGTGCCAAAACTGACGAGGTGTCTTTATGGAAGCGCTATTGTCAGGAAACAAACCGGTCGAAATCACTTATCATTTTTTCGCCCACCGAACCATGGAGATTTAATTTTCTTAGCTACGAGTTGTCACGGCCAGGTGCCGGAGCCGGCCTGACTGAAAACTTGGTGCGTCTGTTTTCGAGCACGCTGGAAGTCGCGGAACGCGGTCGGGGCGGCAACAATCACGATTTTTGGGAACGCACGACCAAGCAACTTCTGCGGAATTGTTTTGAGTTGATGATTATCGCCCGGGGACGGCTGATGTTGCAGGAGATTTACGATCTGCTGGTGTCAGCGCCCACCACGCCCGAAGAAGTCAATGATCCGGCGTGGCAGGAATCTTCGCTTTGCTGGCGTTGCGTTAAGGAAGGTGAAGCCAAACCAAAAACGGATCGGCAGGCCAACGACTTTGCCCTTGCGGTAAAATATTG
Source organism: Limisphaerales bacterium (assembly GCA_003151855.1). GTDB lineage: Bacteria > Verrucomicrobiota > Verrucomicrobiia > Limisphaerales > UBA11358 > UBA11358. Next base: position 56,891 of record PLYV01000161.1, on the reverse strand, counting down.
GCTCCGGGAATTTCCCGCGCTGTCATCAAAAACGCGCAGCATCATCGTCACCAACCTGACCAGTATGCTGGATTTGTTTTTGCGTGGGGCGCTCCGTGAACTGTTTTGCACGACCACAAATATTGTGCCCGAGGTGACGCATGAGGGCGCAATCTTGGTGCTCGATTTGCCGGTCAAGGAATTCGCCGAGGTGGGGCAACTCGCCCAAATGTTGATGAAGTTTGTCTGGCAGCGGGCCAGCGAACGCCGGGATGTCCGTAAGCATGGCCGCGTTGCTTTTCTGTGGGCCGACGAAGCCCAGTTTTTTGTTTCGCCGCGTGACGCTGAATTTCAGTCAACCGCCCGCAGTTCCCGGATCGCGACCATTTATCTAAGTCAAAACATCGGGGCGTATTATGCCCACATCGGCCAGTCTGAAACCCACAGCGTGATGGGTAATCTCCAGACGAAATTATTTCACGCCAACGGAGACACGCTGACAAACAACTGGAGTTCCGATCTCTTTTCCAAGAGCTGGCAAATGCGTGCTTCCGCCAGTGCATCCACTTCGGACAGTCCCGGTCGTCAGACGGTTTCGCGGAATTATGGAGCCAGCGACTCACTCGATTCCGAGGTGTTGCCGGGAGAGTTTACCAGCCTGCGCAAAGGCGGGCCGGAACATGGTTACTGCGTCGAAGCAATCGCGTTCCAAGGCGGAAGGATTTGGCATGCCACAAATAAAAACCATATCAAAGTGGGCTTTAGCCAGCGCTAAAGTCTTCTACCGTTATCTGGCGGTAAGCGCGGAGGTGTTTTGTCGTCACACCTTCGGCATCCGCTATATGAATGACATAGTAGTCAGCTTTCTGATTTTTTTCATCTACGCGACCGTGGTTGGATGTTTTGGCCAGATCAAATCACCATTCCTTAATTTCTATCTGGGCTGTTACTTTGCGTTGGTTTGTTTTCACATCGTTTCGATGCTTCGCCGGCAGAACTCATCCGTTCACAGTTATTCTAGCGGAGCTCCGTGGCCGTTCTGGCATCGCTTTTGTGCGAAGCCGATGGTGGTTGATTTGATTCTTGAGCCGGGATTCCTGTTGGTCGTCGGACTACTTTTGGTTTCCCACGATGACGCGCTGGCAATCTGGTTTCAATTGTCTGCCTTGAGTCTGTTTTTCAAGAGAGCGGTTTCTTCATGGAAGAAGTGGCATCACCTCATGGATGTCCTCGATACTCGGGTTGAAGGTGAACAATTAAATGAGGCCGTCAGGCAGCGCACCGTCCCAAGAGCACGCGCGGCTACCGGCGCAATACCCGTCAGCATGGGACAAGCTTCAGAACCGCCACAGTCACAACTACCGCAGTCACACGAACAGATTTTTGGAAATCTGGATCCGGCACTCCGTCAAATAATCACACCAGCCAACAGCACTGCTCCCAACTCAAACAGTCGTGCTTCCCAAAGCAACTCCGGTTCACATGAATACGGCGGGCCATTGGCCCATTTGCCAAGGATTAAATCCCCACGCCGATAAAATTTAGCAAATCAAAACCATTTCCCGACGCACATAACCAAACAAAAACAAAACAATGAAAGATAAACCAACACATGAGGTCCGGCTTGGCGTTGTAAAAGCGGCAATCTGGAGGAACTCCACAGAAACCGGCGACACCCGCTTCAGCGTGAAGTTCAGTCGCATTTACAAGGACGGAGACGCATGGAAGTCCACCGAATACTTCGGTCGCGACGACTTGTTGCCCTTGGCCAAAGTTGCCGATCAAGCCCATTCCTGGATTCACCAGCAGGAACAATGGGCAGCGTCGTCGGTCAAAAAAACAAAAGAGGAAACCACCGCAACAACTCCCGCTCAATAATATGAATGTGAGGGCGGCAAGCCGGGCGGGAGGCCAACAGTCTTCCGCCCGGTTACACCGCCGGGCGTTAGAGAAAGCAAACCACCATGAATGCTGAAATTGACGGAACCCTAACCGCGAATGCGAACGACAAGCCGACTCCGGTTTCTAGCGAGCCCAAGGATTTGTTGCTGCTGCGACGTTTGGCGTTCAGTGTCCGGGAGACGGCGGAGATGTTGGGCATATCGGAAAAGACCGTGAGGCGGTTGATCCGTCGCGGACTGCTCCGGCCGTCGCGCGCACTGCGCCACCTTTTGATTCCAAAAAAAGAGATCGAACGGTTTCTTGAGCAAACCACTGTAAAATAAGCCGGCTGACAACTAGCTCAACATTATGCTCTATAAACATAATGTTTGACACGCATAATCTGTAATGCAAGCTTTCCGTATGGAACTGTTGTTCACAAACCGCACCGATGAATTGGCGGAACTGGATTCCGCCGCCAAAACCGGCGGCTTGTTGGTCGTGTTTGGCCGCCGCCGCGTCGGCAAGACGCGCCTGTTGACCCACTGGCTCAAGCCCCGGAACGGACTTTACAGCCAGGCGATTGAAGCCGCCACCGCCATCCAGATCGAGCAGGTGATCCGGGATATTGGCCCGGCGCTGAAAACCAACATCACTCCGAAAAACTGGGTTGAACTTCTGGAGTTGGTCAGTATGCAGAAGGGGCATTCCATCCTGTGTCTTGACGAATTTCCCTATTTGGTCGCTTCCGACCCCTCCTTGCCGAGCGTGTTGCAACGCTGGCTGGATCATCAACGCCCCAAGTCGTTCACGCTGGTTCTCTCGGGTTCCAGTGCGGGGGCGATGAATGACTGTTTCTTGAACCGTGCCGCACCGCTGTATCAGCGTGCTCGCAAATTGATCCACGTTGAACCCATGAGCTATCGGGCATTTTGCGAAGCGTGCGGCGTCAAGCCGGGCGATATCGAGTCCTTCACGCGTTTCGCGCTGGTTGGCGGCATCCCGAAATACTGGGAGTTTGTTGAACCGAAGGCGTCGGCGTTGGATTTGGCGGACGAATTATTTTTTGGCCGGTCGGCATTTCTCGAAGACGAGCCGTTGCGCATCCTGCGCGACGAAAACATCGCCGGCATGACCGCCCAGTCGGTTTTAGAGGCGGTGGGGCGGGGGGCGGAAAAACCTTCGGAGATCGCCGCGCGACTCGGCACGGCGCAGACGAATCTGGGACGAACCTTTCAACAACTGCTGGATGCTTCGATTCTGGCGCGGGAGATTCCGTTCGGCGAGAGCCTGCGCTCGTCGAAAAAATCGCGCTATCGTATTCAAGACCCGGCGTTGCGGTTCTGGTTTCAAGTCTATTCCCCGCATCGGACGCGCTGGCAGACCTACAACCGGACGGAACGGGAGAAGTTGATCCACGATCACGCTTCAACGGTGTTTGAAGATTTCTGCCGCCAGCAACATCCGGACGCTGCGCGGTATTGGGAAGCCAACGTGGAGTTTGACTACGTCCGCGACGAGCAAGGAAGTGCCGTGGTGTCGGAAGTAAAATTTAAGAAACTGACTGCCGCCGAGCACCGGCAACTGGAGCATCATCTGGCGAATGGCTGGCAGGGGTGCGCGCTGTCCCGTCGTTTCCGGGGCGTCAGGTTTGAAGTTTTGGATGCCAGCATTCTGGGAAAATGACGATGCTGCTTCAGTCATTTTGATAAGCAAAACTGCTTATTAAATAGAACATTACAGACCCAAAAATCGTCCCCAAAAAAGTCAATTTGCTTACACACATGCTTTCACACGGTCGGGCAAAAATGGGGGTAAAATGAGTTCGTGTGGTTCCAGTGGAAATTTGTGGAAGTGCCTATAAACAAAAAACTTGTCCGCTAAAGTCTAGGTGGGTCCAAATGGGTAAAATTGGGCAAATCTTGTTGCGAACGAGACGCTCTACCAACTGAGCTAAGACCCCATCCAAGTGCGTTCAACTGCGGCGCAAAGAGTATTTGATTTGCCAAGCTGCTGGCAAGGCAAAAGGCGCCGCGTTTTCACTTCGGCATCTGCACCGTCGGCTTGATGATTTCCTTGTGTTCCAGTTTCTCCAGCTTCGGCGCGATGACGAGTTGGCAATACGGCTCATGGCCGTGCGCGTCAAAATATCCCTGATGATAATCTTCCGCCGGATAAAACTTTGTCAGCGGCACGATCTCCGTGACGATCGGCTTGAAAAAATTCGCCTGCGCCGCGAGCTTGGATTTTTCGGCGATGAGCTTCTGCTGTTCGTCGGCGTAAAGAATAATGGAACGGTATTGCGTGCCCTCATCGTTGCCCTGACGGTTCAGCGTCGTCGGGTCATGTGCTTGCCAGAACACGTCCAGCAGTTGCGCGAAGGAAATCTTTGTCGCGTCGAATTTGATCTGCGTCACCTCGGCATGGCCGGTGTCGCCGCCGCAGACCTGGTGGTAGGTCGGGTTCACGGTGTGGCCGCCCGCGTAGCCGCTGGTCACGGACAGCACGCCGGGCAGGCGTTCATAGACGGCTTCCATGCACCAGAAACAGCCGCCACCAAACGTGGCGGTCTCGATTTGATTTGTGTTCATGACATTCGTGGACTGGGCGGCGGCGGCGAAATTTAATGCGCCTGCCGCGAGCAAAGTTGTTAAAGTCGCTTTCATCATCGAAGGTTTGACCGGCGCGCGCCGGCGTCATTCAAATTAAATTATGCGGGGCAGGGGATCATGGCCGCATGATGACGGTCAGGTTCATTTGCTTGAACCGCACCATGTCGAGGCCGTGAACCTCCGTCCGCACACCGTTCGTCTCCGGCAACAGGTTGGCATATTGCGTCGGCACCACGATGATGAGCGGCGGCGCGTTGGTCAGGAATTTTTTCGCTGTCGCCATGTCGTCGCCGAGGACGAGGTTGTTGGTCACGACCGCGCGGAATTTCCACACGAGGCTCGCTTCGGTGAAACCGAAGCAGCCCACTTTCGTTTCCGGGCGGACGTGCGGCTGCACGGCGTCCCATAAATTTTCCGTGAGAATTTTCCCGCGCGCCAGCGGGAACCCGACCAGCGTCAGCGCCAGCACCACGGCGGTCATCGCCACGATACGTTTGCTGAACCACGCGCCGAGATCGTGGTCGTGGTCGCCGCCGATTTGCCGCGCGAACCACAGCGTCAGCAGCGGCCATGCCGGCGCGGTATAATGCGGCAGCTTCGTCCGCACCAGCGAGAACACCGCGAACACCAGCGCGACCTGCACCAGCAGATACCAGCCCAGATCGTCGCGGCTCCGCTCCGGCCACCAGCGGCGCAGCGCCGACGGCACGCGCGTGCTCCACGGAAAAAAACTCACGAAGAATGTCAGGAAATACACCGGCAGCGTGACGATGAAGCCGAGCGCGCCCGCGAGGCCGTGGCTGTCGTTGACATTGATGCTGCGGTTCAGGACATGTTCGCCGATGCCGACGTGGAGATACGCGCCGCCGGTTTGCAACAAGGCCGGCACGCCCCATAGGCAGACCAACGTCACGGTGACAACGAGGCCCACGAGCGTTTCCATCAGCGGTAGGCGAAATGATTCTTTGCGCAGGCTCCGGCCCAGAATCAGGCCGATGAGCGGCAACCACGCTTCCGGTCCCTTCGCCAAAAATCCCAGCGCGAGCGAAATGTAAAATGTCCACCACCACAATTTTCTTTGCGGCTGCTCCGGTCGCGTCAATTCCCAGCCGCTCCACGCGGACAGCGCGAAAAAGAAGACCATCGCCATGTCCGCCGTCGCGACGCGGCCGATCAGCGCGATGTGCAGGCCGGTCACGAACATCGCGCCGGCGATGAGCGCGACCTTGTTGTTGCCGGTGGTCTTGCGCCCCCAGTTCGCCAGCAGCAGCGCGATGCCGGTGGTGAACAGCACCGACGGCAGCCGCGCGGCGAAGGGATTGTCGCCGAGCACGCGGTAGCTGGCGGCCTGGCACCAGTAGATCAGCACCGGCTTGTCGAAGCGCCAGTGGCCGTTGAACCACGGCACCACGTAGTCGCCGCGCTGGAGCATCTCGCGCGAGGCCTCGCCGAAGCGCGCCTCGTCGCGGTCGGTCAGCGGCAGCAGCCAGTTGCCGCAGAGCAGCAGCGCGAGGCTGAACAAAACGATGGCGCGCAGCGGATAGGCGGCGGCTTTTTCAAAGACAGATTGCATGGACGGCGATAATTCTCGCCCACAAGATGTCGGAGACGACGTTAGGAGTCGCTAACATTTTTTAATCTGAACCTCGTCACCTTGGCTTCCACGGCGGGAGGAATGGAAATTTGGATTTTTATTTGCAAGCGCAACGCATATCTTCGGGCGATGTCCGAACCGGTCAAATCACGTTGGCGTCCGCTCCTCTGGCTCTGCGCCGGCGTGGCCGCCATCGCGCTCGCGTGGCCGTTCGACACCCGCGTGGACACCGCGCTGGACGCGACGCACCAGGTCAACCATCTCTACAAGCTTGCGTGGGTCTGCTCCAAGATTGGCGAAGGCTGGGTGACGGCGGTCTGGGGCATCGTCTGCGCCGCGATATTTTTGGCGGTGAACCGCCCCGTGGCCGCCGCGCAAATCTTTTTCGTCGCGCTGACTTCCGAAATCACCGGGCTGGCGGCGCTGATCCTCCGCGTGTTCACCGGCCGCACGCGCCCGCTGAACCACGATGTGCCGCAAGGCTTTTACGGCGTGTGGCACGACGGCCATTGGATCATCGGCAAATTTTCGTTCGCCTCCTTCCCGTCCGGCCATGCGGCGACGGCGGCAGGCTTCGCGGCGGCGGCGTGGCTGGTGCACCGCGGCTGGGGCGCGGTTGCGGCGGTGTATGCGCTGGCGGTGATGTGGTCGCGCCTCGCGCTGCAATGCCATCATCTCTCCGACGTGGTGGCGTCCACGGCGCTCTCGATTCCGCTGGCGGTGCTGTTGAAGCCGCTGCTGCTGCCGACGCTGGAATTCCACTCCGGCAACCTGCACCGGAAATTGCGGAAAGAATAACTTCGGTTCCGCATGATACCGCGCGAAGGGAAAGCGAAAAGGCGCGGAGTGAACGCAATTTCTCCGGTAAAAATCGTAATTTATCGCGAAGAGATCGCGTTCAAGTGCGACTTTCTCACCAACCAAAATGGCCTTGACCGGGAACGAAAAATTGAAATGATGAAACTCAATCCGAACATGAAAACACTCTGGGGCAAACTGCTGGGCGTGGGCTTGGGGCTGTGGGCATTATTATTAGCTTATCCGGTTCCTGCCGCCGTGCTAACGCACCGTTATTCGTTTGATGCCGACGCGAGCGACACCATCACCAACGCCAACGGTGTCTTGCTGGGGAAAGCCGTCATCGCCAATGGCGCGCTGGTGCTGGATGGAACCAACAGCAGCGTCCGGCTGCCCAACGACCTGTTCACCAATTATGACTCCATCAGCTTCGAGGTCTGGTATGCGGATGCGCCGGTCAGCAATCCCAACAATCAGCTCTACAATTTCAGTCGGGCGGGTGCCGGGATGTATGGCTGTCTGTTTGGACAGGGCAATCACTTTATCGGCAGCGCTTCCAATCTGGTAACGCTGCCAATCCCGGCAGTGGGCGGCACCAATCATCTGATCTGGACGCAGGACAACGCATCGCAAACCGCCCGGATTTTCATCAACGGTATTCAAGCAGCGCTAAACACCAGCTTCACCAATACCCCGGCCATGATTGGCTCGACGACGAATAATTTGATTGGCGCAGGCCAAACCAATGTGGCCGCTTCCAATTTCAAGGGGAGCATACTGGAATTCCGAACCTATCAAGGCGCCCTGGCTCCGCTGGATGCGGCGGTGCTGGATGCCTATGGACCGGACCAGCCGCAGTTGAATCCCGGCGCGCTGCAAGCCGTGCGCTTGGTAATCCCATCGCCGACCGGGCCGGGCGCGTTGTTCCGCGCCGGCGTTTTTGCGGATTTTTCCGGCATCACCAATGTCAACATCAGCACGCAGCCGGATTTGGTTTTGATTTCCGATAATACCAACGTGATAGCTTTTGCGCCGGATCAGCGGCTACAGACGCTGGAGCTGGGCACGGCCAACATCACGGCAATCTGGCAGGGATTTTCCAACACAGTGCCGGTGCCGGTCGGTGTGCCGCAGGACATCGCGCTCATTCATCGTTATGGTTTCAATGAGTCGACCAACGACTGGATTGTTCATGATTCTGTCGGTGGGGCGAACGGGCGGCTATTTAACACGGCATCGATAACATCTCCCAACGCTGTTTTTACAGGTAAAGGAGAGATGAAATTGACCGGTGGCGGTGGCGGTGGAAATCCTGCCGTTCTTGGTTATGCGGCTTTACCGCTAGGAATGATTTCATCCGTGAGCGAAGTGACAGTTGAAGCTTGGGTGACTTGGACGCTGAGAACAGGCTGGCCCTGGCAGCGGATTTTTGATTTTGGAAATAACGTCGGTGGGAGCTACGCTTCAGGCGTCACTTATTTTTTTCTTACTACCGAGGCAAACACCTTCGTGACCGGCAACGCCAATCTTGCCCGCTTTACCATTAGCACAAACGGGATTAATGCCGAATCACCCCGGTTGAATTGGACAAATATTTTGCCGCTGAACATGACCTCATATGTGGCCGTGACTTATAGTCCGGTTCGTGGGATTACAAAATTCTATTTGAACGGTCAATTAATCAGTTCTGGCAAAGCCGTCATTCCACTTTCGGCAATTATTGATACCAATAACTGGCTGGGAAGATCGCAATATTATGGCGATGCCTATTTCGGTGGACGCTACAATGAATTCCGCATTTACCGCGGCCTGCTGTCAGACGCGGATGTGGCGGCCGATTATGTCGCCGGTCCAGATGCAGTCGGTGTAGATTTTGTGCTACACAATTATGCTACGACAAATGGTTTAGCTGTCACTTGGGGGCCGTCCGCCACGAATCTGGTGCTGCAAACCACACCGGTGCTGGGAACTGGTGCCGCGTGGAATCCCGTTCCGGCAACGCCCATCCTTCAAAACGGGCGTTACGGTGTCGCCGTGCCGCTAACAGGTGATGCCGCTTACTTCCGCTTACATTCGCCTTGAGGAGTCCGCTTCTCCATAACCTTTGGCATCAAGTTCAATAAAACCGCCGCTGCGGGCAACCGTGGCGGCGGTTTTATTTTATATTCCAAACAGCCGTTCGCCCGCGTTGCCGAGACCGGGGAGGAGGTAGCCTACGTCAGGGTTGGTAGAGGAAATACATCAGCCCGGCGCGGAGCTTGGGCGATTCCATGCCGAGGTCGAGCTTGATGTCATGGGACTTTTCGCTCTGGCCGAACAGCGAGAGGAAGTTGGAAAGGTCGTAGCGCTCGCGGTATTCCACGAGGTTGGCGGTCTTGATCTTCGCGATGTCCATCGCGCGATCCACGGCGGTGTCGAAATTGCCGAGTTCGTCCACGAGGCCGAGGTTGAGCGCCTGCGTGCCGGAAACCACGCGACCGTCGGCGTAGTCCTCCCAGTTTTCCACGAGCGTCTTGCCGGCTTTCTTGTTCAATTCATGCGCGGCGCTGCGGCCGTCGGCGACGACGTCCTTGAACTTCTCGTAAGTCTCGTTGATCAAGCCTTGCACCATGGCGGCTTCCTCCGGCGGAATCTCGTTCGTCGCGCGTTCACCGCTCAACATGTCCTTGAACTTCCCGCTTTTGTAGGTCATCGGCGACACGCCCACCTTGTCCATGAGGCCGCGATAATTGTAGCCGTGCATGATGACGCCGATGCTGCCGGTGATGGTCAGCTCGTTCGCGACAATCCAGCGGCTGCCGCAGGAAATGTAATAGCCGCCGCTTGCCGCGAGGCTGCCCATCGAGCAGATCACCGGCTTGCCCTTGCGGCCGGGCTTGCCGTGGTCATCCGCCTCGTCTTCCTGAAACGCGCGGACGGCATTATAAATTTCATCCGAGGCCAGCACCTCACCGCCGGGCGAATCCATTTTCAGCAGCACGGCCTTGACGTGTTTGTCGTCCGCCGCGCGGTCGAGCTGCGCCTTGACGACGTCCACGAGGTTGTTGCCGCTGCCGTCATATTGGTGGCCGCTGATGATGCCGTCCACGGTGATGACGGCGATTTTGTTCTGCGAATCGTTGTCCTCCAAAATACATTCCTCCAGCTTCGGCCCGACCTCGCGGGCGCTGGCGCTCTTGAAGCCGCGGTTGAAATTCAGCGAGTGCGTGGCGAACTGTCCGATGATGACCAGTCCCGCCAGCCCCAGCAGCAGCGCGAGAATGATGGCGGTGATCATCCAGCCCACGCTGCGGCAGCGCTTGGGCGCGGGCGGCGTGATGACCGGCGGGGGCGTCAACGGCGGTGGGGGCGGGGTTTGCGTAAAAGGCGTTTCATCCATAATTCGCGCAAGCTAACGTAAACCGGGCAGGGCGGCAAGCGGCGGATGGCAGTAGCTGTGTCTTAATCTCAATCGTAATCCTAATCTTAATCCCTGTTTTCTGCCGATTACGATTAAGAGCAGGATTATGATTAGGACACTACCATGGCGGTAGCTGTGGGGCCGGGTGGCCACGCAAAACATAACAAGAGCCGGACTTGCGTCCGGCTCTGTTGGTGATGAGGTTTTATACGCCTTCATCCAGGCGCTCAGAAGTGCGGTGCAACCCTGAGTGTCGCTGTCCGGGCGCACCGCGAGCAAAAACCCCTATGCCAACCCTGAACGGACAGCGAAATCTTTTCCGCTCCTACCTGTAATACGTGGAAAAAGCCGAAATCTGTCAAAAAATTCTTTAGAATCTTTCAAAAAACCAAAGGGGACGGAAAAACCGGGGAAGAAGGCCGATTAAACCCGCCGGTGCCGGCTTACCGCGCAGAGTGGCCGGCGTTGTTTTGGATGGCCTCCAAGTCCAGGCGCAGTTGCGCCGCCGAATCATAGCGGTCGGCGGGCAGCGGCTGGCAGGCTTTCAGGATGACGGGGTTGAGGATGAAAAACTCCGCTGGCTCCGCCGTGTTCACGAGCGTGGTGGCCACTTCGGGAAACAGCGCCGGCGCGCGCCCGGTGCAAAGCACATACAGCACCATGCCCAGGGCATAGATGTCCGCCGCCACCGTGCCGGGGCGTTCCGGCGAGGGCGGCATATAACCCGGCGTGCCGACCAGCGTGCGCTCCTGATCCTCCGGGCGGAGGTCGGTGATGAGGCCCAGGTCCGCCAGCTTGGGCTGGCCGTTGACGAAGATGATGTTCTGCGGCTTGATGTCGCGGTGGGTCATGCCCTGCTGATGGAGAAACTCCAGCGCCTCGCACAGGGTGATGCCGATGGACACGCACTCTTTCACCGGCAACCGCCGTTGCCGCAACTGGGCGCGTTCGCTGACGAGGTCGCGCGGGCGGTAGGTGGCGGGCGCGCTCTCCCAGCCCGGTTCCAGCGAATCGCCCAGTTCCATCACATAATAAAAATAGCCGGCCTGGTTTTTCTTGCTGACGAAATCCACGTGCAACAGACCAGGATGCTGGCCGGAAAGGGGCAGGTATTTTTGGATGCCGTTGAATTCGCGTTCATACGGTCCCGGATTGTTGTCGAACTTGGAGAGGTAAACCGCCTTCAGCGCGACCCATTTTCCGGCCTTCGTGCGCGCGAGCCAGACTTTGCCGTAGGCGCCTTCGGCAAATGGCGGATGGAACAGCTCGTAGCCGGGGGTTGCCGGCAGGGTTTCCATCACCTGCGTCTTGGCGGCCTCGTCCGCGCGGCGGCTCCGCAGGGCGGCGGCCCAGAGCAGGGCGCAGGGCAATTGTCCGCCGGTGATGATGAGCCAGGGAAACCAGTAGCTGGTGTGGTAGCTGATGAACACGGCGAACAATGGCAGGAACAAAAACAATCCCCCGGCGACGGCCAGGGCGAATTTCAAGCGCAACCGCCCCAGGCCGCCGCCCAGGAAAATTCCGCCGGTCGTCAGGAGCAAAAGTTCAAGCCACCCCGGCGGGCGCTGCAGGCTGTCGTGATTGAGCAGATTCAGCAGCTCGGTCAACAGGATTTCCACGCCGCCGCCCGCCTCGCCCGTCCAGCGCGTGTAGGGCGTGCTGAACTTGTCCGCCTCGCCGTCCGGCAGGGAGGTCTTGGGCTGGAGGCCGACGAAGACGATTTGATCGCGGAAAAAATTCTTCGGCTGGGCCAGCGCATACCGGTAGCTCAGGCGGGTCCACCGGCCGGCCGGGCCGTAATAGCGCAACCAGCGTTCCTGCGGGGCCGCGCTTAATTTCGCGCCCAGCAAGCGCGCCGCCGTCCAGGGCAGACTCGGATACGGGCCGGGCGAGGGGAAAGGCCATTGCCGCCGCACGATGGAATCCAGATCAGGATCAAGCCAGGCGACGCCCCAATTGGTTTTCGCCGCCGCGAGGAAAAGATTGTCCGGCAGCACCGGCTGCGCCCCCGCCAATTCGGGATGGGTCACCTGCGACTGCTCGGCCATCAGGACGAGGTGGCGCTGGCGGCGCATGGCGGCGGCCAAGGCTTCATCCTGGGCCGGGTCGCGCCGTTCGCGGAAAAACGAATCCAGCACCACGAGCGCGCAGCCGTCATCCGCCAGCCGGTTCAGCAACTGCGCGTGCAGCGCGCGGTCCCACGGCTGGCCGCGCGTCTGGTGGAACTGGTCGAACGCCGCATTGTCCATCAGGATGAGCGTCACCTGATTGGTGATGGCATGGGAACCGAAGCGGAACAGATTGTCATAGCTGGCATTCGTCCAGGCATCACCCAGCGGCGTCCACCACAGGACCAGGCCGCAAAGCACCGCCAGCGCCGCGCCCAGGGCGGAGATGAACAGAGGTTTTGGTCTGGCGGCTTGGCCGGTCACAAATTGCGGTCGCCAGTCTAGTTGGGAACGGAGCAAAGGACAATTTTCACTTTACTATTATCTTTACAGACCGATGCTGGTGTGACATTTCGGTGTCGGTCCCAGCCTCATCGGGAAACAAATCAAGCATCAAACATTCGATCAATAACCACATGAATATTATGATCAAGAAACTTAAATCAAAGTTCGGATACCTCATCACCGCCGTGGCGCTCACCGGCTTCGCCGCCGGGGTGGCTTGGGCGGACCAGCAAAGTATTTCCTTCACGAAAAAATCCGGCGGCAGCGGAGGTGGCTGCCCAGGCACCTACACCGGCTACGCTAAAATGACGAACAGCGCCGGCACGTTTTCGATCACCCCGCCGACAAATGTCGTGAGCGGCACGCTGACGGATGCGTCGGGCTTTCCTTCACCTTATGTTTCCGTTGCCAACGTGTCATGCAGTGATTTTTCGTCCTGGTGCGACACCAACAGCGTGACGTTTCCCGCCACCCATTCCAAAACTTACACGTTGACGGTTTATGTCAAAAGCCCCACGCCGCCTCCGACGAATGGCCAGCCGATGAATTTGCAGATCACCTGGCAGTGATTTTGGCTTAGCGTCGGCTTTTAATAGCGGTTTCAAACAACCTGGCACAAGGGCGCGTCGCGCCGCGCGCGCCGTCGTCGATCTGGCCAAGGGCGGCGCGCAGGGAACAACGAAAAGAGAACAGCCCACGGTGAAACCATTGGATTGGCCAGCCAGCCATTTTCAGCCTCGAATGGGGCGGTGGCATAACCATTTGCCCGTTGCCATTGAGAAATAATTAGAAACTGATCTCTAGGCGTGCCAGAACCGTCCGGCTGCGAGCCATGTCGTTGTAGAGGTTCAACGGTTCCAGCCGGTAGTTTTGATCAAAGACATTCAGCAGACCGACGGTGAGTTTCGCCCGGCGATGCCAGAAGCGGTAGCCGGCATAGGCATTGAACTGCCAGAAATCATCGCCGGGTTCGGTGGGCAAAAAACCAGAATTGCTCTGGAGATACCAGTTGCCTTCGAGAACCGAAAATAGGCCGGAGGGATGGTTCCAGTTGGCGTGCAGGTTCACCGTGTGCAGCACGCTATCCAATTTTTGGAGGGGATGAAAAGATGGAACATGATTTAAAACGATTGCCGGATTGATGTCCGGATAGTTCACATCCAGGTTTGCCTGCGAGAGCCGGTAGCGTGCGCCGGCTGACCATTGTTTGCCCAGCAATTGGTCCACCGTAAAAAGCAAGGAACGCTCGCGAAAGTTCTTGGATTGGCGCAGGCCGGAGGTATAGGTGGGGTATAGGTTGGTGCCAAGCTGGTCCCAGTTGTAGGTGTAAGCTCCCATGACATCGGAATCTTTTGAATACAATACTTCTCCCGATAATCCGAGATAAGTCCCCGTGTCAAACTTCTGCTCCAGGGAAACGTCATACGTGTCAATTTGAGACCCGCTGGTGTCACCCGCCACCGATTCAGGAACGAGGCTGCGGAAAGACTGGTTGAAACCGGCCACCTCCGTCGGTTCCAGTTGATAACTTTGGCCGTCAATGAAACCCGACAGCGAGCGGGTGTAGGCGGCACGGACGACGGTGTTGGCGGCGGGTGTCCAGATGAATCCAACCTTGGGTGAGAACTGAACGGTGTTTTTTTCCTGGCTGGAGAACGGCGTGGTCGCGATATCCGCCGGTTGATGCAGGTAGTCATAACTCAAGCCAACGTTCAGTGCAAAAGCATCGGCGACCTGCCAGTTATGGTAGCCGTAAACAGAGATTTGCCGGGAATCCAAAGTCAGATACTGAACCGGAATCGCCCAAGGGTCAGGAAATAAGTCGGAGGTAAAACGACCTGAGTGTGCAGGTCCCAGAGCATTCCGATCATGCACATCGCCCCACTGATAACGCGCTCCGACAATGGTCGTATGATTCACGGTTTCGAAAATCTGCTGGAGTTCGATTGAATATTCTTTTGGGGACAAGCTTACCGCTTCATCCGCATTGAAAGCTCCGATTCCATTAATCACTCCGTGACTGATATTACCAATTATCTGTTCCGAATTGGGGATGCTGGCGTTTTCATCCGCCGTCCGTCGCGTCGCGAAGAACAGCGTATGGACGCCCGGACTCCATTCGTGGTGATAGCCCAAAAACAAATTGGGCTGCTGCGTTTCATCGAGCCGGAAATCAGGCGAAGCATTGGCCTGATCGTAATACTGGCTGTTGTCGCCGTAATTGATATTGGCCAATTGGATGCTGGCGAACAGGCTGTCCTGCGCGGTCAACTGGCCCTTCAGGCTGATGTCCACCTCGCGGTTTTCAAAATCGTTGTTCGGCCGCTGGCCGGGGTCGTAACGATAGCCGGTCGCCACATCGCAACTGAAATTGCCGGAGGTATAATATCCGTCGGCCTGTTCCGTCCACGCGCCCCGGCTCAAATAGGTCGTCTCGGAATCGAAGCCCAAGCGGTTCTGGTCAAACAACCGGGCATACGGTTGTTGCGAGCGGGTGGAGGACAGCCAGCCGGCCCCCGTCGGCGCGAGCAGGTTGGCGATCCAGAATTCTTCGGTCGCCGGAGTATCGTAACGGAGGTTGCTCCAGTTCGGATCGCGCAACTGTTCATAGCTGTTCGCCAGGAACAGGTGCGCGGAGTAATTCGCGTAATCGGAACTCACCGCGCGGCCGGCCTCGCGCAGGCTCACGTCCGTCAGGCCGGCGTCGAGATATACGCCAGCGAGGTTCGCGCTGCGCACCGCTCGGTCTTCATCGAGCAAAAGCTGCGAGCGATACACGCTGCGGTTGTCGTTCAGGGACTGTGATTTTTCCAGATCGCGGATGGCGTCGTTGATCTGGTTGTCCTGCTGGTTCAGCAGGGCGGAATACAGCCACGCGGTCGGGTCGTTCGGATCGAGTTTTTTGGCCAGCGCCAGTTCCTTCGTGGCGTGCGCGTTGTCGCCCGTGTGCGCGTAAGCCTTGCCGAGATAGCTGCGGAGTTCCGCGCGCTGCGGTTCGAGCGCGGCAGCCACGAGCAGGTCTTCGCGGCCGCCTTTCAAATCACCGAGGCGGAGGCGGCTGAGGCCGCGGCCCAACCGGGCGTTGCCCAGCGCGGCATCCACGGCGAGGGCGCGGTCAAAGCCGGCCAGCGCCGCGCGCGGATTGTTTTGCGCGGCGAGAATAAAACCTTTCAGCGCCAGCGCCTCGGCGTTGCCGGGGGCGAGCGCGAGGCTTTGGTCCAAAGCTTTCAGCGCGTCGCCGGTGCGGCCAAAGCTGAACTCCAGTTCCGCCACGCGCGCCCACGCGAAGCCAAACTTCGGCGAGATGGCGACAGCCTGTTTCGCCAGGCGCAACGCGTTTTGCAGCGAGGTTTCGCGGACGGCGTGGGATTGTTCAAGATAGGAAGCCGCGAGCAGTTCGGACGCGAGCTGCGGGGTTTCGGTCGAGGCCGCCGGCTGCCGTTTCACGGCGGCGATGAGCTGGCGCAGGGCGCGGGCGAGGCGTTCGTTGCGCTCGGAATTTTTCGGCAGCGTCGTCAGCGCGGCTTCGGTCTTTTCGACTTCGCCGACCGCGAGCAGCAGCGCGGCTTGGTAGATTTTTTCCGCATCGGAACCGGGATTCCCGGCGGGAAATTTCTGGAGCGCCGCCGGCAAATCGCCGGCGCGATAGGCGGCGAGCGATTCCGCCAGCCGGCTTTGCTCGTCCGCCGTGAGCTGCAATTCATCCGGATCAATCACCGCCGGATAATAAAAGCACCATTGCAAAAGATTGTTGGCGATGAAGCCCGCCGTGCGGATCGGCGGCTGGCCCGGGGCGGCGGATGCCTGCTGGCCGTTGGTCAGCGACAGCGTGGCTTGGTCGTTGCCGAATTTCACCTTGCCGTCCACGACCGATAGCGTGGTCTGTTCGGCGGCATCCACGGCGAGGACAAATTCCGTGCCTTCCACGCCGGCCACGGCCCCGCGCGTGATAATGCGGATGCGTCCGGGCTGGTCGCGGTGGAAAAATGAAAGGACGCCGCGCACCAGATGCAGTCCGGCCTGATTGTCAGCCGCATCCGGCGGCAAAATTTCCAGCTCCGTCGAGGCGCCGAACGGGACGATGCTCTGGTCGGACCAGCGCAGGGCCACGCGGCTGTTTTCGGCGGTGTGAATCCGGTCCAGCGGCTGCAAAATCTGGCCGGCGCTGGCCGTGCGCCAGGCGGTTGTCTGGGCGGGGAGAATTTCCACCGTTCCCTGAAGCTCGACAATCTGGATGCCGTTGGTGGCTGGCGCGGCGGTGGTGTTTTGAGCCGGGCATTTTGCCACGCTGGCTGCGCATAAAACAAATATCGCAGCCAGTCGTATCCCGTTCCGGTGTTTGAAATTTGGGTTCAAGGGTTCCTCACGGTTACAAATTCAACGGATTACGCTCTTTAGAAAACATATTCGGCATGGTTATTCAATCTATTTTAGCCGAAAAAAGTGTTCCATTTGAATTGCAAAAGGCAGCGCAAAACCGCATTAATTTCCGCATGGCAGAACCGGAAGAAGAGTTGATTCCAACGCGGGCGACGCTGATTCAACGCCTCAAGAACTGGCAGGATCAGGCCAGCTGGCAGGATTTTTTTGATGCCTACTGGCGGCTCATCCATGGCGTTGCCATCAAGCAGGGGCTGTCCAAGGTCGAAGCTCAGGATGTGGTGCAGGAAACCATGGTGGCGGTTGCCAAGCAAATGCCGGCGTTCAAATACGATCCCGCCACCGGCTCCTTCAAGTCCTGGCTGATGAACCTGACGCGCTGGCGCATCGCCGACCAGTTTCGCAAGCGTGAGTCATCGGTCGAATATCAGGAATCCACCTCTGAAACCTCCCTCGGCGACGCCAAAATGGATGGGGAAAAAACCGCCGGAAAAGGAGCTCATGTTTTGCCGGATTTGGACCGGATCTGGGACGACGAATGGGAAAAAAATCTGCTGGAAGTGGCCCTCGCCAAGGCCCGGCGGCACCTCGACCCGAAACAATACCAGCTTTTCGACTTCTATGTGAACAAGGAGTGGGAGGCCGACCGGGTCGCCAAACTGTTTGGTGTTTCGTTAAATCAGGTTTATCTGGCCAAGAGCCGGGTGACTGAAACGATCCGGCTGGAAATTGAACGGCTTCAAAAAGAAATGCTGTGATTTTGCCGGCGTCGGCTCGCCCGCCGCAATGCCGTGTGGCTTCGCCGCTGTTTTTGGTGCGCTGGACGGAGGTGTTGGCTGCCGTTCCACTTCGTCTCATCACTAGGTTTTGCTTCAAGGCGGGGCAACTTCGCCTGCTCCAGTTTCAACTCCACCGAAAATAGTGGGGAAAACGCTGGTTTTTGCATAAAAAAGTAATTTTCAATAATTTAACCACATTTCCTGCCCGCCAACTGTCTCTTTTTAGACAGGATTTCATTTGAAAGTCTGATGTTTCCATTTGAAAGTCTCGCACTTCCATTTGAAAATCTGACATTTCCATTTGAAAGCCTGACGTTTCCATTTGAAAGTTTCACTCTTTCATTTGAAAGTGTTCCACATCCATATGAAAGTTTGACGTTTTCATTTGAAAGTCCCCCGTTTTCATTTGAAAACCTGACACTTTCATTTGGTTGGTCGGCCCTTTCACATGGTTCTGCCCCATTGTCGGATGACCAGCGGAAGCGGGCGAAAGGCGGGGTTTTAAAAATATTTTCACTTTTTTTGACAGATTTGGTTTTTTTCCACGTATTAGGGGTAGGGAGAAGCATCGAATGCGGAGATAAAGCGTGGTCTTTCGTGTTTCCCGGATTTTGATTTTTCAGCTCCGCCCCAATAGGGGTGGGCGGGCGGGGGGGGGGATTTGGGATTTTATGGCGGGCGGGGCGGAGCTGATTTTTTTAAATCAAACATCTTCCGTGTTTTGGAGCATTTCAAAAAACGGCAGGTTCTTTCATTGGATTCTTTGCCCCGTATTGGGGGGGGGATTCCGCTTCGGACATTTTTTTGAACTTTCACCGGCGCGAAAATTTTCTAAACTGCCGGCATGAACGTCTTTGTCACCGGCGGTGCCGGTTATATCGGCTCGGTTTGCACCGAGGAACTTCTCAACGCCGGACATCAGGTCACGGTCTATGACAACCTCACGGAAGGCCATCGCTCCGCCGTGGATCCGCGCGCCAAATTCATCTTCGCCAAACCGGAAGAGGAGGGGAACATCCTCGCCGCCGTCAAGTCGGTGATGCCGGACGCCATCCTGCATTTCGCCGCGTTCGCGCTGGTCGGCGAGTCCATGACCAATCCGAAAAAGTATTTCCACAACAATTTCGTCAACGCGCTCAAGCTCGCCGACGCCGCCGTGGAATGTGGCGTGAAAAAATTCGTCTTCAGCTCGACGTGCGCCACCTACGGCCCGCCGGATCGCATTCCGATGACGGAAGACCTCCCGCAGCGCCCCATCAATCCCTACGGCGAATCGAAGCTGATGTTTGAAAAGGCGCTGCTGTGGTATCGCGAAATTTACAAGCTGGATTTCGTCGCGTTCCGCTATTTCAACGCCGCCGGGGCGAGCGAAAAATTCGGCGAGCATCATCGCATCGAGTCGCACCTGATTCCGAACGTGCTGTTCGTGGCGCAGGGACGGAAGCCGCATCTGGAGATTTACGGCACGGATTATCCCACGCCGGACGGCACCTGCATCCGCGATTATATTCACATCAAGGATTTGGCGCAGGCGCACATCCTGGGATTGCAGCCGGGCAAGAGCGGCTTTTTCAACCTCGGCAACGGCGACGGCTATTCGGTGAAGGAAGTCATCGAGACATGCGAAAAGGTCACGGGCAAGAAAATCCCGGTGATCGAGCAGCCGCGCCGCGCCGGCGACCCGCCCCGGCTCATCGCCGCCGCGACCAAGGCGCACACGGAACTCGGCTGGAAGCCGCAGTATCCCAAGCTGGAAGACATCGTGAAAACCGCCTGGGCGTGGCACCTGAAGCACCCGACCGGCTACGCGGATTGAGGTGGAACGCCGATCTCCCGATCGGCAAGTTGGAATTCAGGCTTCAGCCTGTTTCCCGAACAAACTAAAGTTTGAATTCCAACGGCAACCGGCCGAACCAAAGTTCGGCGTTCCGGTTTCAACGCGGCGTTTTTAGGAACGCCGCGTTTTTCATTTCACGACGGCAAATCTTTTCCCGTGGTGGTCACGGTGAGCTTGCCGTGTTTCACGCCCTTGGCGGCGATGAGTTCGTCGGCGATCTTGCGGATGACGCTGGCCTTGCCGCGAACGATCAGGACTTCCAGGCAGTTGTGATGGTCCAGATGGATGTGGACGGTGGAGAGAATGGCGTCGTGGTGGTCGTGCTGAATGTCGGTCAGGCTCGCCTGCAAATGCGGCTTGTGATGGTCATAGACCAGCGTGATGGTGCCGGCAATTTCGCCCGAGTCGGATTTCTGGCGGTGCTCAATCAGTTGGGCGCGGATCATGTCAGCGATGGCGAGCGAACGGTTGTCATAGCCTTTCTCAGCGGTCATTTCGTCAAGCTGATCGAGCAGCGCGGGCGGCAGGGAAACGCTGAAGCGCGTGGCGGTTTCTTTTTTCATGGTGATAATTATTTGCAACCAGCGCAGCAACGCAAGCGGGCAATTATGGTTCAAGGATTCATTCGGCGGTAATGAACAGCCTCCCGCCACCAGCCGAAAGCCATTACGCGAGTGAAGCGGGGACCACTGGCCACGAATGAAGAAATAGATTGCTGCCGTTGGTGCGCGCCAGCGCACCGGCGTGCGGCTTGTCTCCCAGCACGCGACTGCGCACGACGGGCGTGGGTTTTGCCGCCGGAGGCACCTGCGCGTTGGCTCAGGATTCACACTGCGGGGGCGGGTCAAGTTGCACTCTGGCAAGTAAGGCGATGGCCTCATCCTCGAAATTCTCCAAAAAACCGAGGGCGAGGAGGGTGGCCGAAATTCCATTTTTGACGGCTTTTTTAGCAAGAAAGGGCGGATGTATGCCAAAACTGGTGAGGCTAAGTGTAATAAATAAGATAACTTTAATAAAGTTGTTCGTTGTATAATAAACAAAGTTTCAAAGTCCAGTTTTGATATCGTCAATGTGCCTGTTGAAAAGACATAAGCCTTTGGAGATTGCCTTGGGGTCTGCGCGCGTGCTGGGCCAACGCAGTTCCCGGTTTAAGCAGAATCCGCACGGTCTCCAAATCCTCAGTAACGAAGGAATCCTATGACTGCCAGCCTGGCAATAAACTGCAAACAAAACCCCGCCACGGTCGCCATGGCCTGACGGTGAAATGAATAAAAAATATGAAGCCCGATACCGACAAGACGACCAGATTTATTGATGAGGGGAGAATCGCAGAAACCCTGGCTGCCGCCCGCCGGTCCAGTCCGGCGCGCGTCCGCGAAGTGATTGCCAAGGCGCGGCAGCTCGAAGGCCTCGATGCCGACGAAGTCGCCGTGCTGATGGAAATCAGCGATTCCGCGCTGCTCGAAGAAATGTTCGCCGCCGCGCGTTTCGTGAAGGATGAAATCTATGGCAACCGGCTCGTGATCTTCGCGCCGCTTTATGTTGCCAACCTCTGCAAGAACGAGTGCAGCTACTGCGCCTTCCGCGCTGGAAACACCGAGCTGAAACGCCGCACGCTGACGCCGGACGAAATCGCCGCCGACGTGAAAGTGCTCATTGATCAAGGCCACAAACGGTTGCTGCTCGTCTCCGGCGAGGAATATCCGAAAGAAGGATTCAACTACATCCTCAAGGCGATTGACACGATCTACGCGACCAAGAGCGGCCGTGGAGAAATTCGCCGTGTGAACGTGAACATCGCGCCGCTGACGGTGGATCAATTCAAGCAACTCAAGGAAGCCGGCATCGGCACCTATCAGTTGTTCCAGGAAACGTATCACCGCGAAACCTACGCCAAAGTCCACATCGCCGGCGCGAAGAAAAACTTCGACTGGCGCGTGAACGTGATGGATCGCGCGATGGAAGCGGGCATTGACGATGTCGGCATCGGCGTGCTGTTCGGGCTTTACGATTGGAAATTCGAAATGCTTGCCATGCAGCAGCACATCCATCATCTCGAGGAAAAATTCGGCGTCGGCCCGCACACCATCAGCGTGCCGCGCATCGAACCGGCGGTCGGATCGTCGTTGGCCGAACGTCCGCCGCATGCGGTGTCGGACGATGATTTCAAAAAAATCGTCGCCATCCTGCGCCTCGCGGTGCCTTACACCGGCATCATCATGTCCACCCGCGAAAACGCCGACACGCGCCGCGCGACATTTCAACTGGGCGTGTCGCAGATTTCGGCGGGCAGCCGCTGCAATCCCGGTGGCTACGCCGAACTCGGCGACGGCCACGACGCTGAGCAATTTCAGCTCGGCGACCATCGTTCGCTCGACGAAGTTGTGCGCGACGTCGCCTCGCTCGGCTACACACCGTCGTTCTGCACCGCGTGCTACCGCCTCGGCCGCACTGGCGCGGACTTCATGGACTTGGCCAAGCCCGGCTTGATCAAGGAACATTGCAGTCCGAATGCGTTGTCGAGCTGCATGGAGTATCTGATGGGCTACGCCTCGTCGGAAACGCGTCAGGCCGGCGAAAAACTCGTGAACCACGAATTGAAAACGATGCCCGGCAGCATCGGTAAAACCGCCAACGAACTCGTCAGCCGCGTCCGCAAAAACGAGCGCGACGTCTTCGTTTGATTCTCACCATGAACAACGCCTTTCGCATCGAACGAGATTTACTCGGCGAACTGCCGATTCCGGCGGAGGCGTTGCATGGTATCCACACGGCGCGCGCATTGGAGAATTTTTCGCTCGCCGGCAAATCGGTTCATCCCGAACTCGCCCGCGCGTTTGGTGATGTAAAACTCGCCTGCGCCCGCACCAACCGCACGCTCGGCGCGTGGGCAGATGACCGCCTGAAGGCTGACGCCATTGATCGCGCCTGCCGCGAACTAGCGAATGGCGATCTCGGCGGTTTCATCATCGTGGACGCGCTGCAAGGCGGTGCCGGCACCAGCACGAACATGAATGTCAACGAGGTGCTGGCCAATCGCGCATTGGAAATCATTTCCGAAATCCGCAATGTGGAGTGCGGCGACACGTCGCCGCTTTCTTCGACGCGACATGTCGCGTCGAACCAAAGCGCGGACTTGTCCGCGCACTCCAAACCTCACGTCGGCTGCTACGATTACATTTCGCCGCTGGACGATTTGAATTTGCACCAGTCCACGAATGATACCTATCCGACGGCGCTGCGGTTGGCGGCGATTCGGTTGCTGCAGGCGCTGGAAAAAAATGTTGTCGCGTTGCAGGAATCGTTTCAGGCGGTGGAAAAGAAATTCGCGCACGTCGTCAAAGTAGGCCGCACGCAGTTTCAAGACGCCGTGTTGACCACGCTCGGCCGCGAAATGAGCGCCTACGCTGAAGCCATCAATCGCGACCGCTGGCGCATCTACAAATGCGAGGAGCGGCTGCGCGTCGTGAATCTCGGCGGCACCGCCATCGGCACCGGCCTGGCCGCGCCGCGCCAATACATTTTCCAAGTTGTGGACCAGTTGCGCGAAATCACCGGCATCGGTTTCGCCCGCGCGGAAAATCTCGTGGACGCCACACAGAATGCCGATGTATTCGTCGAGGTTTCGGGCATTCTCAAGGCGCACGCGGTTTCGCTGCTGAAAATTTGCGGCGACCTGCGCTTGCTGTCGTCGGGGCCGGAAGCCGGCTTCGGCGAAATTCGGCTGCCCGCGCGGCAGGCCGGTTCTTCGATCATGCCCGGCAAGGTCAATCCGGTGATGCCCGAAATGCTGACGATGGTCGCCGCTCAGGTGATCGGCGCCGACGCTGCGATCACCGCCGGCGGCATGCAAGGCCATTTCGAGCTCAACACGTTCAAGCCGCTGATCGCGTACAATCTGCTCTTCGCCATGCAGATCCTCTCGAGCGGCTGCCGCGCCTTCGCCGACCGCTGCGTGAAGGACTTGAAAGCCAACCGCGAACGCTGCGAGGAACTGATCGAGAAGAGCCTGATGATGTGCACCGCGCTGGCGCCCAAAATCGGCTACGACGCATCGGCGAAGCTGGCGCAGGAAGCCTACAAGACCGGCAAAACCGTGCGCGAGCTGGCGCGTGAAAAGAAACTGCTGCCGGAGACGGAGCTCAACGAACTGCTGGATGCGAGGAAGATGACGGAGCCGGGGTAACCCTTTTCACCCCGGAGACGCGAAGACGCGGAGAACGGAAAAGGACCTATTGGGTCGCGCGCAGCTAAAGAGCTGCGCGCGACCCAATAGGTCATTATATTTTTGGCGGCAACCGCAGATCCAAAGTGAACGGGAACTCGGCTGTGCCGCTTTCGGGCGCTACGGCCAGCGGCCCGGGCGTGTGTCCGCTCTGGAAAAATCGCGCGACGCGGCGGCTTTCCGCTTCGTAGGAGTTGACCGGAAACGTCTCGTAATTCCGCCCACCCGGATGCGCGACATGGTAGGTGCAGCCGCCGATCGATCGATTTTGCCATGTATCGAAGAGGTCAACGACCAGCGGCGCGTGAGAGGGAATCGTTGGGTGCAGACACGACGGCGGCTGCCAGGCGCGATAGCGCACGCCGGCCACGAATTCGCCGTTGACGCCGGTCGGGTGGAGCGGAATGCGCCGGCCGTTACAGGCGGCGGCGTGCCGCGTGCCGGTCATGCCCTTGACTTTGATCTGCATGCGCTCGACCGACGAATCGACGTAGCGCACTGCTCCGCCAGGCGCACCCTCCTCGCCCATCACGTGCCAGGGTTCGAGCGCCTGGCGCAGTTCCACCTCGATTCCGCGCTGCGCAAACGAACCGATCGGCGGAAAACGGAACTCGAGATGCGGCGCGAACCAATCATTGCGGAAGGGATAGCCGGCGCGATTCAGATCTTCGAGCACATCGTCGAAATCCTGCGCGACAAAATGCGGCAGCATGAAGCGGTCGTGCAGCTCCGTGCCCCAGCGCACCAATTTGCGGTCGTAGGGCGCGCGCCAGAAATTCGAAATCATCCCGCGCAACAAGAGCTGCTGCGCCAGGCTCATGCGGTAATGCGGCGGCATTTCGAACGAACGCAGTTCCACCAGTCCCAGCCGCCCGCTGCTCGTGTCCGGCGAGTACAGCTTGTCCACGCAGAATTCAGTCCGATGCGTGTTGCCCGCGCAGTCGATCAGCAGATTTCGCAGCAGCCGGTCGGTCAGCCACGGCGCCGGCTCGGGCCGATCGGGCCGATTGGGCCGATTGGGCGCGCCGAACCGCGGATCCTTGAACGCCAGCTCCAGCTCGTAAATGCTGTCGTTGCGCGCTTCGTCCACGCGCGGATGCTGGCTGGTCGGACCTAGAAATAAGCCTGAGAACAGGAACGACAGCGACGGATGGTTGTGCCAGTACCCGATCAGGCTGCGCAGCAGGTCCGGCCGGCGCAGCACCGGACTGTCGGCCGGGGTGGGTCCGCCGAAGATGATGTGGTTGCCGCCGCCCGTGCCCGTGTGGCGGCCGTCGAGCATGAACTTTTCACTTGCCAGCCGCGTCAAGCGCGCCTCTTCATATAGAACCTGCGTGGTCTTCACCATGTCGTCCCACGCGCCCGACGGATGGATGTTGACCTCGATCACGCCCGGATCGGGCGTCACTTTGATCGCGTTCAAGCGGCTGTCGTGCGGCGGCGTGTAGCCCTCAATCAGCACCGGCATGCGCAGATCGCCGGCCGTGTCCTCGATCGCCGCGACCAGGTTCAAATAATCTTCGAGATACCGTTGCGGCGGCGCGAAGACGTACAGCCGCCCGTCGCGCGGCTCGACGCACAGCGCCGTGCGCACTACGTCGTATTTAACCGGATCGCGTTTCGCGCGCGCCGCTTCCACCGCTTCGCTTTCGCGCTGGTGCGTCAGAGTTGGGCCGCCCTGCATGCGGAATGCGTCGCGATTCACGCGCTCGCGCCGGCGGCCTTCCGTCGCTGCCGCCGGGCGCTGCAGTTCGTCGCGTGGCGGCCCGCCGGGCGGTTGCGCGAGCGAGGCGGGCAGCGGCGGCAGATCGGACGTCGCCATCGGGTCGAACGCGGTGTTCGGATATTCTTCTTTTGCCCAGGGCAGCGAGTCCAGCGGCAAGCGCAGTCCCATCGAAGAATCGCCGGGAATCAGGTACAAGTGTTCGCGCCGCAGGAACCACGGACCCGTGACCCAGCGCACCTGTCCGTCCACCAGGCGCCGCTGCAACGGCAGCGCGTAACCGACCACCGCATTCAACCCCTGATCGAACAGGCGGCTGATGCGTTTGCGCTCTTCCGCGTCCTCCAACCGGCTGGCGATCGGATCGACGTTCACCGGCAGCCGGCGCTCACGCAGCATGTAGTGCCACGCGTCTTCGTAGCCCGGCATCGCCAGCGCCGGATCGACTTCGAGCCTCGCCGCCAGCGCCGCGATGAAGCGTTGCGCCTCGGGGCTCTTGAATGCATACTGCTTCGATTCGTCGGCGATCAAATCGGGATTGCGCCAGATCGGCTGGCCGTCTTTGCGCCAGTAACACCCCAGCGCCCAGCGCGGCAGCGATTCGCCCGGATACCATTTTCCCTGTCCGTAATGCAGCAGCGCCCCAACCGCGAACTTGTCGCGCAGCCGCTTGAGCAGCACGCCGCCGTAAATGCGTTTGCGCGGCCCGAGCGCGTCGGTGTTCCACTCCGCGTCGTCGGGATGGTCGATCGCGACGAATGTGGGCTCGCCGCCCATCGTCAACCGGACGTCATTGGCTTTCAGCTCCGCATCCACGTGGTGGCCCAGCGCCTCGATCTTCGACCACTGTTCGTCGGAATACGGTTTGGTGACGCGCGGATCTTCGTGAATGCGCGACACGGTCATCTCGACGTGGAACGCTTCCTGGCACTGCTCGGCGGCGCCCTTGGCCGGGTCCGGCGTCCACGAGAACGAGCCGGTGACGGCGGCGGCCATGATCGGATCGGCGGCACACGCCAGCGGAATGTGCCCCTCGCTCGCCAGCAGTCCGGAGGTGGGATCGAGACCGATCCAGCCGGCGCCGGGCAAGTACACCTCGGCCCAGGCATGAAGATCGGTAAAATCGCGCTCAGGTCCGGAGGGACCGTCCAGCGATTTTTCGTCCGACGTGAGCTGGATGAGGTAGCCGGAGACAAAGCGTGCGGCCAGCCCGAGCTGGCGCAGCGTCTGCACAAGCAACCAGGCGGAATCGCGGCAGGAACCGCTGCGCAGGGTCAGCGTCTGCTCGCAGCTCTGCACGCCCGGTTCCATGCGGATGAGGTAGCGGATCTCTTTCTGAAGGTGCCGATTGATCTCGACCAGATAATCCTGGCAGCGGAGATCACGGCGGCGGAGTGTTTCCACCAACCCCAGCAGACACGGGCCGGCCGGAGCGGTTTCCAGATACGGCACGAGCTCGCGGGCCAGGTTCGGCTCGTAGGCGAAGGGGAAGCGTTCCGCGTAGGGTTCGATGAAGAAGTCGAACGGATTGATCGCCGTCATCTCGGCGACGAGATCGACTTCGACGGACAGTTCCTCCGCCGGCTTGAGGAAAACGAGCCGGGCGAGGTAATTGCTGTACGGATCCTGCTGCCAGTTCAGAAAGTGCTGCTCTGGAGTGACACGCAACGAGTAACTGAGAATCGGGGTACGGCAATGCGGCGCCGGCCGGAGCCGGACGACGTGCGGCTGGAGCGTCACGAGCCGGTCGTAGTGGTAGACCGTCTTGTGGTTCAGCGCCACACGGATTGGCATGGAACTATCTCCCAGAGTCGCCGCTTGCGGCTTAGCAAGGAGTTGCCAAGCCGCAAGCGGCGACCGTTACGATTGCGATTGACTCTGTCCCACCGCGCGCTTCAGCGGCGGCGACTGCATGCTCACGTCGAAGTAGGTTCGATGGATTAGCTCACCGATTTCGTGAATGCGATTGACCACGGTGGTGAGCGATTCGTGCAGTCCGTTGCGGATGATTTCCGTAATGTCGGATTTGGTCAGCCAATTGGCAAGGTCGGCGAACTGAACTTCGACCTCGCTGCCATTCTGGCCCGCGATGGCACTCGCCGCACTTCGGCATTCGTTCAGGCAGTGGCAAACCGACCGGGGAAACTGCGGTTCAAGGATCAGGAAGTCGGCCACGGCGACGCCCATGTCGGCCGGGCTGCGCATCTTCTTGTGGAACGGCTCGTACCCGGAACAGCTCGTCAGGATGGCCACCCAGTGCGCCTGGTCCACCGGCGTGCCGACCTGGTCCGGCGTCGGCAGCAGGATGTGATACTTCACGTCGAGGATGCGGGCCGTCTGGCTGGCGCGTTCGAGATAGCGGCCGAGCTGGTAGAACTCCCACGCCTCGCCGTGCGCCATGGTGCCGCCGGCGATGCCGTGCAGCAGCTGGTTGATCCGCTTGATCTGGTTGTAGAACTCACTGCGGCTGCTCTCATACAGCGCCCGGGCTTGCAGCCCTTGCATCCACAGATGGTAGTAGTTCAAGCGCTCCCACATCTCGGCGCTGATGACCTCCCGGATAATGCGGGCGTTCTCGCGCGCCCCGGCGACCGAGGCGACGATGCTCGAGAGATTGGCGGGCTCCCACGTCATGAAATGCTGGACGGCTTCCGCCTCCGGCTTGCCGGGCATGTCGTTGACGCCGCAAATGATGAGCAGCGGCCGCCACTGCTGTTCCAGCGGCACCTGGAAGTCGAGGAGCAGCGTCTGGTTGACGTCGAGGATACGAGCGGTATTCTCGGCGCGTTCCAGGTAACGGCTCATCCAGAAGCAATGCTCGGCGACACGCGAGATCATTTCTCGAACTCCGGCCGGTTAGCCGCGACGCGATAGCGGAGCGCTGGTGCGCCAGCGCTCCGCTATCGCGTCGCGGCTAACCTACTTCCCGTTCTCCATCACCCACGTATCCTTGCTCCCTCCTCCCTGGCTGGAGTTCACCACGAGCGATCCCGGAACGAGTGCCGTGCGCGTCAGCCCGCCCGGCAGCACCCACGACGTTTTCCCACTGACGATGTAAGGACGCAGATCGACGTGCCGGGGAGCCGGTCCGTCGTCGGTCCAGGTCGGACAGGTGGACAGCGTCACCACCGGCTGAGCGATGTAGTTGCGCGGATTGGCCTTGATCTTGTCGCGGAATTCCAACCGCTCTTTCGCGCTGGCCGTGTGCCCCATGAGCATGCCGTAACCGCCCGACTCATTGACCGCCTTGACCACGAGTTTGTCGAGATTGTCGAGGACATAGGCACAATCCTCCGGCCGAGCGCCGATGTGCGTGGGGACGTTGTTCAGAATCGGCTCCTCGCTGCGGTAGAAGCGAATCATGTCCTCGACGAACGGGTAGATGGCCTTGTCGTCGGCCACGCCGGTGCCGACCGCGTTCGCCAGCGTCACGTTGCCGGCGCGATAGGCGTGGAACAGGCCGGGCACGCCGAGCAGGCTGTCGGGCCGGAAAACGTGGGGATCGAGGAAATCGTCGTCGAGCCGGCGATAGATCACGTCGACCCGCTGCGGCCCGCGCGTCGTCTTCAGATAGACTCGATCTTCGTGGACGAACAGGTCCGGCCCGAGCACCAGCTCGATGCCCATGTGGCGGGCCAGGAAACTGTGCTCGAAGTAGGCCGAGTTGTACGGCCCCGGCGACAGGAGGACCGTGCATGGCGCGACGCCGGCGCCGGCCGGTGCCACCGAATCGAGCGCCTCACGCAAACGCCGCGGATAATCCTCGACGCGGCGCACCCGGCAGTACTGGAACAGCTGCGGAAAGACCTTCTTCATCACGACGCGATTTTCCAGGACGTAGCTGACGCCGGACGGCGTACGGGCGTTGTCCTCCAAGACGCGAAAGATGCCGCCGGCGTCGCGCACCAGGTCGGTGCCGACGACGTGGATGTACTGCCCACCCGGCGGCTCGAAGTCGATCATCTCCTTGCGGAAACCCTTCGATCCCAGCACCAGCTCGGCGGGGATGATCCCTTCCTTGAGGATGCGCTGCTCGTGATAGACGTCGTACAGGAACAGGTTGAGCGCATGAATGCGCTGGAGCAGGCCGGCCTCGAGCTGGACCCATTCGGCGGCGGCCACCGGGCGCGGGATCAGGTCGAAGGGAAAGATTTTCTCGACGCCGCGCCGGTCCGCGTAGACCGAGAAGGTGACGCCCTGGTTGACAAACACCAGGTCGGCGCTGGTGCGGCGTTTCTGAAACTCGCCGAGCCGCAGCTGATTGAGGCAATCAACCAGCAGATTGCAGTGCGGATGCGGCTCACCCGCGGCGTCGAAAAGTTCGTCCCACGCCGTCGGATGGCGCTGATAGTCCCCGAACAGCGAGCCCTGATCGCTGCGCTCGGCATTCATGACGAGTGGGTCCTGACTGATCGATTGAGTTGTTTGCATCGTTCTCTCCCGGCTGCGATCGCAAGGCAAGGGCGCGCGCCGCTGTCCTCGTTCCCGAGCGTGGGCCTGGAAACGAGGAAAACGAGGGAGAGACTCGTTGCGCTTCACAAGTAGTCATATCACCGGCGCGGCCAGTGTCGAACCTGTTTGCAAAAATGTTGAGCGCGATCAGCTGCGAGCGCTGGTATTTTCAGCGCTGCCGTGCGCGTCTGCCGCTTGCGGCTTAGCAGGGGCGTGCGAACCCGCAAACGGCGAAAGCGGGAATTGGCCCCGCGTCACCCACGGCCCTTGAGCATTTCCAGGGCGGACTCGGCACTCTCGAAATCCATCCGTTCCGTGTCCAACAAGAAGCGGAGGAAGCGCTTGAAGCTCGTCAAGGCCGCCCGGCGTCGTGCGTCCGTGAAATCTGCGCTGGTCCGGACGAACGACACGTATTTGCGCACATCGTCGGAGTCGAACTGACGGAGTGAACAGGGCGAGGGCAGGTTCAGCAGATGGTCTTCCGCGAAGGAAGTCACGTTAGCCAGGTCACGCTCGACCACTTTCGGACTCAGCCCCGCGCGATAGAGCTGCGTACGGAAGGCGTCCAGCACCTTGGCGTTCGTGGCAAGGACCGTCTCCTGCTGATCCTGATGGCTGGCAGCGCCGAGCGAGGGCAGCAGCGAGGTGATGATCGGTCCGCGTTCCTTGGCGTCTTTGTATTGCTTTTCCAGCGAACTTCGGATGCCCTTGCCGAGGAAGACGTTGTAGCCTGTCAGCAGACTGTCGTAGATGATGCGATCTCCGAACGGAATCAACACGGTCTTGATGAAGCAGGGCATGAACGGAACGATTTCTCCGAGTGGATCGGTGAGGCCCAGCACGCCATACACGTTGGATTCGTGAAGGAGGATGCCATACTGCTTGAGTTGTCTCAGAACGTAGAACTCTCCGACAAGGCGGTGCTGCCAACTCGCCACTAGCGCCAGATCGTTCGTGGACAGCTTTGCCGGGTTCTCGGCAATGAAGGCATGGCGATGGGAATCGTCGGCCCACATAGCGTCGCGGATCTTCGCTACCTTTTCAACATCCCAAGGGCCTTTGAACTTGGCCGGCAGCATCTCGGGCACGAGTCGCAGCCGCCGATTCACGAAGAGGATCAGTGGCATCCACACAGCGTAGAACCGTTCCACTTCCGTGGCAGTGAGCTTCATGGCCGATGCCTCTTTCGCGCGGGACAGACAGGGGATCGCTGAAGCAGATTTTACGAACCACTGGATTCTCGACGAGCCGCGATGCTTCGCCGTCCTGTGTTTCGTTGCTTTCCAACGATTTCCCGGTGATAATGCCCTTGCTGTTCCGCTTCTCGACGAACCGATTCCCCGGACGTGCCAGAGGGAGCAATGAAAACGCTACTCGCAAGGATGATCGTCCTGAGCCTGCCGGTGTTGGTGTTGATCGCAGTTCCCTCCGTTCGAGCCGATGAAACGGCGGACATGCGTGCCATCATCGACAAGGCGATCCGAGCCTCCGGCGGCGAGGCGCGGGTCGCCAAACTCCGCGCCGTCACCTGGAAAACCAAGGTGACGGCACCGACGGGCGGCTTACCCATCTACTCCGACGAGAGCAGTGCGCAAGACCTGGACCAGTACCGAGCCGAGATAACTGCCGGGGAGGGCGGCCGCGTCACCAACGCCATCTTGCTCATCAACCGGAAGAAGGGCTGGTTCCACACCCGCGGCAAAACGATCGACGCCCCAGCCGATTTCCTCGCTCCCCGCCGAGAGATCCTCTACTTCCTGCGGCTGCCGGAGATGCTGTTGCCCCTCAAGGCCGGGGAGAGCAAGCTGTCGCCGCTGGGCGAGGTGCGGATCGGCGAGCGGCTGGCCGTGGGCGTGCTGGTTGAACGGAAAGGGTATACCGATCTCAGCGTCTTCTTCGACAAGAAGACGGGATTGCTGGTCAAAACCGAGGCCCGCCTCAAGCTGCCGGACGAGCGGGAAGTCATCGTGGTGTTCCTGGTCAGCGATTACAAGGATTTCGACGGGCTCAAGCACTTCACCCAGTTCACTCTGGAGGTGGACGGCGCGAAGCTGTTCGACGCGGAATTGAGCGACATCCGAGCGCTGGGGGAACTGGACGACAGTGTCTTCGCCAAGCCGTGAGCTGGGCCGATGGAACAGCGGTGCCGAAATAGCTTCCCCGCGTCAGCTGGGCAACGACGACGCATGGTTCAAATACGGGGCGCTGCGGATGGCGCCGTGGGGCAGACATTCCTGTCTGCCCTGCTGCGGCAGACAGGAATGTCTGCCCCACGGCGCTACCGGCGTTTGAACCATGCCCTTGTCACGATGGGGCAGTCTGTGATAGCATGCGTCTCATGAAGGTGTTCGTTCGATCGCTGGTGTTCGTTGTGACCGTCCTGCTCGCACTGCCGCCGGGCTGGTGCTGCATCTTGTCCGCAGGTGCGTTTCCGATGTTGTCGAAGGAAGCGCTGTCTAGCTGCTGCGAGTGTGACCATTGCACCAGCCACGACGAGCCGTCTCACCCCGAACACGACCAATCGCCGCCGGATCAGGGCGACTGTCCCTGCTACGATCGGGTTTCGATGGCTCCGCCGCTTTCGGCGCTGACTTTCGTCGATTGTCTCGCTCCCGCATCGACAACAGCGCTCTTCGTCGATGAACCTGTCCTACCAATCTCCTTCCCTCCCGCCGATCCACTGTCCGTCGACTCCTCTCAAGCACTTCATCTGCGCTGTTGTGTCTGGCTTTGCTAGACCGCGCGCACTTCCTTGATCCGCCGATCAAGACAACGGCTCTTTCGACATCTTCCAAGGTTCAGTTACCATGCTCGGATTCCGTCCGTTGCCGTGGGAGTACGGCGTTCGCAATCTGTTCCGCCGACCAACACGCAGCGCGCTGACACTTGGGTGTCTCACGCTGGTTGTGCTGCTGGTGTTCGTCGTCGTGGGCTTTATCCGCGGCCTCGAAACGAGCTTGGCGGTCAGCGGCGATCCGGAAGTTATCTTCATCCATGCACTCGGCGCATCGGAAAACGTCGAGAACTCCACACTCCCGCGCGGAACGGCGACGCTGCTGGCCGCAAGTTTGCCGGGCGTGCAGCGGCGCACCTTGCCGGACGGCAGCCAGGCCGCTTACGCCTCCGAGGAACTCTATCTCGGCACGAATGTCGCCGTCGAAGGAGACGCGCGGCCGACGCTCGGCCTGGTGCGCGGAGTCACGCCGTCGGTTCTGCTCGTGCGGCGGAAAGTGCAACTGATCGATGGCGACTGGCCGAAAGCGGGCGAGGTCGTGGTCGGCCGACTCGTCGCGACGAAACTGGGCCGTGCAGCGGCGGCACTCGCTGTCGGGCGACAAGTGATACTGGAAGGTCGATCGTGGCGTATCAGCGGTCGTTTCGCGGCGGCGGGGTCGGCCTTCGAATCGGAATTGTGGTGTCCGCTCGACGATCTGCAACAGGCGATGAAACGCCAGGACATCAGCCTCGTCGCGGTGACCCTCGCATCGGGGGCACGCTTCGCCGGCATCGATAACTTCTGCCGTGAGCGTCTCGATCTCGAACTGCAAGCAACGCCCGAGACGACTTATTACGAATCCTTGACGAAGCACTATCGCCCAGTGCGTATGCTCGCCTGGCTGGTCGTCTGTCTGGTTGCTGGTGCGGGAGTGTTCGCAGGACTGAACACGATGTATGGAGCCGTCGTCGGCCGGGTTCGTGAGCTGGCGACGCTGCAAACCCTCGGTTTCACGCGGCGCGCCATCGCCTTCAGTCTGGTTCAGGAGGGGGTGTTGCTGGCGACGGCAGCGGCGCTACTGGCGGCAGGAATCGCGCTCATCTTCATCAACGGCACCGCGGTTCGGTTCACGATGGGCGCATTCCCGCTTTTTATCGACAGTATCGCCATCTTGACAGGCTGCGGAGTCGGCGTGGCGCTCGGCGTGATCGGTTCGATCCCGCCGACATTGCGGGCGACGCGGCTGGTAATCGCGGAAGGTTTGAAAGCGATCTGATCTCTCGAAGGAGGTTCCCATGAAGTGGATCACCGTGCCAGCGCTGCTCCTCGCGGCGTGCCTGGGTTGCTCGGACAACAAACCGGGGAGTGGTTTCTCCGGAGACGGCGCGAAGTACCTGCTGAAGGAAGAGCCGGCCGAGGCGCAGAGCGTCCTCGATACCCGGAAGAAAACAAAGGACGGCGACGACGTCGTCATCGTCGGACGCATCGGCGGCCGCAAAGACCCCTGGGGCAGCGGTCAGGCGAGTTTCTCGCTCATCGATGCCTCGCTCGTGCCTTGCAGCGAAATTGAGGGCGACAATTGCGATACGCCCTGGGACTACTGCTGCGACGATCCGAAACGCCTGCTCGCCTCGATGGCGACCGTGAACATCGTTGACGCACAGGGGGACACGGTGCAGACGCCGGCGCGCGAGCTTCTCGGTGTGAAGGAACTCCAAACCGTGGTCGTGCGCGGCAAGGCGAAGCGCGACGACAAGGGCAATCTGACGATCCTGGCGATGGGGCTGTATGTTCGAGCTGACCAAAAGTAGAGGCAAGCCATGAATCCAAACGTCGATCTGCGTCAACTCGCCGTTCGCCGCGAGGGGCCGGCCACGCCTCCAGCGGCGCGCCGTCCGCGCCGCTGGCTGTCGCGCGTCGTCTTGCCGGCGGGTGTGTTGCTCGGCTTCGTCGCCGTGATCGCGTGGGCGGCGCGCGATAGTCTGCTGCCGTCGCGGTCCGTGACGGTCGTTCCCGTGCTGACGACGCGCGGCGAAGTTTCGCGGGAGGGCGAGCCGCTCTTCCAATCGGCGGGCTGGGTCGAACCACGGCCGACGTCGATTACCGTGCCGGCGCTGGCCGAGGGCGTCGTTGAAGCATTGCTGGTCGTCGAAGGCCAGGAGGTCCAGGCGGGAGAGACGGTCGCGCGCTTGATCGATGCCGAGGTCAAGCTGGCCGTGAACGCGGCGCAGGCGGACTTGCTGTTGCGTCAGGCCGAGTTGAAGTCGGCGCTGGCGTCACGAACGGCCGCGGCAGTGAACGTGGAGAAACCGGCGCACTTGCAGGCGGCGCTGGCCGAAGCCGAGGCCATGCTGGCGCAGAAACAAACGGAGCGGACGGTGCTGCCGTTTCAACTGCGCACGGCCGAAGCGAAACATCGGCTGGCGCAGCGGGAGCTGGAAGGCGTCAAGTCCGTCGGTACGTTGGTGCCGGAACTGGGCGTCAGGCGAGTGCAAAACGAGCTTGATCTGCTTTCGGTGAGCCTCGAGGAATTGAAGAGCCGCATGGTTCGCCTGGAGCGGGAGGTTGCGGCGTTGCAGCAAAAGTCCGACGCCGTTCGTCAGCGGTTGGAGCTGAAGACGGAAGAAAAGCGGCAGAAAGCGGACACGGAGGCCCAGGTTGAAGCCGCGGAGGCGCGGGTGCTGCAAGCGCAAGCGGCTGTCGATACCGCGCAACTACGCCTCCGCCGGATGACCGTCAAAACGCCCGTCGCGGGCCGGGTGCTTGGCTTGCTCACGCGGCCGGGCGCGCGCGTCATGAGTACGGCGAGCGGTGGACATGACGGCAGCGCGATTGTCAGCCTGTATGATCCGGCGCGCTTGCAGGTCCGCGCCGACGTTCGCCTGGAGGACGTGCCGCGCGTCCGGCCGGGCCAGCGCGTCAAAATCGAGACACCGGCGGCGCCGGGCGGACCGCTGCTCGGCGAAGTGTTGTTCCCCACCTCGCAGGCCGACATCCAGAAAAACACACTGCAAGTCAAGGTCGCCATCGACAAGCCGCCCTCCACACTACGGCCCGATATGCTCGTTCAGGTGACGTTTCTCGCCGTTGCCTCGGCTCGACCGGCGCAGGATGAGACGCCTCCGTTGCGTCTGCTCGTGCCGCGGTCGCTGGTGGAGAACGCAGGTGAGAAACCGACGGTGTGGCTCGCGGACCAGGCGGCCGGTGTGGCACGGCGGCGCGTCGTCAAACTTGGACCGGCGGGGTCTGAGGGATTGGTCGAGGTGTTGGAGGGGTTGAATGCCACGGACAAAATTATTGCCTCCGGACGCGACGGGTTGAACGACGGCGCGCGCATCACGGTTACCGGCGAGGAACGGACGCCGGCCGCCCCTGCCGCGCCGGCGAAAACCGGCGACCACCAAGGGAAACATTGACCCGTATCTCCCCTCTCCCCTGTACTCAGGGGAGAGGGGCAGGGGTGAGGGGCGAGTGAGACGCCAAACCCCTCACCCCCGACCCCTCTCCCCCGAGTATAGGGGCGAGGGGAGGAAGATCGATCACATTGAGGGATTGACGATGCCACTGGTTGAAATCCGGAATGTGACGAAGGAATACCGCAAAGGCGAGCAAACCATCACGCCGTTGCGCGACGTGAACCTTGACGTCGAGCGCGGCGATTTCCTCTCACTCATGGGTGCCAGCGGTTCCGGCAAGAGCACGTTGCTCAACCTCCTGGCCGGGATCGACCGCCCAACACGCGGCGAGGTCCGTGTCAACGGCGTCGATATTACGCGCTTATCGCGGACGAAACTCGCCCACTGGCGCGCTGCCAATGTCGGCTACATCTTCCAACTCTACAACCTCATCCCCGTCCTGACGGCGTATGAGAATGTCGAAATGCCACTCCTGTTGCTGCCGCTGGCGCGCGCCGAGCGGCACAAGCGCGTCGGTATCGCGCTCGAAGCCGTCGGCCTGTCGGATCGTGCCGATCACTACCCGCGTCAACTCTCCGGCGGTCAGGAACAGCGTGTCGGCATCGCCCGCGCGATCGTCGCCGATCCGCTGCTCGTCGTCGCCGATGAGCCGACGGGCGATCTCGACGCGGAAACGAGCGACCAAATCCAGCATCTGCTGCAACGCCTCAACACGGAGCTTGGCACGACGTTTCTGATGGTGACGCACGATCCAAAGGCGGCGGCGATTGCGCGGCGGCGCATACGACTGGAAAAAGGCGAACTGCTCGAACCGGAGCCGCCGCTCCAGGCGCTCGTGTCGCGGGGGGCGTGAACATGCTGCGTTTCTTCCCTTACCTCGTCAAGAGCCTCTGGCGGCACCGCGTCCGCACCGGGCTGACCGTCAGCGGCTCGGCCGTGGCGCTGTTCGTGTTCTGTTTTGTCGGCGCGGTCCAGGAAGGGCTGGCGCGCTTGACGCAGAATCGACAGGCGGAACGCTCCTTGATCGTGTTTCAGACGAATCGCTTCTGTCCTAGCACGAGCAAGCTGCCGGAAGATTACGGGCGCACCATCGCCGAGATTCCCGGCGTTGGGGATGTGACGCCGATCAAGGTGTTCATGAACAACTGT
This sequence comes from Limisphaerales bacterium, assembly GCA_003151855.1. Classification (GTDB taxonomy): domain Bacteria; phylum Verrucomicrobiota; class Verrucomicrobiia; order Limisphaerales; family UBA11358; genus UBA11358. The sequence goes on along the minus strand of PLYV01000161.1, from coordinate 19,497 downwards.
CGCGCCAGTCTCGATCTCGTCGTCTTCCACGGCATGCCGCCGGATAAATTGCGCCGCTTCCGCGAGATGAATGTGATCGACGGCGGCCTGCAATCATTCGAGCAACGGCCGGATGCGGCGCTCGTCGGCCAGGCGCTGGCGAATCGTCGCCACTTGAAGGTTGGGCAGCGTTTTGCCATCGGCGAAGTGACGGTCCACATCGCCGGCATTTTCACGGCGTCGAGTCCGGCCGAGGAGAATTTCCTGTACACTCATCTGGACTTCTTGCAACGGACGCGCGGGTTGAACTCCGTCGGCACGGTGACGCAATTCGAGGTCAAACTGGCCGAGGGAGCGGACGCCAACGCGGTGAGCCGGGCCATCGACGCCGCATTTCACGGCGGTCCCGTCGCCACGGACACGCGGCCCAAAGGCGTTTTCGAAGCGAATGCCGTCGGCGATCTGGCGGAACTCATCGGCTTCGCGCACTACCTCGGTTACGCCTGTGTCGGTCTCGTGCTGGCGATCGTTTCGACGACTGCGTTGATGGCGGTGCAGGACCGGGTTCGGGAACATGCCGTGTTGCAGACGCTGGGGTTCACGGGCTTGCGCATCTTCGGCCTCGTGCTGAGCGAGAGTATGATCGTCGGCGTGGGAGGAGGCGTGCTTGGCGTGGGTGCGGCGCTCACAACACTCGGGCTGAGCCGGCTGGCGGTCGGGACGGAAGGCGTGACCATTGCGTTCACGCCGTCGTGGACTCTGGCGCTCCACGGGATGGGTGCCGCACTGGTTATCGGCGTCGTCGCCGGGATGGCCCCCGCGTGGCAAGCGGCGCGCGCCGATATTGTCGAATCGCTGCGTGCGATCTGATGGCTCCTCGATTGAGAATCTGTCCGATAAGCCCCTCTCCCCCGAGTACGGGGGCGAGGGGGGCATTCCGGACAGACTCTGACAGTCGCGGCGCCGCTGCCGTGGGGGAAACACGTGACCGCAGCCGAGTTCCGCAGCCTGGCGCTCAGTTTTCCCGAAGCGTCGGAAGAAGCGCACATGGGCCATCCCGACTTCCGCGTCCGCGGCAAGATCTTCGCGACCCTCGGGCCGGACGAGGATTGGGGCATGGTGAAGCTGACGGCGGAACAGCAGGCGTCGTTCATCCGCACGGAACCGCATGTCTACAGACCTGCCAGCGGCGCGTGGGGGCGTCGCGGCTGCACCATCGTCACCCTTTGCGACGCCGACGAGGTGACCGTCCGGCAAGCCCTGAGTGCGGCCTGGCGCAACACCGCTCCGAAGCGACTTGTTCAAGAGCATGACCTTGAGTAGAACGCGTCAGAGGCCGAGCGCCAGCGAGGACGGAACTAAGTCCTCGCTGGCGCTCGGCCTCTGTCAGCAGCGCGCCGCCCAACACCTGAATGAGGAGATACCCACGATGCGTCCGCACTGCGTCGCGCTCATGACGGCTTTCGTCCTGACAGTCGGCTCGCCGATTGCGGCCCAGGATCCGTTCGGCGATATCAGCGATCTGAAGCTGTTAAAGCCCGAAGACAAGGTCGATGTACCGACCACCCCGACTCCCAAAGGCGCCATCCTCCTTCTCGACGGCAAAAGCCTCGACAACTGGACCGGCCGCAACGGCAAGGACCCGGCCAACTGGAAGCTGCTCGACGGCGGCGTCGTGGAAGTGAAAAGCCCGACCGCCGACATCATCACGAAGCAGCAATTCGACGGTAAGTTCAAGCTGCACGTCGAATTCCGCATTCCCTACCAGCCGAAGGCGATGGGCCAGCGGCGCGGCAACAGCGGCGTCTACCTGCAAGGGCGTTACGAGATCCAGGTGCTCGACAGCTATGGCGCGAAGGTACGGCAGAAGGACGATTGCGGCGCCATCTACAGCATCGCCGCGCCGTCGGAGAACGTCTGCAAGGCGCCGACCGTCTGGCAGAGTTACGACATCGAGTACACCGCCCCGAAGTGCGACGGCGACAAGAAAGTGATGCCGGCGGTGGCGACGGTCTATCACAACGGAGTGAAGATCCACGACAACGTGCCGATCACCACTGACAACACCTTGCGCGGATTGGGCGGCGACCCGTGTAGCGCCGGGCCGATTCTGCTTCAGGAGAACGGTTGCCCGGTGCAGTTTCGCAATATCTGGCTGCTGGCGATGAAGGAGTGAACGGGCGCGGCGGCAAACCCAGAGTTGGCGGCGCTGACGGCGGCGGTGCGGCCGGGGATTCAGGACGTGCCGGAGCAGTGGCTGGTGCTGGTGACGTGCCGAGATGAGAAGCAGCAGGCGGAGTTGCTGGAGCGGTTTCGGCGGGAGGGGGTGGAGTGCAGGGCGTTGGTGTCGTGATGCGACAAAATTAATCCGCATCCCCTTTTCTGCTCCGGATTGATTCAGCATGCTTGGCGGGATAGATTATTCTCTTGATGTCTTGAGCGATGCAGCCGATCGCGGGCCGGGCACCGCAGCGTTTGCCGGGACAGAAGGACATCTACGCTTACTTTCCCGAAGTATCGGATCACAGCTATGGCCGATTCGCGCTCCCATGCATCTGACTTCGGACGCACGACGCAGAGCAGGCCAGATCAGCGGGCGAAGCCATTTCTTCGCTGGGCTGGTAGCAAGCGGAAGCAACTCCCGAGGCTGATTCAATTCTGGACTAATTCACACCAGCGGTACGTCGAGCCCTTTGCAGGCTCGGCGTGCCTGTTCTTCGAGATCGCCCCAAATCAGGGAATCCTCGGCGACAAGAACGCCAGCCTGATCGAACTATACCGGGTCGTCCGTGATCATCCCGTCCGACTTTATGAGCGCCTGTGCCGGATTAAGCGGGATGAGTCAACGTACTACCGATGGCGGAGCAAGCAACAAGACGAACTCGATCCCGAAACGCGCGCGCTCCGCTTCCTGTACCTGAATCGCAACTGCTTTAACGGCATCTACCGAACGAATACGAGCGGGGACTTTAACGTCCCAATGGGCACCAAGCCCGGTGCGTACTTCTCGAAAGCGGACCTGCTACTATGTTCATCGTTACTAAAGCGGACTAAGCTGATCGCAGGAGACTTCGAGCGAACTCTCCAGCACGTGCAGTCCGGCGATTTCGTCTACTTGGATCCGCCGTACGCAGTGAGATCCCGCCGGGTGTTCCGCGAGTACGGGGCCACCCTCTTCGATACGCCTGACATTGAACGGATGGCCACAAGCCTGACGCGAATCGTCCAAACTGGTGCTGACTTTCTCGTAAGTTACGCCGACTGCAAGGAATCACGGGAAATCGCTCGAAAGTGGAATGCAGTTCGTCTCCCAATACGACGTCACGTGGCGGGCTTCACAGGGAGTCGCCGACATGCCTACGAATGGCTGATCTCGAACAAGCCGATTGCCGAGGAATTCCGTCGGGGCACCAAGAGGGAGTGACGGTATGGCTATGAAAAAGCCATCGGGACAGAAGAGGAAAGCGGCCTCGAACGAAAAGCCCGACAGGCAGGAACATGCTGTACAGCTGATCGGCATCAAGGAGGTCAAGATTATTGACCTTGAGCCGAATCCGCACAACCCGCGCATGCTGTTCGACGATGTGCCCATGCAGACACTAGAAGAGTCGATCAGGAAAGTGGGCATTCTCGTGCCGTTGACGGTGTACGAGAAGGCGAGGATCAATGGTAAGTACGTTATCCTCGACGGCCAGCGACGCTGGATCTGCGCGCAAAAAGCCGAATTGCAAAAAGTGCCCGTCAACATCGTAGCGGAGCCATCGACATTTCAGAACATCATCACGATGTTCCAAATCCACAAGTTAAGAGCAGACTGGGAGTTGATGCCAACCGCCCTCAAGATGCAGGTGTTGATGGACGAGATGCAAGAGTCGAATGACCAGAAACTTGCCGAGCTGACCGGCATGGACGTGGCGGTGATCGTGAGGTGTAAGAAGCTACTGTCCTACGACGGCAAGTATCAGGAAATGATGTTGACGGCCAACCCGGAAGAGCGATGGAAGGCAGACTTTTTCATCGAGATGTATGTCATCAGGAACGATCGCCTCGTGAATAACTTCGACTGGTTCGACCGCGACGAGTTCACCGACGCAATGATAGAGAAGCAGAAAGCCAAAGGCTTGAAGGCTGTTACCGATTTCAGGATCATCAAGCAACACATTAGCAATGCGAACAAAGCCGGCAAGCTGAGGCAATTATCAAAGCGTCTCGAGGAGTTCACCAAACAACCAGACCTCCGAGTCGATCATCTTGAGATTGAAGGGGTCGGCGTAGCCACACAGGTCAGGGCCTTGACGAAAGACGTTGGCAAGCTTCGCCAAGCTATCAAGGATATCGACATCGATGAGTTTTTCGCTGAGGAGCAACTCTGGGAAGATCTGGAGAAACTAGCCGCAACCATCCAAGCCAAGCTTCAAGAACTCGGACGGCGATCAAAAAAATGAAACAGCCTGCCCCAGTTGACACAAAGATCAACAACTCCCGAAAAAAGAAGTGGTACAATCACTTCTTGAACTACAAGCATCCGCCCACTCCTGGAGACATCGATGCTTGGGTCGGTCAGTTCAAGAAACAGGATAGGGATGTGGCTGCGCGCCTTCTCGACTCCGTCCAGCTTGTCACGCGGGCGGAGATGGAACTCGCATTTCAAAGTCTCATGCGAGCTCTGCCCGGTTGGCATAGAAACAAGACAAGTAGAACTGGGGAGTGGCGGTTCGTGCCCTACGCCGTACGGCCAGGAGAGAGTGGGGACCATATGACGGCTTGCTTCCGTCAGGCGATGAGTATGAGGGAGAGGTATTTCAACTCGCTCTTCGTTTATGCCCATGAACTTCCCGCACAGAAACTAACCGGCAATGACACTGTCGTGCTAATCGATGACTTTGCGGGCACGGGTACTCAAGCATGTGCAAGTTGGAATGGACTATTTCGAGAGTTGGCAGGCGGTGTTGGCACGGTGTACCTCATGGTCGTGGCAGCTACTGTCCAAGCACATGATGAGATTCGCATGAACACTGATCTCCAGCTCATGACCCATTACAACTTGATCGGCTCGGACAATTTCTTCTCAGACGACTGCTGTCATTTTACATCCTCTGACAAAGAAATTGTATTAAGGTATTGTACAGAACACTTCCCAGAAAAGCCGAAGGGATACGGGGATTGTGGATTGCTGTTTGTTCTAAACCATGATTGCCCGAACAATACCATCCCCATTCTGCACAGCTACAATAAGGATAAGTGGGTTCCGCTTTTTCCAAGGACAAATCCACCTGCGTAACTGTCTCACCTGTAGAATAGAAAAGAAGAGGCGGAAAACGGGGTGGAGGAAAATCAATGGGGACGCGGATCATTCTTGGGGATGATCCGCGTCCCTTTTCCTCGTTTCATGTCAATTCCTGACGAAGACAATCCGCCTGTTCGATCAAGAAGACTTCGAGTTGCTTCACGCCGTCCTCCTCCGGCTCGCCGGGTCGTTCCGCCCCATTCGCCGGCGCGCTGGACGAGAGGGCGGAAGATTCTCGAATAACCCAACCATTCTCGCGCGCGAGGTCGGCTCGGATCGTCCAATCCTCCGACGTCCCCCGACACTCGATTGAGACGTCTACTACTTTGCTCTCGTCCGCACCGTTGGCGAAACGGGCCACGATCCACCAGGGAAAACTGTCATTGCCGCCGTGCTGGACGGTACAACGCACGGCCGGCACGCTGCGCTGGACCTGGGCCGCCAGTTCTTTCAGAGCGCGTTCCACGCGCGTGGCCAATTCGGATCTTGCTACTATCGTCTTCATACTTTCGGCCTCCTCACGGTGTCCACGATATCTGAACGCTCCGCGAGCGAAAGTCGTTGTTCATTCGGTCATTCCATGTCGGCTCTGTGGAAGACTCGCCTCGCAGCGAATGGAAAGATCACCAAGTTTGTCATCTTGGACCGAATGACACGAATCGGTCGAAACAGGGTAAAAAATAACATGAATGCGCGCCCGATCTGCGCCTTTTCTAGGAAAAACACCGATTCATGTCAGTTTGGGTTCTTCCCCCCGCCGGCTTTGCTCCTTTTTGACTCCGAGAAGGCCCGTTTCGTTTCAGAGCCGTTGTGGATCGCCGTAAGTCCTTATTTCCCAACAGCGGCTCAGGACGGAATCAGCCTATTTCGTTTCAGAGACTTAAAAAGGAGCAAAGCCCCCCCCGCCCCACTGACACGTAACACGAATCGTGCTGTCGACGATGACCGGCGGGAGAATGCATCAGGCTCACCGCGTCGGCGCCGTCCGCGGAATCCCATACCACGCCAGATCGCACGCCGCGCGCTCCTCCTCATCCAGCGTCAGGTTGACGGCCGCCAGGCTGGCGTCGAGCTGCTCCGGCTTGCTGGCGCCGAGGACCGCCGACGTGATGCCGGACTGAGCCAGCACCCACGCCACCGCGACCGTCACCAGCGAGCGGCGGCGCGGCTCGAAGAACGTCCGCAAGCGTGCGACGGCCTCCAGCATTGATGAATGCCAGTAGCGTTCGCGGTACAACTCGCCCGTCTTGCCGAGGGTGAAGCGCGTGCCCGACGCCGGATCGAGGACGCCGGTCGTCTCGAAGCCCTTGACCGGGCCGACGGGATAGCGGTTGGTGATGTAGGTCAGGTCGTCCTTGTGCCGTTCGAGGTAAGAGATGAACAGCACCTTGAGGCCGTCAGCGGGCGCGTTCCCCTTTGTATGTCTTGGCGTGAGACACGGTCGATCCAGGTAGTGGTTGGAGGGGGCATTCGACGTTCACGCGCTGAACGCGCCGCGGTGCTTCCCAGGGTTATTGACAAATAACATTTGGCGAGCATCGCGGCGTAAGCCCGACGTGTGATCCCGGCTCGGACCATATCACATCGGGCCTACGCCGCGACGCTCACCTCAACCTGACTGCGTGCAGTTTACCAAGTCTGGGTCGGCGCCACGTTCCTCGTGCCCATGCGGAGCGTGAGCACGAGGAACGTATTGCTCACGCCGCGGAGGTCTCACTCGTCCTCATCCGGCCCGAGCTTGGCCTTGCTCACGATCTGCTGCTGCACATTGCCGGGCACCTGATCGTAATGGCTGAACTCCATCGTATACGACCCCTGACCCTGCGTGATGCTGTCCAGCGACGCCTTGTAGCGCGTCACCTCGGCCAGCGGTGCGATGGCCTTGATAACCGCCAGGTCGCCGGGCAGACTGTCCTGGTTCTCGATGCGGCCGCGCTTCGTGTTCAGGTCGCCGAGGATCGTGCCGGTGTACTGCGACGGCACGGTGATTTCCATCGTCACCACCGGCTCCAGCAGCACCGGATGGGCGGCGAGGAAGCCGTTCTTGAACGCGAGGCGGCCGGCTGTCTTGAACGCGGCTTCCGAGCTGTCAACGTCGTGGGCCTTGCCGAAATGAACCTCGACGGCCACGTCCTGAATGCGGTAGCCGGCGAGAGCGCCGCGCTCCAGCAACTCCTTGCACCCCTTTTCCACGGCCGGGATGAACTGGTTCGGGATGCTGCCGCCGACGATGTGATCGATGAAACCGAAGTTGTGCTCCGGCTCGTAATGGCTGGAGTCGATGCGAATCTTCTCGAACTTCGACTTGTTGGCGAACTTCTCGAAGAACTCTTCCTTCGTCTTGATCTCGCGCGGCAGCGGATAGACGCGGAGCAGCACCTTGGCGTACTGGCCGCGGCCGCCGGACTGCTTCCGGTGCTGGTACTCGGCCTCGCCGTTGCTCATGATCGTCTCGCGGTAAGGGATCTTCGGATCGTGCGTGACGACGTCCACATCAAAGCGCCGCTTGAGCCGATGCTGCATCACTTCCAGGTGTAGCTGGCTCATGCCGGTGATGACCATCTCGTGCGTCTGCTCGTCGCGCGTCACCTGGAAGGTCGGATCCTCGTTGGCGATCTTGGCCAGGCTGCCGGAGATCTTCTGCTCGTCGCCGCGCGCCTTCGGCTCGACGGCGAGACCGAACATCGGTGCTGGGAACGCGAGTTCCGGCAACCGCGGCGCCCCGGCGTGATTGCTGACCGTATCGCCGATGTGCAAGTCCTCGACCTTGGAGACGGCAATGATGTCTCCGGGGATGGCTTCGGCGAGCGGCGACGCGCTCTTGCCCTGCATCAACGAGATACCGCCGGTGCGGGCCGACTTGCCGGAGCGCACGTTGACCAGGGGCTGATCCGGTTTGTAGGTGCCCGAGTAGACGCGGATGAAGCTCAGATTGCCGACGAACTTGTCCGTCAGCGTCTTGAAGACCTGGCCGACGAACTCAGCGTTGGGATCGGGTTTGAGCGTCACCTCGACGGCGTGATCGCCCTGGCCCTTGAGCGCGGTACGCTTCTTGCCCTGGTGCGGCGAGAGAGCGTCCATGCAGAGGGCCTCCATCAGCTCGGGAATACCGATGTCCTTCTTGGCGGCCGTGCAGAAAATGGGAATAACGGTCCCGGCGGCGATGGCCCGCGGCAACACGGCATCGATCTCCTCGTCGGTGACGCCGCCTTCGAGATATTTCATGGTCAGCTCTTCATCGCACTCGACGACGGCATCGGTTGCCTGCGCCTTGGCGGCGGCGAGGTCCACGGGACAGCCGGCCGGCGGTGAGGCCGGCGGGTGCAGCACGCTGACGACGCCGCTCAGCTTGGGACCCGGGTTGATCGGGGCGTTGAACAGCACGCAATGCTTGCCGAACGTGTCCTGGATGATCTTGAGCAGCTCCAGGAACTTGACGTTGTCGCCGTCGAGCTTGTTAATGACGAACATCCGCGCCAGGCCGCGGCGCCCGGCTTCGTTAAACATGCGCCGCGTATTGACCTGCACGCCGTTGATGGCCGACACGGTAATCACGACCGTCTCGACGGCGCTGATCGCGCCGAGCGCGGCGCCGACGAAGTCGGGGTAACCCGGTGTGTCGAGAAGGTGAACGTGGACGTCCTTGTGCTCGAAGTGCAGATCGGCGGTGTCGATGGAGAAGTGGCGTTTGTGTTCCTCGTCGTCGTAGTCGGAGACCGAAGTTCCGTCGTCGACACTGCCGTGCCGATCGACCGCCTTGGCCGCGAACAGGAGGGCGTCGGCAAGCGAGGTCTTGCCCGACGCCCCATGTCCAGCGAGCGCGATGTTCCGGATGTCTTCCACTTTGTACTTGCTCATGGTGGCTCCGCGAGTTGATTGTGGGAAAGAGAGCAATTTTGCTCGTTCCCACGCTCCGCGTGGGAACGCACTTCCGAACCGCTCTGCGGTTCGCATCTTACGCAGCGCATGGAAGCTGTACTGACTGGCCGCAGAGCGGCCCGCACGTGCGTTCCCACGCAGAGCGTGGGAACGAGGCGACCCTAAACGGGCTGACCGGGTGGTTCCATGTTGCCCCTCCGTTATTTGGCGAGCGCGATCGCTGCCGCGAGATCGAGTCGGCCTTCGTAGAGAGCGCGGCCGACGATGCAGCCGGCCAGGCCGCGGCCGGCGAGACGGGCCACGTCGTCGAGCGTGGTGACGCCACCGGAGGCGATCACCGGCACGGGGACGGCGGCGGCGATCTCGGCCGTCGCCTCGACATTCGGCCCCTGCAACATGCCGTCGCGGCTGATGTCGGTGTAGACGATGGCGGCGAGAGGCCAGTCGGCACAGCGGCGCGCGAGGTCGAGCGCCCGACAGGCGGACGTTTCGAGCCATCCCTGAGTGGCGACCATGCCATTGCGAGCGTCGATGCCGAGGGCGACCCGGCCGGGAAAGCGGCGGCAGACCATTTCGCACCACGCGGGGTCTTGCAGCACCCGTGTACCGAGAATGACACGGGAGACACCCCAGCCGAGCACCTCCGCGACGTCGGTCTCGCTGCGGATGCCGCCGCCGAGCTGGCANNCGGCCTTCCCTGGCGCCGTCGAGATCGACGAGGTGGAGAAACGCGGCGCCCTGTTCGACCCAGCGGCGCGCCATCGCGGCGGGATCGGCGCCGAAGACCGTTTCACGCGCATAATCGCCCTGTTGCAGGCGTACACACTGACCGCCGCGCAGGTCGATGGCCGGGAGGATGAGCACGTCGGAAGTCCTTCCCTCACCGCAGTGACTTTGAACCGATGCGCCACACTGTAAGGGGTAATCGGGTGGAATGCAAGCGTTTGCGAAGAAATGACGAAGGAGGGCTCCCGCCTACCCGAACGGAGTTTGACCACGCGGAAAACGCTCTGAAATCTGCTACCCCGCGCCGCGGCATGGCGCGTGGAGCACTTCTGAATCGGTTCGATACTACTTCTACTGTGCGAGATCTCGAAAACGAGCGTGTTTGATGAGATAGCTGATAGCTGTCAGCTAACAGCTATCAGCTATTCATCAACAAAGAACAACGGTGCGTTGGCCCCGCTCGCTGCATCTCGCACAGGATAACTACGCTCATTCCGTAGCCCGCTGCTCAGGCTCGTACCGCACTCCCAACGCCAGAGCGGCGCTGGTGCAGAGGAGAATCGCCATCACCGTCAGTCCCCAGGAGAACGCCCCGTTGGGCGACTTGAGCTGCGCGATGATATTCGGCCCGAAAAAGCCGCCGAGGTTGCCGAACGCGTTGATCAGGGCAATTCCTCCCGCCGCGGCCCGGCCGGTCAAGAACGACGTCGGCAGCGACCAGAATGGGCCCATCAGACTCATCATCCCCGCCTGGGCCAGCGTGAGGCCCAACAAGCTGAGTAGCGGCGCCTCGAAAGCCGCATACATCCCCCAGCCCGCCGCAGCGAAGAGAGCGGGGCCGGCGATATGCCAGCGCCGTTCGCCCGTGCGGTCGGAGTGGACGCTAACCAGCACCATGACGACGATCGTGACGATACCCGGAACCGCCGTCAGCAAACCGATGTCGAATTCCTTCGCGTCCGGAAAGCGATCCTCGATGAACTTGGGCAGATAAGATCCCATCGCGGCGATGCTTGCGGCAACGGTGCTGTACAACGCGATTAAATGCCAGACGCGGAGTGTCGCCAGTGCTTGCGCGAGGTTCACCTTGTGCCGCCGTTCGCGCGACTCTTCTTCGGACGCAATCCGCTCGGTCAGCCAGGTACGTTCTTGCGGAGTGAGCCAGCGCGCGTGCTCCGGGCGATCGGGCAGCCGAAAGAACACGATCACGCCCAGCACCAATCCGGGTATTCCTTCGATCAGGAACACCCACTGCCAGCCTTGCAAGCCGGCCACCTGGTGCATGTATTCCATTAGCGCGCCGGACAGCGGCCCGCCCAGGATATAGGCCAACGGCGACGCGATCATGAACTGAGCCACCACCCGGGCACGCTGTCTGGCCGGAAACCAGTAGGTCAGATACAGCAGGATGCCGGGGAAGAAGCCCGCCTCGGCGAATCCCAGCAGGAGCCGGAGCAGGTAGAAGCTCCACGGGCCGGTGACGAACATCATGCAAGATGAAATCACCCCCCATGAGATCATGATGCGGGCAATCCAGCGGCAGGCGCCGATTCGGCTCAGGATCAAGTTGCTCGGGACTTCAAATGCGAAATAGCCGATGAAAAACAGGCCGGCGCCCAGGCCGTAGGCCTCTTCGCTGATGTCGAGATCTTTCAGCATCTTGAGCCGCGCGAAGGCGACATTCGAGCGGTCCAGAATATTGATGACATAGAGCAGGCAGAGGAAAGGGAGCAGGCGGAGCGTGACTTTACGAAGGATCTGCCGTTCCAGTCGCTCGGTCGCGGTTGGGTCGGACTCTGTCTCGTGTGGCGTTGTGGTGATGCCTCGTTCGGCCATGGCTGTTCCTCATCCGAGGCCGAGCGCCAAGCGAGGGCGGAACCGCAGCCCTCGCTTGGCGCTCGGCCTCGGACGCGACTGCTTTTTTTCACCAGCGGATGTGCGCTTGCACCGGCAGTCGATGCATGTCCTGCCGCTCGGCGATGGGCCAGGCACGTAGCTCGGCGATCAGGTCGACCAGTCCGGAGACGGCTGCCTCGAAGAGGATTTGTCCCTTCTTGGCCGTGGCCTTCGTGGGATCGCCGTGGACGCCCGTCTTCGTCCAACGGCCCCAAAAATCGCTGAACCGCACCGGATAGTTCTTCGTGCTATCGCTGCTGACGTGCTTGCCCATCCGGTCGTTGTCCTCGACGGCCAGGTCCATTTGCACGCGCTCCGGCGCGAGGTGCAGGTAGAGCGACGTCTCGAATTCATCCGCGTGGGCCATCACTGCGGATTCGCGGATTGGCTCGAACGCCTTCAGCAAGAACGACGCATAGTTGGTGGCAAAACAGAGCGACTTCGTTTCGAGCACCGTCTTGCGTGCCACCAGATCGATCAAGGGCGCGTTGGAACCGTGGCCGTTGACGAGCAAAATCTTCTGAAACCCGTGGTAGGCGACGCTCTTGGTGATGTTGAGGCAGAAGGCGATAAACGTTTCCGGCTCGATATGGATCGTGCCGGGGAAGTCGATGTGATGCTGATTGAGCCCGTAAGCGATCGGCGGCAAGACGAGAACCTGATCGGCGGCTCGGCGTCCGACTTCGAGACAGACCGATTCGCAGAGAAATAGATCGACGTCGAGCGGCAGATGCCGTCCGTGCTGTTCAGTCGATGCCGTGGGCAGGATCACCAGCTTTTGAGCCGCGATGGCATCGTTCATCTCGGCCCAGGTCAGACGATTGTAGCGGTATTCGGTCGAAGCCGTCATGGAGAGCTTTCTGCCCCTGCAAGGCGCTTGGTCGGCCAGAGAATACATTGCCAGCCCGCAGCGCCAGCAAGGACGGCTTGCTGGCGCTGCGGGCTGGCGGCTGGTTGTCCGCCCGTGGTGTTCCGTCGAATAAAGGCTTATTCACCGGGATTGTTGGGAAGGTTATCTGCCTGAACGGTATCCATTCGAATGTGGATAGGATCGGCCAGTAGCGGCGACTGGATTTGAACCAGTGACACATGGCTTATGAAGCCATTGCTCTAACCAGGCTGAGCTACGCCGCCAAATTGTTACTCTGTCAGAACTTGCGTCAGTTCCGGGCGGCCTCCGTTTTTCCGTCCGACACCAGGTAAAATCTGAAAATCGGCCGACCGTTCCAGCGGTAGGCCGCAATACAGTGACTCCGGCCAAGGAACGGTCACCATGCCTTCGAATCATCCTACCGCGCCCGTCAAGCCAAGCAAGCCTCATCCCGATTTTCCGCTGTTCCCCCACCAAACCAAGAGCTGGGCGAACGTCTCCGAGGAGAGCCTCGGTCAAATGGCGATGGAAGTGCTGGGGGCATGGTAAGCGAGATTCCGTTCAAACCAAGACGCGGCCCGGGCTCCCGCGCCCGGGCCGTGCCGTTTTCGTCTGTTCAACCGTCCGGAATTGACGGATGCAGGCGCTGCGTTCTCCGTTACGCAGGAGCAGAATCGGCGTCCTGTCATTACGGCACTCGCACTCGGGCCGGAGCGCGAAGATGTGGCGGGCGGGAAAAAAGCGGCCGGCATGCAACGGGCCGCGGGCGGCGGCGACTGGAACTTCAGCGGCAAGCCGCACGATCTTGAACGGGGGCGAAGGCCGCCCCGCGTGCCGCCACCGCGCTGAGGGCACCCACTATGCTGAAAACTCCCGCGTCGTTGTCCCTGGCCGGGCTGCTGGCCCTGGCACACTTGGCCGCGGCCCCGGCCCGCGCCGATGATCCGGTCGGACTGCGCAGCAATCACCGCCTGATTACCGGCGAGGCCCGCGGCATTCTCGGCCTAGCCCATCCCACGGTCCGCTACACCGGCGTCGAAAACGACCGCCGCACCGACTACCGCGACGGCAGCTACCAGCTGGCCTACTCCTTCACCTTCCGCGACGGCGCCGAAGACGGCTACCGGGTCATCCGCTTCAATTTCGACAACGCCGGCAAGTTGACCGGCTTGACGCCCGGCGCCAGTTCGACCTTGTTCCCGGCGTTCTTCGGGAGCGACCTGATCCTGGAAGTGCTCAAAACCGCCCTTCGCGACGACCCGAAGACACGCGACGACCCCCTGGTGAAGGAGCTGCTGAAGGTGCGCAACGCCCAGGATTTCCTCCTGAAGTATCTCCAGTGGCGGCAGGGAACGTGACTCCGCCGCAGCCCTGGGGCGGGGCGCTCACCCGCCCCCTTTTTCTCCCCCTACCGTTGAGGATGATTTGGCCATGAACTGGGAAGACTACCTGGATCAACACGAACGGGCCGGGCTGGAGCGGCAGTCCCGGGTCCACTACGTCAAGCTGGTTCGCAAGGCGGTGTTCAGCGGCCTGCTCAGCTGGATCAACCGCGACCGGGCGACGCGCAACCTCCCGACGCTACGGCTGCCGCCGGCCTCGTCGCACCTTCACCCGCCGGCCTGGGTCGACAAGCTCAACGGTCTGGTCGACGCCGCCATCCTGCGCCTGGACGATGCCACGGGTCAATCGGGCAGCAGGACGGTGGCACGGGCCGAGGAGCAGATGGAAACCCTCAAGCAGCAGGCCCAGAAACAATTCGATCACCTCAAGCAAAAGGTGACGGGACTATTCATCGGGACGTGAGAGTAAAGAAAGTGCTCGCATTCGGCCGCGGGGACGGATATGGTAGCGAGAAGCTTTCTCCTGCCGTCCCGTTCGGCCGTCCCCCAGTTTCGGAGGATGCGATGACTGTGCCGGTTCCCCTCCCCGAGCCGGAGTTCTGGGGTGCCCTGCGCGTGTCCGTGAAACATTGGGCGGAGCGGCTGATTGGGGTCAGGCTCGGTCGGCGCGCGGACGCCTCCGACCTGGTCCAGGAAGCATTCCTGAGCTTGTGGAGAGGGGCGGCCGACCTGTTCGTCGGTTTGCCGCCGGACCGGCAACAGCGGCTGGCCCGCACGATACTGCGCCGGCGCCTGGCAGACCTGCTCCGAGGGCACTACCGCCAGTGTCGAGCTCTGAACCGCGAGGTTGGGCTCAATGACCTTGCCTCGTCGCCGTCGGGGATTGAGGCGCTGTTGGGTCCGGCCGACGCAGCACCCGCGGACCGGGAGCAGTGCGAGGAGCACGAGGCCCGGCTCATCGTGGCGCTGGCGTCGCTCCCGGAGAAAGAGCAGGAGGCAATCCGCTGTCACTATTACGACGGCGAGTCGTTCGAGGCCATCGCGGCCACCTGGGGCCTCAAGGCGGCCTCCTCGCCGATGCGCTGGGCCCACCGGGGCCTCGAAACCTTGCGCGGCATTATGAGGGAGGAATAAACCCGTGGCCGACCAGCCCGCTTTCTCCGAGTCGACGGACGACGATCCGTTCACCTCGGTCGCAGCGGAATACCTCCGCCGGGCGGAGGCGGACTTGTCGCCAGCCGCCCTGAAGGCCCTTCAGAACGAGTTTCTCGCGCGGCACTCCGCGTTCGCCGATCGTCTGCGGAAGCTGTTCGAGAACGAGGCGGCGATGCGCGAGTTGGCGGCCGCCGCGCTGACCGGACCGCACATCCCCGGCAGCCAGTCTGACACGGCGCCACTCCTGCCCGAGCGGTACAAACTCCTCGATAAGATCGGGGATGGGGGCATGGGTACCGTCTGGAAGGCGGACGATACCGTACTCAATCGCGCGGTCGCCCTGAAGCTAATCCTTACCACTCTCGCCGCCTCCGCAGAACACTGCATGCGCTTCAAGATCGAAGCCGAGGCCGTCGCGCGCCTTCAGCATCCCCATATCGTCCAACTCTTCGATGTCGGCGAACATGCCGGGCTGCCCTATCTCGCGCTGGAATTTCTGGAAGGCGGCACGCTGGAGAAGCGACTCCACAAAGACCAGACGTTGCCGGGGCCGGAGGCGGCTGCGCTGGTCGAGAAACTGGCGCGCGCGATCCAACATGCCCACGAGCGCGGTGTCATCCACCGCGACCTCAAGCCGACCAACGTTCTGTTCACCGGCAACGGCGAGCCCAAGGTCACCGACTTCGGGCTCGCCAAGCGTCTCGATAGCGACCAGGAGTTGAGCCAACCGGGCACGGTGGTGGGGACTCTTCTGTACATGGCACCGGAGCAGGCGCGGGGCGAGACCAGAGAGGTGGGCCCGGCTGCGGACGTGTGGGCACTGGGAGCCATCCTCTACGAGTGCTTGACGGGTCAAGTACCGTTCCGCGGCGCTAACGCGCTGGAAACGAGGCTGCAAATCATTGAAACGGCCCCGGTGCCACCCACCCAGCGTGCCCCGAAGTGTCCGCGCGACCTGGAAACGATCTGCCTGAAGTGCCTCCACAAGGAGACGACCCAGCGCTACCTCACCGCAGGCGCCCTCGCCGACGATCTGCGTCGCTTCCTCGAAAAGCGCCCGATCAAAGCCCGGCGCGTGGGCCTGCTCGAACGGGCGCGGCTGGGGGTGCGGCGTCGGCCGGCCGTGGCAGGACTGCTACTGGTTAGCGTGGTCGCGGCCGCCGGACTGACCTGGCTTGGCTGGGAAAACCGGCAGAAGACGAAAGCGAAAGAGCAGGAACGCAGCAATCGCCAGGTGGATACACGGCTTCGGGTCGGCCAGGCCCTCCAGAAAGCGCGGCTGCTCCAGGGCGAGGCGCGTCCCCTCAACGACCTGGAGAAGTTCGGTCAGGCCCTTCTCGCCGCGCGGGGGGCGGCAGAGCTGCTGGCCCTGGGCGAGGCCGACGCGGAGCTGAAGCGCGAGGTCGCAGCCCTGGCCGCCGAGCTGGAGCAGGAGAGGGCCCAGGCCGAGGCGCTGGCCCAGGCCCGCCTCCGTGATGGCCTCCTGTTGCACGCTCTGGACGGCGCCCGGGTGCGCAAAGCCTTCCTCCGCGGGGACGATTTCGATTACGTCACCGCGGTTGGCGCCTATGCCGCCGCATTCCTGGCCTACGGCGTCGACCTCGACGCCCTACCGGCCGAGGAGATCGCTCAGCGCCTCGCGGACCGGCCACCCCCGGTTCGGTCCGAGGCCGCCAACGCCCTGACCGAGTTGGGCATGCTGCGGGTCGCCACCCACGGCTTGGCGATACTTGCCAAGCCGCTCGAACCGCCCCCGCCGCCCGACCCGTCCCGCTGGGAACGGCTGTTCGAGGCCGCCGACCGGATCGACCCCAACCCCTGGCGCGCTAACCTGCGCCAGACCTTATGCCGGCCCAACCTGCTCGAAGTCGTCGGTGGAATGCTCATCCTGGCGAAGGACGTTCGCGTCGAGGAGCATCCGGTCGCCAGCTTGACGCTTCTGGCGGAGGCCCTGGCCGGGTTCGGCCACCCCGCCCCCGCGGTGAACCTGCTGCGCCGGACACACGAGCGCTTCCCCGACGATTTCTGGGTGAACTACTTCCTGACCATCAACGCCGGCCACACCACGCCGCCGCGCTGGGAGGACGCCGCCCGTTACGGCACCGCCGCCGTCGCCCTGCGCCCCGAAAGCGTCCTGGCTCACTACAACCTCGGCGTCGCCTTCCTTGAGCTGCGCCGCTACGCCGACGCCGTCACGGCCTTCCGGGCCGCGCAACGCATGGGTGAACGGCAGCACCAACCCGACTTCGTGCCGGTGTGGATCAACCTCGGCTATGCCCTGGATCATGCGGGGGACGCGGCGGGCGCGGCGGCGGCCTGGAAGCGGGCGATCGCCATCGACTCACGCAGCGTGGAGACGCTGGGTAATTACGCCAACATCTTGCTGGCCGCCGGCGATTGTGCCCAGGCCGAAACGATCCTCCGGCAGTGTACCTTGCTGGCGCCGCGCGATCACAAAACCCACTACAACCTCGGCATTCTCTATGGCGTCCAGGAACGGTGGGAGGAGGCCCTGGCGCCGTACCAGCAAGCCCGGGAGTTGGCCCCTGGACTGTACAACGTCCGGCTTAATCTCGCGCAAGACCTCCACGAACTGGGGCGCTACGAGGACGCGCTGCGGGAGTACGCCGAGGCGCGCCGGCAGATCGTAGCCGCGGGGCCCGAACACGCCAGGCTCCTGCAAGTACTCGACGGCGAGGTGCTGCCGCGGTGCCGGCGCGAGCAGGCCCAGGACGCCCTGCTGCCGGAGCTGGTGAAGGGGGAAGTGGAGCCGGCGACCGAGGACGACCGCCGGGCGGCGGCGCTGGCGGTCTGGCGGCGCGGCGCATATGCGTCGTCGGCACGCCTCTTCGTCGAGACTTTCGCGGGCGGCGACAGGGCCTGGATCGACCGTCAAACCTACCACGCCACCTGCGCAGCGGCGCGGGCCGCTGGCGACCCGCAGGTTCCCGAGGCAGAGCAGGCCCTTTGGCGGGGCCGGGCCCTCGAGTGGCTGCGCAACGACCTGAAGCTCTGGCCGGCGCGGTACCAGGGCGACCTGCGGCCCTGGGTCGTCACCCGGATGCGCCGGTGGCAGATGGATCCGCACCTGGCCGGAGTGCGTGACGCCGAAGCGCTGACCCGCCTTTCGGACGCCGAGCGGACCGAGTGGGAAGCCACGTGGGCGGCGGTGAAGAAGTTGGCCGCCGAGTAAGTCGCCGCTCGTCCGGCACGGCCGCATCTACAGATCGCGAAGGCAGACCGGCAGTCCTTCATTGCGCACACGGGTGATGTTCGTGGCCGCGCTGAGTGGATGCCAGGCCGTTTGCGTTGCGCCGATGGTGGTTACGGCCTCCCAATTGACAGTCAAGGTGAAACCCGGCGCATATGAAGAGCGACGATACTCGCAGTGTCCACTACCGCATGGCATCGAACCGACTACTACCACCCCAAGGTGTTGTTTCCATGTACTCGAACTTCGTTCGCCAGCTGATTAAGCGGTGTCTTCGTCTTTCGAGCCGGCCCGGAATCGGTTCGCCCAGAAATCAGCGTCGGCAGACCCCGCACCCGAAGCTCTTCCTGGAACCGCTGGAAGCCCGTGTCAACCCGTCGACCTATACCTGGGCCGGCGCCTCAGGCGCGGACTGGGACACACTAGCTAACTGGAAAGTAGGCGGCGTCACTCCCACGGTGCTGCCAGCAATCAACGACACGGTGGACCTCAACAGCTTTACTGGTACCGTCGCGCACGGGGCCGGTGGGACGGACACGGTCAATAACATCCTCAACAGCTCGCTGGCAACACTGGCCATCTCCAGCGGTTCGCTGACAGTGCAAGCCGTGTCGGCCATCAACAACCTCACCGTGTCGGGCGGCACGTTCAATGCGGCCAGTGCTTTCACCGTCAATGCCGCCTTTATCCTGTCCAGCGGCACACTTGGCGGTGCAGGCACGCTGACCGTCAGCGGCCAAACGACCTGGTCGGGTGGCAACATGTCGAGCACGGTCACGACTGCGGTCAACGGCGGACTGTCCATCGCCGGCAGCGTGACTGTTCCGAGTGGGGCAACGCTGACAGTCGGGGCGGGTGCCAGCGTGCTGATCGGGTCGGGGGCGACGCTCACCGACAACGGCACGGTCACTTTCGGCAGCACCGACACGGTGGTTCTCGGGGTCAGCGGCAACTCGGGGACAGCGCAGATCGTGGTTGGCAGCGGGGGTGTCCTGACCGCCAGCGGCACCGGCTTCATCGCCGCCAACCCCTCTTACAATAACGCCGCGATTAGCGTTATCGCTGGCGGCCAGTTCACTCCCACCACCAGCACCTTCACCGCTGTGCCCGTGTCTCTGCCCGCGGTCAACGTGCAGCAGCTGGGCAGCAC
>PLYV01000282.1 GCA_003151855.1 Limisphaerales bacterium | reverse complement strand
TGGTGATTGACACGCCGACCACGAATTTGACCTACGTCACCAACTCGACGACGTGGAACGGCGCGGCGATTGCCGACAACCCCGGCCCTTACAGCGCCACCAACACCGCGTTCCCGCTCGACGGCCTCGGCTCGCAGGGCTACACCATCCCGGTCATCTTGAGCCAGGGCACCAGCACCTTTGTTTATCAGGTGAAGGTCAATGCCGCCGGCGCCGTCAGCAACAGCGTCAACATTGGCGGCACCACCATTTTCGCGCAAACCGTCGTGCCGACGGCCATCGGCGTGTCGGTCACGCTGAATTTCACCGACACCAACGGCGTGTCCGTCGCCTCGTATCTTGCCGGCGCGAAAATTTTCGTCACGATGACCAATGCCGTGGGCAACAGTTCCACCAACACCGTGCAGACGATTTCCGTCACCGTGACGGACACCAACACCGGTGACGCTGAAACCATCCCGCTCGTCGAGACCGGCACGAACACCGGCGTCTNNTCTTCCGCAACGTCAGCGGCCTGCCCGCGTCATCCATTTCAGGATTGGTGGCGCAGGACGGCACATTGTATGTCACGGCGGGTGACACGTTGGGCGTGAGTTACGCGGACCCGGTTTACGGCGACAGCGCCAGCACCACGGCGGCGATCCAGATTCCGACGCCGAACAAGCAGCTTTACCTCACGGCCAACGGGGTTTCGGGAAATCAATTTTTGAACCGCGTCAACCCGGCGTTGACGGCCAACCACGGCACGACCTACAACAGCGTGGACATTGGCGGCGGCGGGACTATAAGCGGCTGGCCATACCGACAAGTCATCACCATCAACCACGCAAATGTAAACGCGACGGATCAGACTAATTTCCCGGTGCTGGTCAACTTGGCGGCCAACACGGGCCTGCAAAATCACGCCCAGGCCAGCGGCAACGACATTTTGTTCACCGCGAGCGACGGCACCACGGTTTTGGCTTACGAGCGGGAAAAATATGTGAGTGGCACGGGGGCGCTGGTTGCCTGGGTCAAAATCCCAGTTCTCAGCCACACCACTGACACCGTGGTGTATATGTATTATGGCAACGGCGGGGCTTCCGACCAGCAGAACGCCGCTGCCGTCTGGGACACCAATTACAAAGGCGTCTGGCATCTTAATCAAACGCCCACTGGTGCGACCGGTGACATCGTGGATTCCACTGGTGGCAACAATGGCACCAGTCAGACCATCGCGGCGGGCGCGCAAGTCGCCGGCAAAATTGGCGGCAGTCTGACCTTGAGCGGAACCAACAATTATATTTCCACGGCGACGTCCTTTAATAATCCGCAGGCCGTGATGCTCGAAGCTTGGGTCAAGACCACGACCACCAACGGTTACAAGGTGGTGGGCTTTGAAGCGAATCAAACCGGCACCGGTTCGGCCACTTATGACCGGCACATTTATTTTGACACCACCGGCCATGCTAATTTCGGAACCTACAATGGTGGCACCCAGGTGGCGGCTTCAACGAACGTCCTCAATGACGGCCAATGGCATTTTCTTGTGGGGTATCGGGATAACGCCGCCGCGACCATTAGCTTGTATGTGGACGGAGTGTTGCAGGCGACCACCGCCAGTTCGGCGGCGCAAAATTTTACCGGCTGGTATCGGATTGGTGGCTATAAAACCAGCGGCTGGCCGGGTCTGGGTGGCGACGGTTATTTCGCCGGCAGCGTGGATGAAATCAAGTTGTCACATTTTGTCCGCAGTGCGGGTTGGATTAAGACTGAATACACCAATCAGGCTTCTCCGGCCACTTTCTATTCCATTGGTTCGGAAGCAACGGTCACATCGAATACCAACACCACGACTTTCACGCAAACACCGCCACTGGCGTTGCCGTTCACGATGCCAGCCGGCGGCGTGGTAAGCATTACCAATTTCATCGCCATCACCAACGGCGTCGGCAATTTCACGGGCAACCTGAACATCACCGCCACGTTGCAGACGAATGGCGTGAATTTTCTGACGCTCACCAATCCCGTTTACACCGGCGCGGCGGGCGTGACGAACCTCGTCTGGACGGGAACCCCGCTCGCGGCGAATTACACGCTGCCCGCAAACACCGTCATCACCTACGTCGTCACCAACAACCTCGCCGGCACCGCGTTCCATGTGAACTACGACAGCACGAACAGCCCGTCGCAAATCGTGTTGCCCGCGTCCACCGTCATCGCGTTCAGCGGCTTCGCGGTTTATGACGCGCCGTATCCGGGCGGCAATTTGGTTTCCACGCCCATCGCCGGCACGACGGTTTACGTCCGCGCGGCGGTCACGGATCCGTTCGGCAGCTACGACATCACCAGCCTCGGCCTCGCGTTCACCGCGCCGAACACGAACAACAATTTCAGCGTCACGTTGAACGACACCAGCGTGGTCTTCACAAACGCCTCGACGAAAACTTACGAATACGCCTGGAACCCCGGCCCGGCAACCGGCGGCTACACGATTGCCGCCACGGCGAACGAAGGCACCGAGGGCGTGAAGGCCAACGCCACCGCCGGTATCACGACGATCTACCTCGACCTCGGCACGCCGAGCGTTACGGAATTCACCAGCGGCAACAACGGTTCCGCCACCAACGCCTACCTCGCGAATTCCAACGTCTGCGTCCGCGTCACCGACCTGAACCGCAACACCAACGCGGCCACGGTGGAAACCATCGCGGCCACCATCCGGAGTTCCTTCGGCGACGTGGAAAATCTCACGCTCACCGAGACCGGCACCAACACCGGCGTCTTCACTGGTTGCATCAATTCCACCACCAACACCGGCACGGCGCTCGGCAACGGCACCACGCTGGTCGCGCCGGTCGGTAATATTCTCACGGTGAATTATTCCGACCCGACCGATGCATCTGACAACACCAGCGCCACTGCGGTCGTCCAGCCGTTGCCCGGCGTCCCCGGCATCGTGATGAACAAAACCATCGTCTCGCCGACCGGCGGACAGGTCGGCGTCGGCAAGCCGGTGGTTTACAATTTGCAGGTCGTCAATGTGGGCAGCACCTTGCTGACGAATGTTTCCATCACTGACACCTTCACGTCGGCGCGTTTGAGTTTCACCTCCGCCAGCGTCGCGCCGAACGTCACCAACGCCATCACGCTGACGTGGACGAATCTCGGCGTCTTTGCACCCGGCCAGAGCACGAACCTCACCGTCAATTTCACCACGCTGGCGACCGGCTCCGCGACGAATTCCGCCACCGCCGGCAGCACCTCTGTGACCAATTCCGCCAGCGTCACCATTGCGGTCAATTCCGCCGCGCTGAACGTCGTGAAAACTTTGTTAAGCCCCACCAACTCGCCGGTTTCGGTCGGGAGCAATGTCGTTTTCCGCATCACGTTCCAGAACGTCGGCAACACGGTCATCACCTATCTGCCGTTTGAGGACAACTTCAGCGGCGCGTATTTCCAATATGTTTCCGCCACGATTCCGGCGAACGGTTCCGGCTACGGCTCGCTGATCTGGACGAACATCGCCGGGGCCGGCCTCGCGACGAACGCCGTCATCACCAACGACATGACGATGACGGTTGTTGGCGCGGGCAATCCGGCGAACAACACCGCGGTGGTGGATTATGCGACGGACATTTTCGGCAATCCGGTGCCGACCGCGACCGGCAGCACCAATGTCGTCACCGCCGCCGCTTCCATCACCGGCCATGTTTACAACGACAAGGACCAGAGCGGCACGCTCACCGTCGGCGACACCGGCCTGGGCAGCGTCACGCTCCGGCTGTTCACCGACCCGAACGGCGACGGCAATCCCGCCGACGGCACGCTCGTGCAAAGCACCACGACGGACGTGAACGGCTACTACGAATTTCTCAACCTGTCGGCGGGGCATTACGACGTGATCGTGCAGGACCGTCCGCCCGGTTTTGCCAGCGTTACGCCGACGGGCAACCAGCTTTCCGTCAACCTGCCGACGCTGACGGCCAGCACGAACAATAATTTCTTCGACTACCAGCCGAGCGCGACGCTTTATTCCACCATCAGCGGCACGGTCTATAACGACCTCAACGGCGGTGGCACCAACTACGCCGGCATCGCCGGGCTGGCCTACGTCAGCGTCGAGTTGTTCCAGGACGTGAACACCAACGGCGTCGTGGTCACGGGCGATCCCATCATGGGCAGCACCACCACGGATGCGAACGGAAATTATTCCTTTGCCGCCGTGTCGCCCGGCCATTACGTCATCCGCGAAACCGATTTTTATGGCTATTACAGCACCGGCGATTCGCAGGCGCCAAACAACAACCAGATTCCGTTCGTCACCACCAACGGCATCACTTCGGGCACAAATAATTTCTTCGACCGTCTGTCGCCGGTGGCCGTCGCGGATACGAACTCCGCGCTGTATTTTGTCGCCACGGTCATCAGCCCACTGACCAACGACCTCAGCCCGAACGGCGACGCGCTGACCATCAGCAATGCCGTTTCAACCAATGGCATCGCTGTCATCAATCCCGGCAGCACCAATCTGACGTTCACGCCGACGAACCTCGGCGCGACGACCATCACCTACACCATCACCGACGCGCATGGCGGCACGTCCACGAACAGCATCACGGTCAATGTCACTGCGCTCGCCGATTTGGCCGTCGGCAAAACAGCGGCGGCGTCCGTGTTCGCGGCCAGCAATCTGGTTTATACGATTTCCGTGACCAACCTCGGCCCGACGCCCGCCAGCAGCATCGTCGTCACCGACGCGTTGCCTGCCGGCGTGAGTTTTGTGAACGCCAGCGGCGGCGGTGCGAATAACAGCGGCGTGGTGAGTTGGACGCTTGGCTCTTTGACCAGCGGCCAGATTACGAATCTGATTTTGACCGTCACTTCACCGGCCAGCGGCACGCTGACGAACACGGCCAATGTCAGTTCGCCCACGCCCGATCCGACGCTGACCAACAACGTCACGCCGCCGGTCGTCACCACCGTTACGCCGGTCGCCGATCTGGCCATTGCCAAATCCGCCAACGCGTCGGTGCTGGCGGCGAGCAACTTGGTTTACACGATTTCCGTGACGAACCTCGGCCCGTCCACCGCGAGCAGCGTCGTCGTGACCGACACGTTGCCCGCCAGCGTGAGCTTTGTCAGCGCCAGCGGCAACGGCGTGAATAATTCCGGCGTCGTGAATTGGGCGCTCGGCGCTTTGATCAACGGCCAAGCGACGAATCTGAGTTTGACTGTCAAGGCTCCGGCGAGCGGCACGCTGACCAACGTGGCGAATGTCAACTCGCCTACCGGCGATCCTAATTCGACGAACAACGTCACGCCGCCCGTGGTCACCACGGTGACGCCCGTGGCCGATCTGGCCGTCGGCAAAACCGGCGCGGCTTCCGGCGTGATCAACGCGAATTTCAGTTACACGATTTCCGTGACGAACCTCGGCCCGTCCGCTGCCGCGAGTTTCAGCGTCACCGACAGTTTGCCGGCGGGAATGGTTTTCGTCAGTTCGCTGCCCGCCACGGTGACGAATGCCGCGAACCAGGCCATTTGGAACGTCGGCAGCCTCGCCGCGAACGTGGTGACGAATTTCACGCTCACCGTCCAGACTGCCAGTCGCACGACGTTCACCAACGTTGCCACCGCCGGCAGCCCGACGCTCGACCCCGCGCCGACGAACAACGCCAGCGCGCCGGTCGTGACCAGCATCACCAATCGCCCGCCGGTTGCCGTGGCTGATTCTGCCGCCTCCGCGCGCAATGTCGCCGTGACCATTCCAATGCTGGTGAACGACAGCGATCCCGATGGCGATACGGTGACGATTTTCTCCGTCAGCCCGACGAACGGCACGTTCAGTCTCAGCGGCGGCAGCATCATTTACACGCCGACGAACACGGTCCCCGGCACAAACGTCTTCACCTACACCATCAGCGACGGCTTCGGCGGCACCGCCACCGCGTCCGTGACGGTAGCGGTCACGAACCGCCCGCCGGTTGCGGTGAACGATTTTGCCAGCACCACGGAAAATGTTTCCGTGACCGTTCCGGTTTTGGTGAACGACAGTGATCCCGACGGCGACGCGCTGACCATCATTTCCACCAGCCCGACGAATGGCATCGCCAGCATCAGCGGCACGAACGTGGTGTTCACGCCGGAGACGAATTTCACCGGCACGGCGACGTGCGGCTATGGCATCCGCGACAATTTCGGCGGGACAAATTTCGCCGTCATCAACATCACGGTGACAAACATTCCGCCGATGGCGAATCCGGACAGCTACGCCATCACGGAAAACACGACGAATTCGTTCGCGGTGTTGCTCAACGATGTCGTGAATACTTCCGGCGGCAGCTTGACGCTGCTGTCGGTCAGCACCACGAACGGCACGGCGAATGTGAGCGGCACGAACGTCGTGTTCACGCCGGCGACGAATTATCGCGGCACATTGACGCTGACCTACACGATCACCGACAACATTGGCGGCACGAACAGCTCCACTGTCACAGTGACCGTCACAAACATTCCGCCGCTGGCGAATCCCGACGGCTATACCGTGCTGGAAAATTCGACGAACACCTTCACGCCGCTGACGAATGATGTTGTCCGCACGCCCGGTGGCACGCTGCAAATCATCGGCGTCAGCCCGACCAACGGCACGGCGAACATTCTCAATCTGACGAACATCGTCTTCACGCCGTCGAGCAACTTTATCGGCACGGCAACGGTTGGCTACACCATCACTGACGGCATCGGCGGCACAAATTCATCGGTCATCACCGTCACCGTGCAATCAGTCTCGGACTTGTCCGTGAGTAAATCCGGCCCGGCGACCGTTTATGCCGCGACGAATTTCAACTACACCATCACCGTCACGAACCTCGGGCCCGGCGCGGCGGCGAACTTGTCCGTGACGGATAATTTGCCCGCAGCGGTTTCGTTCGTGAGTTCAACCGCCGGCGCGACGCTCGCTGGCAGCCAACTCGTTTGGACAAACCTCGGCTTGCTCGCGGCGAACGCGGCGACGAATTTAACCGTCACCGTCACCGCGCCGGTGACGGGCGTCAGCCTGACCAACCTCGCCAGCACCGGCAGCCCGACGAGCGATCCGAACCCGACGAACAACACCAGCCTGCCAGTCGTTACCGCCGTCACGCCGGTCGCGGATTTGATGATTGCGAAAGCCGGCCCGGCCTCGGTGCTGGCCACCAGCAATGTGCTTTACACGATTTCCGTGACGAACTTCGGTCCTTCCAGCGCCAGCAGCGTCGTCGTGACCGACGCGTTGCCGGCGGGCGTGACCTTTATCAGCGCGAACGGCAACGGCACGAATAATTCCGGCGTGGTTACTTGGAATCTCGGCACGCTGGCAGGCGGCGCGGTGAGCAATTTGACTGTCACCGTCACCGCGCCCGCGAGCGGTTCGCTGACAAACATCGCCAGCATCAGTTCGCCGACGACGGACACGAACATTTTGAACAACACCACGCCGCCGGTCGTGACGACGGTGGGCAGCGTGGCGGATTTGGCCATTGGCAAATCGGCTCCGGCTTCCGTGTTCGCCGTGAGCAATTTGAGCTACACGATTTCCGTGACGAATTACGGCCCGTCCACCGCCAGCAGCGTGACGGTGACGGACAACATTCCGAACGGTGCAAGTTTTGTGAATGCCAGCGGCGGTGGTGCGAATAATTCCGGCACCGTGATTTGGAATCTCGGCGACCTGCCGAAAAACGTCGTCAGCAACCTCACGCTCACCGTCACCGCGCCGGCCAGCGGCACGCTGACGAACATGGCGACGGTTGGCTCGCCGACCGGCGATCCGAATGCGACGAACAACACCACGCCGCCGGTTTTGACTTCCGTGACGCCGCTCGCGGATTTGGTCATCGCGAAAGTTGGTTCGGCGACAGTTTTTGCCGCGAGCAATTTGAGCTACACGATTTCCGTGACGAATCTCGGCCCGTCCAGCGCGAGCGGCGTGGTCGTGACTGACACGCTGCCGAACACGGTGAGCTTTGTCAGCGCGAGCGGCAACGGCACGAACAACTCCGGCGTGGTTACTTGGAATCTCGGCACGCTGGCGAATGGCGCGGCGAGCAATTTGACTTTGACCGTCACCGCGCCCGCCAGCGGCTCGCTGACGAACATTGCCAGCGTCGGTTCGCCGACCGGCGACACGAATATTTTGAACAACACGACTCCGCCGGTCATCACCGCGGTGACGCCGCTGGCCGATGTCAGCGTGGTGAAATCCGGCCCGGCGGGAATCCTCTTCGGCACGAATTTCAATTACACCATCACGGTCAGCAACGCCGGCCCGTCCATCGCCACCAGCTTGAGCGTGACGGACAGTTTGCCGACGGGGTTGGCCTTCGTCAGCGCCGTGCCGGCCACGACGACGAACACGAGCAACCAAGTCATTTGGAACCTCGGCAATTTCGCCGCCGGCACTGGCAGTAATCTGACGCTGACCGTGATTTCGACGCTGCGCGGCAGCTTGACGAATTTTGCGAGCGGCGGCAGCCCGACCGGCGACCCGAACCCAACGAACAACACCGCGTCGCCAGTCGTGACGGCGGTAACCAACAATCCGCCGGTCGCGAATCCCGACAATTACGTCATCACGGAAAACACGACGAATACGTTCAGTCCGTTGCTCAACGACACGGTGCAGACGCCGGGCGGCGCGCTGCAAATCATCGGCCTCAATCCGACGAACGGCACGGCGACGATTTTGAACCTGACGAACGTCGTCTTCACGCCGTCGCCCAACTTCCTTGGCACGGCGACGATTGGCTACACCATCACCGACGGCGTGGGCGGAACGAATTCGTCCGTCATCACGGTGCTGGTGACGAACATTCCGCCGACGGCGAATCCCGACAGCTACGCCATCACGGAAAATACGACGAATGTGTTCACCGCGTTGCCGAATGATTTTGTCAACACGCCCGGCGGCAGCCTGACGCTGTTGTCCGTCAGCACCACGAATGGCACGGTGAATGTGAGCGGCACAAACATCGTGTTCACGCCGGCGGTGAATTATCTCGGCACACTGACGCTGAACTACACGATCATTGACAACATCGGCGGCACGAACAGTTCCTTTGTCACCGTGCTGGTCACGAACATTCCGCCGATTGCCAATCCGGACAGCTACACGGTGCCGCAAAATTCCACGAACACGCTCACGCCGCTCGTGAACGACTTCGCGCAAACGCCCGGCGGCGCACTGCAAATCATCGGTGTCAGCCCGACAAACGGCACGGCGAACATTCTCAATCTGACGAACATCATCTTCACACCGACATCAAATTTTGTCGGCACGGCGACGATTGGCTACACCATCACCGACGGGATTGGCGGCACGAATGCGTCCATCATCACGGTGACGGTATCGAATCTGCCGCCGACGGCGAACGCGCAGTCGGTTTCCACGCCGCAAAATACTGCGCTGCCCATCACGCTCACCGGCAGCGACCCGGCGAATTTTCCGCTGACCTTCATCATAGTGAGCAGCCCGGCGGGCGGCACGCTGACCGGATTGAACACCAACACCGGCGCGGTGACTTACACGCCGACGAATGATTTCATCGGCACGGATACGTTCACCTTCCGCGTGAACAACGGCCACAGCGACAGCGTCACCGCCACCGTGACCGTCACGGTTTCGCCGGTCGCGGATTTGCTCGTGGCGCAGTCCGGCCCGGTCAGCGGCGTCGCCGGCGCAAACCTCGTCTTCACCGTCGCCGTCACCAACCTCGGCCCGGCGGGCGCAACCAATGTCGTCGTCACGAACCAGATTGACTCCGGCTACACGTTTGTCAGCGCGTCGGCCAGCGGCGCGACGAACGGAAACCTCGTGACGTGGACAATTCCGGTTTTACCGGCGAACGGTGCAACCAACTTCACCGTGACCTTGTTCGCGGTCGAAGGCGGCACGTTCACCAACACCGCGTCGGGAATTTCCACCACGCCGGATTTGGCCTTGGCAAACAACGACGGCTCGCTCACCAACGCGCAGGCCATCACCACTGTTTCCGCGCTGGCGGATGTGGCGGTGTTCAAGACCGGCACGACGAGCGTGCAGGCCGGCGGCACGGTGAATTATTCCATCGTCGCGACGAATTTTGGTCCGTCCACCGCGAGCAACGTCGTCGTGCGCGACATGTTGCCGGCGGGCGCGACGCTGCAAACGGCGTCGGGAAATTATTTCGTCAGCAACGGCGTCATTGTTTGGGATGCAGCCACGCTGGCCGGCGGAGCGGCGACGAATTTCATCGTCACACTCACCGCGCCGGCCAGCGGCACGCTGACGAACATCGGTTCCAGCATTTCGGACACGGCGGATCCGAATCCGGGCAACAACGACGGTTCCTCGCCCAGCTCGGTGGTGGCCACGCCCGTGACGCTGGTGGCTGATTTGTCCATTGGCAAATCGGCTGCCGCGTCGGTGCTGGCGACGAGCAACCTGGTCTATACGATTTCCGTGACGAACCTCGGCCCGTCCACCGCCAGCAGCGTGACGGTGACGGATGCCATTCCGGCTGGCGCAATTTTCGCCAGCGCCAGCGGCAACTTCGTCAACCATTCCGGCGTGGTGGTTTGGAACCTTGGTGACCTTGCGAGTGGCGCGGTGAGCAATATGACTTTGACCGTCACGCCGCCGACGAGTGGTTCGCTGACGAACAGCGCCACGGTTGGTTCGCCGACGAGCGATCCGAATTCGACGAACAACGTGACACCGCCGGTCGTTACTATCGTCACGCCGGTCGCCGACATCGCGGTTGGCAAGAGCGGCCCGATTGGCGCGACGTTCAACACGAACTTCAGCTACACGATTTCTGTGACGAACTTCGGGCCGTCCGCCGCGTCGGGAATTTTGGTGACGGACACGTTGCCGGCGGGTATCGCGTTCGTCAGTGCAGTTCCGAGCACGACGACGAATTTGCTTGGCCAAGTGATTTGGAGTGTCGGCAATCTCGCGGCGAATGCGACGACGAATCTCTCGCTGACCGTGATTTCAACGGCGCGTGGTGCGGTGACAAATTTTGCTACGGTCGGTGCGCCGACGCTTGATCCGTCGCCGACGAACAATTTGAGCCAGCCGGTCGTCACGCTGGTGACAAATATTCCGCCGGTCGCCAATGCCGACAGCTACGTCATCGCGGAAAATTCCGGCACGAACACGTTTGCCCCGTTGCTGAACGACACGGTTCGCAATCCGGGCGGCGTGCTGCAAATTATTTCCGTCAACACCACGAACGGCTCGGCGACCGTCAGCGGCACCAACGTGCTGTTTGTTCCCGGCACGAACTATTTCGGTTCGCTGACGATCGGTTACACTATCATCGACAATGCGGGTGGCACGAACAGCTCGGTCATCACCGTGCTTGTGACGAATATTCCGCCGACGGCGAATCCCGACAACTACACCATCGGCGAAAACAGCGGCACGAACACGTTCAGCCCGCTGCTCAATGACGTTCTCCACACGCCGGGCGGCACGCTGCAAATCATCGGCGTCAGCCCGACGAACGGCACGGCGACGGTGAGCGGCACGAATGTCTTGTTTAAGCCGAATACGAATTTCTTCGGCACGGCGACCATCGGCTACACCATCACCGATGGCATTGGCGGCACTAATTCGTCGGTCATCACCGTGACCGTCACGAACATTCCGCCGGTGGCAAACGGCCAGTCCGTCGGCACGACGGAAAACACGGCGGTGCAAATCACGTTGACCGGCAGCGACCCGAACGGTTTGTCGCTGAAATTTGCCATCGTTGGCAATCCGGTGAACGGCACGTTGACCGGCCTCAACACGAATACCGGCGTGGTGACTTATGTGCCTGGCACGAATTACACCGGTGCGGACAGCTTTACTTTCCGCGTCAATAATGGCCAGACGAACAGTGCGGCGGCCACGGTCAGCCTCACGGTTACTCCGGTCGCGGATTTGGTGGTGGTGCAGTCCGGCCCGGCGAGCGGCGTGGCCGGCTCGAACCTCGTCTTCACTGTGAGCGTGACGAATCGTGGCCCGGCGACGGCGACGGGCGTGGCGATCACGAACCAGCTTGCGTCCGGATTCACGTTTGTCAGCGCGTCTGGTTCCGGCGCGAACAGCGGAAATCTCGTGACGTGGAGTTTTGCCTCGTTGTCCGC
This sequence comes from Limisphaerales bacterium, assembly GCA_003151855.1. Taxonomy (GTDB): domain Bacteria; phylum Verrucomicrobiota; class Verrucomicrobiia; order Limisphaerales; family UBA11358; genus UBA11358. The sequence goes on along the minus strand of PLYV01000282.1, from coordinate 17,863 downwards.
AAACGGAGGGACGAATTTCACCGTGACGGCGTTCGCCACGGAAGGCGGCACGTTCACGAACATCGCGTGCGGCGCGTCGGTGGTGCTGGATTTGAACGCGACGAATAATAGCGGTTCGCTCACGAACGCGTGGTCGCGCACGACAGTTTCCGCATTGGCGGACGTGCAGGTCTTCAAGGACGGCGGCACGAACGTCTATGCCGGCCAGCCGGTGGATTACACCATCACCGCGACGAACGCCGGCCCGTCCACCGCGACGAGCGTGGTGGTGCAGGACAATCTGCCGTCCGGCGCGGCGTTCCAGAGCGCGTCCGGCAGCTACACGGCGACCAACGGCGTGGTGACGTGGAGCGGCTTCACGCTTGCACCCGGCACGGCGACGACGTTCTCGCTGACGATGCTCGCGCCGGCGTCGTCCAATTCGTTCATCAACATCGCGCTGGCGACTTCGCCGGTCGCTGATCCGAATCCGACGAATAACAACGGCTCGCTCACCAAGTCGCGCGTGACGACGAAAGTCGCGCCGTCCGCCGATGTCGTGGTGGTGTTGAACGGCCCGGCGAGCGCGATTCAGGGTAGCAATTTTGTCTATACCATTTCCGTCACGAACACCGGCCCGTCCACGTCGTCGAACTTGATCACATCCGACACGTTGCCGCCCGGACTGACGTTCGTCTCGGCGAGTTCCGGCGGCACAACGAATGGCAGCAACGTGGTTGCTTGGCCCGCCGTCGTGGCGCTGCCGGTCGGCGGTGTGACGAATTACAGCGTCACTGTCCGTTCGACGACATCGGGCGATTACACAAACATCGTCTCGGAGATCGCGACGACTTACGATCCGAATGCGACGAACAACAGCGGCGTGCTGCCGGCCTCGCGCGTGCGCACGACGGTTGCGCCGGCGCAGTTCACGTTCCTCGCCGGCTCGCCGGTGTTCAATCCGCAGACCGGTTTGTTTGAGGAAACCGTCACGGTCACGAACAACGGCAGCATCACCGTGCTCGGCTTCCGCCTCAACATCGGCGGCCTGCGCAGCGGCGTCTCGCTGTGGAATGCCAACGGCACGAACAACGGCGTGCCTTACATCAACTATAATTTCCCGCTCGACCCGTCGAACGCGACGACCGTGGTGCTGGAATTTTTCGACCCGACGCGGTTGCCGTTCACGAACACCGTGAGCATCGAGGTCATCACGCCGGCCAATCTCAGCTACACCGGCACGAACGGCTCGGTGGCGGTGTCGCGCGTGTTCATGGACACGCGCCTGACGAATGACACGCGGTTTGTCATCGAGTTCGCCTCGACGCCGGGCAAGACCTACGCCGTCATTTACAACGGCAGTTTGACCGGCACCAACTGGCTGGTCGCGACACCGAGCGTCAAGGCCAATGCGAACGTCACGCAGTGGTATGACGACGGCCCGCCGAAAACCATCAGCAAACCGACGTCGGTGCTGACCCGGTTCTACCGTGTCATCCAATATTGAAATTAAAAAACCTGACCTGACATGAAAAAAAATCAACAAGCCTGGCTGCTGCCGATTGCCGGCACGCTGCTGCTCGCCACCGCGGCCACCACGCCGCAACCGCCGCCGCCGCTGGAGCGCGATTCGCCCGGCGCCACCAACCGCATCACCGGCTCCCTCCGTTTCGGGATGAACATCCGGGGAAAATTTCTCAACCCTGGCGGCGGTTTGAATCCGAATTACACCGGCGGCAGCAGCCGGCGCGCGCCGGGCGGAAAACTTTTCAACTACGACGACGGCTATGTGCTGACCGACATCAGCCATAACTTCGGCGGGCAGACTTGGAATTGGGGTTATCTCAACCCGGGCCAGGTCAACGAGTCCGGGCCGAACACCATTGATTTTCACCACGTCACCGCGCCCGGTTTGCCGGGGGAGATTCCCACCGGCGATTCGCCTTACATGGGCGCGGAAATCACCTACAACCGCGAACTCGGCGTGAAGGATAACTGGCACCACCTGCACTACGGCATCGAGGCGGCGGTCAACTTCATGCCGTTTGACATGGACTACGCCAACGGCGTCAACACGCGGCTGGCCTCGCGCACGGACACATATTCCTACACGCCCGGCACCACGCCGCCGGGCGCGCCGTATTACGGCAGCTACGGCGGGCCGGGCTTTGTCATCGGCTCGTCGCCCATCAACTCGTTCACGTCGTTTTCGGGCAATGCGAATCTGCAAGGCCGTTACGATTTGAACGCGTATCTCTGGGGCTTCCGTCTCGGACCGTATCTCGAAAGTCCGATCACGGAAAAACTTTCGCTCCACGTCTCCGGCGGTTTGTCGGTCGGGATTGTGGACGCCACCTGTTACTGGTCGGAAACACTCATTCCGGCTGGCGGCGGCACGCCTGGCACCACTTATGGCGGCGGCGGCGACACGCAGGTTTTGTGGGGCTATTACTTGAGCGCGGATGCGACCTACCAGTTGAACGACCGCTGGGGGCTCGACCTCGGCGTGCAATACCAGGACATCGGCCGCTACCGTCACAACTTCGGCGGACGCACGGCGGAACTGGACTTGTCGCAGTCCGTCTTCGTCCAGCTCGGCGTCAGCTACAGCTTTTGAAAAATGAAAATGGCGGGCTGAATGATTTCAGCGCCCGCCGTTTTCTTCGGCGATTTTTTTCACCGCCTCCCGGAGGTCGCGGAGGTGAAAGGGCTTGTTCAGGCAGGTGAGGTTCTCCTGCTCCAGAAACATCTGGAGCGATTCGTTGATGACGTCGCCGGTCATGAAGATGATGCGGCGCGCAAATTGCGGCCGCGTGCTGCGGATCCAGTCGTAGAGCTGGCGGCCATTTAGCCCCGGCATCTTGAGGTCGCAGCAGATGGCGTCCACCTTGTGTTCGTGCAGTTCGCGCAGCGCGGCCTCGCCGTGGTTGGCGGTGACGACTTCGTAGCCGTGGCGCAGCAAATCATCGCGCACCATCTCCAGCAAAATATCCTCGTCATCCACCAGCAGAATTTTTTTGCCGGCGCCTTCCTGCGGGTTAGCGACCGGTTCTTGGTTGGCCGCGGCTTGATCCGCCGCGCTGGTGCCGGCGGTGGCGGGCAATTCAATGGTGAACGTCGCGCCGGCACCGGGCTGGCTGGTGACGGTGATGTTGCCGCCGTGCTCCTTGATGAGGCCGTAACACAGGCTCAAGCCGAGGCCGGTGCCCTTGCCAACTTCCTTCGTCGTGAAAAACGGGTCGAAGATGCGCTGGATATTTTCTGGCGAGATGCCGGGGCCGTTGTCCTGCACGCCGATGCAAATGATTTCATCGCGCGCCTGGGTGGTGATGGTAATTTGCCCGCCGGCCTGGTGCGCCTCGATGGCCTGCCGCGCGTTGTTGAGGAGATTGAGCAGCACCTGTTGCACCTGATGGCCGTCCGCCATGACGAGCGGCAGGTTGGACGCGAGCCGGCAGGTGACCTGCACATTGCTGCTGCGAAGCTGGTAGGCGACGATTTCTAAAACGTCCTCGATCAGCAAATTCACCGACACCGGCTTGCGTTCCGGCTGGTGCCGGCGGGCGAAACTCAACAGCGACTGGACGATTTTCTGGCAGCGCTGCGAGGACTTGAAAATCAGGTCGAGGTGGCGCTTTTGTTTCTCGTCCACGTTGGCATTGCGGAGCAGTTCGGAAAAACCCATGACCGCCGCGAGCGGGTTGTTCAATTCGTGCGCCACGCCGGCGACGAATTCGCCGACGGCGGAAAGTTTTTCGCTTTGCACCAACTGTTGCTGCGTGGTCTTGAGCGTGGTGACTGTCTGTTGCAACTGCGTCTGCGCCGACTGGACGTCTTCGGTCATGCGGTTGAACGCCTTTGCCAGCTCGCCGCATTCGTCGCGGCTGCGCACGCGGACGCGCCGCGAAAAATCGCCGCGCCCGACGGCCTCCGCGCTGTCGCGGAGCTCGATTAGCGGCGCGGTGGCGCGCTGCACGAAATACCACACAATCACCGAGCCGGTCACGATGGCGATGAGGCTGACGACCAGCAGCAGCCATTGCGTTTGCTGCAAGGCCGCGAGCTGTTCCTCGTAGGAGGAGAAGAGCAGGTAACCCAGCGAGTCGTCGCCCTTGAGCGAGGGGAAATTTCCGCTGGAAAAAAAATAATGCTTGTCCTTCAACACCACCGACCGGGGCGCGGCGTTGGTCTCGGCGGCGTGACCGGCGAGCTGGTGATACAGCGTGACGAGATCCGCGTCCAGCAGATTGGTGCCGGGCAGCGTGGTGGCGATGACGCGGTTGCCTGCGAGCAGCGCAGTGCAACTGTGGCCGCCGGTGCCGATGCTCAATTCCTGCGCGACGTTCCAGCCCATCTCCTCGCCAAAGGCCAGCGTGCCGACGACCTGGTCGTGCGTGGCATCCCAGATGGGAAGGGCGACAATGCTGCACAGCTTGTCGCCGATGCGCACGGTGTCGGTGGCGGGTTCGCCCGTGCGCGCGAGCTGCATGACAGAATAACAACCGGCGGTGATGGCGGCCGAATTAACCTGCTGGCTGACCGGCTGGATGATGGGGCCGGCCTTGTCCGTCACCGTGTCGGTGGTCGGCATAAAATGGACGAACACGATACCGTCGTTGACCAGCATTTCGTTGGTCCACATCTGGCTCAATTGCTCGCGGATGGTAGGCGCGTCGGTGCGGAAAGCCGAGAGATAATGCGGCTCGCGCGCAAGGCTTTGGAACCGCTCCTTGAGAGAACTCTGCTGCTTGATCTGCTCGTGCTGGAAACGCAGCATGGTCGAGTCCAGCTCCTGCCGCGAATTCGTCCATACCTGCTGCTTGAAATGCTGGTTGACGATCAGCACCGTCATCGTCAGCAGCAGCACCATGACGGCGAGCACGGGCACCAGCACCTTCGTGCGCAGGCCGGCTTTGAAAAACTTTCCCGGCCTGGTCATGCGTCAGTATTTTGGCAGATTTTTGATGGTGAGCACAAAGTCCGCGTTCGTCGCGCCGCTGGCCGGCACTGTGATTTCCCGCTCGTCCGCCGGCAGCCGCTCATGCCAGGCCTTCAATTTATAAGTCCCCGGCGGCACGTTGGTGATGGTGTAATGCCCGTCCGCGTCCGTCATCGCGAAATAGGGATTCTCCATCACCAGCACCACGCAGTGCATGTTTGCGTGGATGGAGCAATACACGTCCACCTTGCCCGGCTTGTCGAAGACGACGCACTTGTTGGGCGGGTTTCCCTTGTAGAGGTCCAGGTCGAACTTCTTGGCGTCAGAATCGGAAAAAACATTATGGAAAATGTCGTCGTGGTTCGGCCATTCGACCGTTGTGCCCGCCAGCACCGGCAAAATGTGCGGCGTGAACACCGCGCCCTGTTGCGCCACGCGCGTGGTCGTGACCACCACCACGTTCGTCGGCGCGGCGTTGGTGCCGACCGGCCCTTCGATGGCCACCACGAAATCCCGCATCGCCGCATAGTCCACGCGCTCGACGAACTTGAATTTGCGGCTCTCATACGCCGTGCGCGTCGCGGGCTGGCTCAGTTCCGTGCCCGCCTTCGGTTCCGCGCGCACCGTGCCGGTGATGTCGCCGGCAAAAGTGATATGTGCCGCCGATATGGCGAGGGTGATGGCAAAAAGCTTTTTCATCGTCCGTCAGAATTTGAACGCCGCCTCCGTGCCGAAGAAATCCTCGTTCTGCCGCCGGTCACCGCTGGTTTCGCGGCCGCGCTCGAACGCGTATTCCGCCTTCAGGACGATTTTGTCGCTGAACTGGTAGCCGAGGCCGAGGCTCAACCGCCAGAGATCGGTCGTCAGGCTCGTGGAGTAATCGCCGTTCTCGCCGAGACCGACAATCGGGATGCCGTGGTCGCAGAACACCTGGCTCCAGCGCGCCGCCGCGAAAAATTTCTTCGGCAGTTTTTGCACCGCCTCCACCGAATAATAATAGACGTCCCGCGCATTATTGCCCGCCGGATCATTGTCCGCGTAATGCGCCCAGCCGCCGCTGGCCGCGACGTGGCCGCTGTGCCAGCGCCGCGCGACATCGCCTTCCACCGCCTCGGCGTGGAACAGCGTCGTGTTCATCGAGCCGATGGATTGAAAAAATCCGTTGCCGAACCACATCGCCGTCAGGTCGTCTGCCTTCACGTCGCCGGACCGCATGGCGCTCACGCTGAAATGCCAGCGGTCGGTCGGATCGAAGCCCACGCGGGCCGCCACGGACTTGTCGCCGCCCGCGCCGTTGCCGCCGTTCGCACCGTTCTGCACGGCGACGACGTAGGTGAATTTGCCGAGGTCGCCGTAAAGCTCCACGCCCGGCGCCACGCCCCAAAAGTCCACGATGGAATGCGTGATGAGCGGGTTGTCAATCGCGTTGCGCACCAGGTATTCCTCGCCGAAGGGGATATACATCTGGCCGAGCCGCGCGTTCAACTGGTTGTCCTGATGCCAGAGCTTGGAGACGTTTTCAAACTCAAGGTAAATTTCCCCCAGCTCCACGCTGCTGTCGTAGGACTGCTGGCTGGCGGTGGCCAGCACCACTTCGCCGTAAAAATAAATGTCCGTCCACAGCGGCGCCTCGATGAACAACCGCGCGTCGTCCACGCGGAACTTGCCGTTTGGCGCGGCGCCTTCCGGCCCGGTGATCGCGTAACCCACGCCGCCCTCGCCGCCAAGAATCACGCGGTTGAAGCCGGGGAAAGTTTCCTTCGCCGGCTGGCCGGCACCGCCCTCGCCGGCTTGGGTGGCTTCGAGGTTGCTCACCTTGCGGTTGAGGAGGTCGAGCTGTTCGCCCTGCTGCTTCACTGTTTTTTTCAACACCCCATTTTCTTCGCGCAGCAGGCGGACTTCTTCCGCGACATCGTTAGTGGTGGCCGCGCGCAGGGGCAGGGCGGTGAGGAGGAGGCAGACTGCCGGCAGCCGCCGCCAGCCGGGGCTGGCTCCAGGTTTCTGCTGTTTGCATAAGCGGCTCATCCTGATTTTCAGAGAGTCTTACTTCATTTCCCGCCGGAAGCAAAATGAAAATGTCGCCGCCAATCCGCGCTTTCGCCCGCCGCGCCGTTTGCTAGACTCCCCGTCACGAAAATTTGAAATCGCTCGTCCACCAAAATCAAAACGCCCGTTCCGTCCGCGTCTTCCTCGTCGGCGTGGAACTCAAGGATCGCACCGCCGCCGACGTGCGCGAATCGCTCGCCGAACTTGAGGAACTCGCCACCACCGCCGGCGCGCAGATTGCCGGCACGGGCGTGCAGAAACTCGCCGCGCCCGTGGCCGCCACCTACATCGGGCCGGGCAAGGCGCAGGAATTCGCCGAACTCTGCCAGGCGGAGGACGTGGACACCGTCATTTTCGACGACGAACTTTCACCCGCGCAGACGCGCAATCTGGAAAAGATTTTCGGCTGCAAAATCATGGATCGCACCGCGCTGATTTTGGAAATCTTCGGCCAGCGGGCGCGCACGCGGGAAGGCAAGTTGCAGATCGAGCACGCGCAGTTGGAATATCTCCTGCCGCGCCTCACGCGCTACTGGTCGCACTTGTCGCGCCAGCGCGGTTCCACCGGCAGCATCGGCGGCGAAGGCGAATCGCAGCTTGAATCTGACCGTCGCAAGCTTTCGGAGCGCATCGAAAAAATCGAGGAGGAACTCGACGCCGTGCGCCGCCAGCGCGAGACGCAGCGCGCGGGCCGGCAGCGGCAGCAATGGCCGCTCGCGTCCATCGTTGGCTATACCAACGCCGGCAAATCCACTTTGCTCAACCGGCTCACCGGCGCGAGCGTTCTGGCGGAAGACAAATTGTTCGCCACGCTCGACCCGACGACGCGGCGGCTGAAATTGCCGACGAACCAGAATGTGTTGCTCACCGACACCGTGGGGTTCATCAAGAAACTGCCGCACGGATTGGTCGAGGCGTTCAAGGCCACGCTCGAAGAAGTGGTGCAGGCGGATTTGCTGGTGCACGTCGTGGACATCAGCCATCCGCAGGCGGCGGAGCAGATTGACGCGGTGAACGCCGTGCTGCTGGAGATCGGCGCGGGCGAAAAACCGGTGCTGATGGTCTTCAACAAAATGGATCGCCTGACCGCCGCCATGCCCGCGTGGCTGCGCGAAAAATATCCGCACGCCGTCTGCCTCTCCGCCAAGACCGGCGACGGCATCGCGCCGCTGCTGGCGGAATTGGGCACGCAACTGCGGCCCATCCGGGAATTTCTGGACCTGCGCGTGCCGCTGGCGGAAGCCGCCGTGATCGCGCGCTTGCACGCGGTGGGGCAGGTGGTGACGAGCCGCTACACCGGCAAGAACGCGCGGTTCAAGGTGCGCATCCCGCCGCATCTGGTGGAGGAATTCGCGGCGTTCGTGGTGGCGGAAAAATAGGCTGGTGCCGCTTTCTCCTTGCTCCTTTCGCCCCGCGTCTTATTTTCCGGCCATGCGCAAGCTGCGGAATTTTCTCTGGACGCTCACGGCGCTCGTCGGACTGGTGCTGGCGGTCGGCCTCACCTTCACCGCCGTGCGCCAGTTTCATTTTCTGGGCGGCGGGCGTTTCTTCTGGAACACCACCAGCGTCGTCCACGAGGTGCAGTCGCTGTCCGACCTCGTCACGGTGAAATACGTCATGAACAAGGTCGTGGTGCTGGAGGACGTGAAATGGTATGGCGAAAACCGCGTGCTGCTCCTCGCGCAGGGCGTGGTGAAAGCCGGGATTGATTTGAAAAAATTGAAGCCGGAGGACATTTCCATTTCGGAGAAGAAAATTTCCCTGCGCCTGCCGCCGCCGCAAATCACCGACGCCTACCTTGACGACGCGGCGAGCCAGGTGATTGACCACACGACGGGTCTGCTCCGCGCGTTCGACAAGGATCTGGAGCAGTCCGCGCGGCAGAACGCCGTGGATGACATCGCGCGGGCCGCGCGCCGGGCGGGAATTCTCGACGAGGCGGACAAGCGGGGCCGGGCGGAACTGGAGAATTTTTTCAAACGCGCGGGCTTTGAGCGGGTCGAGTTTCGCTGACCGCACTGTCCATATTTGGCAGGACGTGTCTAATAATCACCGGCTGCGGGCAGGCGGGCAAAATCGTTACCGGAAGGCGGCGACGCACCGTGGGAATTCTTTTCACCGGCGGAGGAACCCGCACGCCGGTCAGCGCCATCGCCGCCATCCGTAAATTGATCGCGGCAATCGTCGCATTCAACGGGGAACCGGACGGTCGTTGTATTTTTCTGGCCACGAGAAATTGGAAGCAACTCGCCTGCCATAAATTCGCGCCGGATTCCGCCGCGCGGCCAAGCAAAACCCCCGCCGTTGCCGGCGGGGCTGGCTTCTGATTTTTTTTCTCGCTTACTGCACCACGCCGATTTCCGCCGCCGAGGCCCAAGCGCCGTCGTTGGCTTCGGAAAGCGCCTTGAGCTTGAGGAAATGGCAGGTCCGCGGCGCAAAGGTGACGGTTTTCAAATCCTTGCTGTTTTCGAAGGCCCCCTTGGCGACCGGCTGGTCGAAATCATTGCCGTCATTGCTGACGTAAAGTTCGTAGTCCTTGATGGTGCCGTTCTCGCTTTCGTCCTGGCGCGGCAGATAGGTGAGGCCCTTGATCGTCGCGGCGGGCGCGAGTTCGATGACGATTTCGTGCGGACATTCCGGGGTGGCGTCCTGATATTGCGTGTGCCAGATGGTGTTGCGGTCGCCGTCCACGGCGTTCGCGCCCGCGCCATTTTCGCCGGCGGTTTCCTCGCTGTCCACCTTGGCCACTTTGAGCGTGACCTTGACCGGCGCAACGGCCTGGGCGGGAGTTGCGGGTGTAACCGGAGCGGCGGGGGTGTCAATGGCAGCCGGTGTCGTCGCCGTCGGCTGGCAGCAGCTTGAACCCTTGTCGCTGGCGCAGCCGAAACCGGCCAGCACGGCCAGCGCCGGAATCAGAATAAGGTGACAGCTGTTTTTCATTGAAGTGGAATAAAATTTTGTGTTGTTCGTCATGGTGGCAACAGTAACGGATAGTGGCGCGCCGGCGTCAAGCGCGGAAATGCCCCTCAAATGAGGGGGATGTTTTCCAGCCGCATTTTAGCGTCGCCCCAACCGCGCGAGCAATTTGCCGTGGATGCCGTCGAAGCCGCCGTTGCTGAAAACGACCAACACGTCGCCACCCTGCGCGTGCTGCGCGAGATGCGCGACGATGGCGTTGGCGTCCGGCAGATATGCCGCCGCCTTGCCGGAAGCCTTGATGTCGGCCATGAGTTTTTCGGGATTGAGCCGCTCGTCCGCCGGCAATTGTTCCAGCCGCGCCACCTCGGAGACGATGACCGCATTTGCATCGGCGAAGGACGCCGCCAGTTCGTCTTGGAAAACATTCCGACGCGTGGTGTTGCTGCGCGGCTCGAACACCGCCCAGATTTTCTCCTTCGCGTAACGCAGCCGCAGCGCCTTGAGCGTCTCGCGGATGGCCGTGGGATGATGGCCGAAATCGTCAATGATCGTCACGCCGCCGGCGATGCCTTTCACTTCCAACCGGCGCTTGATGCCTTTGAACGTATCGAACGCGCTTTGAATCTGCTTGTTTGACAGGCCGCAATGTTTCGCCGCCGCGATGACGGCCAGCGCGTTGCGGACGTTGAGTTCGCCGACGAGGTTGGTGTGAAACTTCGCGCTGGGAATCTCAAATTCGCTGGCCGTCGGGCCGAGCCGCAGGTTCGTCGCGCGGATGGAATTGTGTTCGCCGAGGCCGAAGCGCTTCACCGGGCAATGCGTCACGTTCAGCAACGGCGCGAGGTTCGCGTCGTCGCCGTTGCCGAGCAGCAGACCGTTGCGCGGCACGAGCCGAATGAAATGGCTGAAGGTTTTCTTCACCGCATCGAGGTCGTCAAAAATATCCGCGTGGTCGAATTCCAGGTTGTTGACGATGGCGATCTCCGGCTGGTAATGGATGAACTTGCTGCGCTTGTCGAAAAANNTGAACCACTCGCTGTCCGTGAACCGTGCGCCCTGCGAAAAATTGTTCGGGATGCCGCCGATGAGGTAGCTCGGATTCAGCCCGTTGTGCTCGAACACCCACGTCAGCAAACTCGTCGTCGTCGTCTTGCCGTGCGTGCCGCTGACGACCAGCGAGCGTTTGCCGCGGATGAAAAACTCCGCCAGCAGCGCCGCCAGCGAGCAATAGCGCAGCTTGTGGTCGAGNNCGCGCGAAATGGCGTTGCCGATGACCACGAGGTCCGGCTTGGACGCGAGGTTGCGCTCGTCGTAGCCGTTCATCACGGGAATTTTTTTGGCGGCGAGGAACGACGCCATCGGCTCATAGACATTCTGGTCGGAGCCGGTGACGGCAAAGCCCTTGTCCAGCATCGCGGCGGCGGCGGACGCCATGGCCGTGCCGCCGATGCCGGTGAAATGAACGGATTTGATCTCGGATGAAAACATGAAGGAGAAATTTAACCGCCCGGACGCCACGGCACAAAGTTTTTTGCTCAAACCTTGAAGCATCACCAGTTCTGTGGATTGCCCCGCCCGCCGCGTTGTGCGAAAACTGGGAAACCAATTATGATTCCCGCGCGTCCTTCACTCAGGCCCTTCCAATCCATGACGAAATTTCTTTTGCCACTGATCGCTGTCGTCGCGCTGTCTGTGCGCGCCGCCGAACCCGTTTCGCCCAACAACTCCGCCAACCTCGACGCCAAGCGCGACGTGGCGTCCAAGTCCGGCTTCCTCACGGACACGAACCGCGCGTTTCCGCTGCTCTTCATCGTCGGCGATTCCACGGTGCATAATCCCGGCAAGGGCGAGCGCGGCTGGGGCGACGTCATCGGCACACGTTTTGACACGAACAAAATCCGCGTCGAGAACCACGCGCTCGGCGGGCGCAGCAGCCGCACCTTCATCACGCAGGGCTGGTGGGACAACGTTCTCGCTGCCGCCAAGCCAGGCGATTTTGTGCTGGTGCAGCTCGGCCACAACGACGGCGGCGCGCTCAACGAGGAGCCGCCCGGTTCCAAGTATCCGTTGCGGGCGCGCGGCACGATTCCCGGCCTCGGGGAGGAAACGAAGGAAATTGACAACGTGCTCACGCAGCAGCACGAGACCGTCCACACCTACGGCTGGTATCTGCGCAAATACATTGCCGACGCGCGCGCGAAGGGCCTGACGCCGATCCTCTGCACGCCGATCCCGCATTGCCCGAAGGCGGAGGTCAAGGCGGGCGACGTGGAAAAAAGTGCTTACGTCAAGATGTCCGCTGCCGTGGCCAAGAACGAAAACGTGCCGCTGGTGAACCTGAACCAGATCACGATGAGTCATTACGCCGGGCTGTCGCCAAAAGAAATCAAAGAAAAATACTTCACCGCCGCCGACAACACCCACACCAGCCCCGCCGGCGCGGAACTCAACGCGCAGTCCGTCATCGAGGGCTTGAGGCAGTTGAAGGATTGCCCGCTCGCCGGCTACTTGAAGCCGGACGCCGTGAAATAATTATCCGGCACCCCGCCGTCCGCCACCTACTCCATCTCCACGGTCAGCGACGCCAGCGGGTCGCAACCGGATTCGCGCGTGAACAATCCGACGACCACAGCGGCAGAGCAACGGTGTTAGTTTGCAAGTTGGAATTTAGGGTTTTTGAGGAGGCGGTTCATGAGGATGACGAGTTTGCGCATGGCCACCACCAAAGCGACCTTGGGTTTCTTTCCAGCCAGCCGCAGCCGCGTATAGAAGGCCTTGAGGATGGGATCGAACTGGCCGGCACCGAGCAAGGCGCGGCGGCGACGGCGGGTGCAGTTCTTCGGGCGGCTACGGCTTCGGGAGGCTGCGGACTTTCGCGGCCGCGTCGGTGACGGCGGAGTGCAGTCGCGGGTCGTCCAACAGCGCCAAAGCTTGGTCACGGATATTCTCTGCGTCAGCCTGGTGGCCGGTGGCGACGAGGATCTCGATCAACTGGCGGGTCTGGCCGATGAAACTGTCTTCGCCGGCCTTCTTAATCATGGCCGAGATGTCGTGCGGGGCGTAGGCCGGATGGTTGGTCCAGCCGTTCTTCCGGTTCATGTCGGCGATCGACTGCTGCGTCCTTTGCTGGCTTTCTGACATGCGCTTCTGGACGTCGCGCTGGGAGGTCAGAGATTGATGGATGAGGTCGAATCTGGCCTGAGCCTCGCCCATGTGGTCGTAACACCATTGATATTCGCCGTTGGCCACCAGCAGGCTTTCGACAAAGAAATAGCATTGCCGCGCCAGCGCGGGGTCTTTTGCGCGGATGGACTTGAACAAGGCATACGTGGCGTCGTCCTGCTGCAAAGCGCCGTTGATGGCACTGACCTCGGAAAAAAGGTCGGCAAAGCCCCGGCCCTCGGCGAATTCGCGCGCCTCGTGGTCCCGGATCTGGAGCAGCGCCGCCCGGGCCTGGGGATAGCGGCGGCCCAGCTCGACCCAGTCGAACAGCACCGGCATCAAGGCGCCGGGTGTTTTGGCTTGGTCGTGCAGCGACTGGCAGCGCTGCAACGCGTCGGCGTATTGCCCCTGGGCAATCAACTGGTGCACCGCCATGCCGGTGGACTGGGGGTCCATGGCGGCATTGGCGGCGGAATCAACGTGCCAGGCGTTCGGGACACCCCCCACCGGCATGCCCGTGGCGGGGTCAATGCGCTGGGCGTCCGTCGCATTCGTGGCATCAAGCGCGACCAGGCCGGCAACTAAGACGGCGGCCGCATTCAGTTTGGAGGAGTTGGTTTTCATAATGGTGTTGGGGTTGGGGTTGAAATCCGGTGCCGGCGCGGGCAAAGCGGGGCCGTTCTGCACGAGCTTGTAGCGCACTTTCACGCCGCGCGGGTTCTCGGTGAAGCCGGTGATTTGCAGAAGCCCCATGCCGCCCTCGCGTGTGCGGACATAGAACGTGCTGACGCAGTTGGGAAGCATCCAACTGGGCTGCGGTTGTCCAGCATCATGCCGCTCAAGTCCCCAATGGTCGGCCAGCGGCCAAAGCATGGTGATCTCTTTGGGCTTTTGCCATTCAAGCAGAAAATAATCCGCGACGTTCTGCGGACTGTCCTTCTCCCAAAGATAATCAGAAACCGGCAGCGCCGCGATATCCAGACCCTCGACGGAAAGCCGTCCTGCCTTTACGCAAGCCACCGCGTCGTGCTTTTCGGCGCGCGCGCACTCCAGTATTTCCCTCGCGCCCAAGCCGCTTCGCAAAGCGCGCCGCCCCGCGTCCAAGTCGGCAAACCCCGCCTGCTGTTCATCGTCGAGCGACAGCGTTAGTTCGACGGTTTGCCCGAATTGCGGCGCCACGAGCTTTCGTTTCCAAAGATGCTTCGCGCTGCCCAGCCGCTGCTGTCTTTGCCAGCCCGCGTTGTCCACCATCCAATCAGGCTCGCTATACAGGCCAAGATTGGGCGTGAGATAAACGTAGTTGAAAACGGCGAAAGCCCAAAGGCCGAACAACAGCAACACTGAAGTCCCCAGCCAGATCAGCGCCGAGCCCGCCCGTGAACGCTGTTGACGGAACACCGGCCACGCGGCCCACATCGCCGCAACCATTGAAAGCGCGATTGCCGGCAGCAACCATGCCTCCTGCTCGGACTCGCGCCAGTGAATCGTGATCCGGCTGAAAAGCTCTCCTACGACGGCGGTGGCGACGGCGACCAATATCAGACGCACGACGATGCTCTTGACGATTCCGAGAAACCGCACGCCGGGCTTGCCTGCCTGCGCCTCCTCGCGTCCGGGGCTTCCCTGTTTGTGGTTCACCGCGCGCCAGACGCGGCGGATGATGAACCAGTTCACCAGAAGCATTACCGGGATGGAAATGATCAAAACGCCCATCGGATTGGCGGCTGCGCCTCCCGGGTGCTGATGGCGGGCGAGACCGTCAAAGAACAGGAAAAGCCACCAGCCGATGAGTGCATCCAGCGCCAGCAGCGGGAACAGCAGCCCGTCGAACACCGCCAGCCACAGGCCGTGAAGTTTTCCCGCCGAGCGGCGGATTTGCGAGACGGCAATCCAGCCGAGAATGGTCACGCCGAAGGGAGATAAAAAGAAAAGCGGTTTGATAACGGCCTGGTCAATCAATCGGACGATCCCAGTCTGGTCCGGGGGCGTCGTGCCATTGGAATAAACCTTCGCCGTCATGAGCATGGATAGGATGAGGCCGACAAACGCCACCCAGCACGCCCCCGCGATGGCCGTGCGCGAGAAGCACGGGACTATTTCCGATTTCCGATTTCCGATTTCCGATTTTTCAGTTTGAGCCTCCTCACTACCGGGCGGAGTCGAACCGGACTTTTTGCGCCGCTGTGCAATTTCAACCATGTTGGCAAAGCCGATCAGCCCGAAAAAACCGAAGAAGCCAGAAAGGCCAAAGAAACCTTTGCAATGCTGCATTCCAGGAATGGGAATCTCACCCAGAAAGCCAAGCGATCCCAGGAACCCCAGGAATCCCAATTCTGAAAGATTCGCGAGGCGCACGGCCGTCGGAGAAATGAGCGTGGTGCCATAGAAGAACTTTTCCAAAAATCGGCACCACAGCGAGGGACTCTTGCTGATGACACGCCGCCAGAACGGAAGTTCTGCATGGGGTGGAGCGCCCGCGCTTATCGGCGGAGTCGCCGTAATCGTCTCCACCATCGTCTTCACCTCGCTGACCTGCTGGTAGCGGAGTTCCGGTTTCTGTTCCAAGGCGCGCAAAACGATTTCATCCAGCCGCACGTCTATCTGCACTTTCTTGGACGGCGCTTCGATCTTCTTGCCCGGCAGTTCGCCGGTGAGCAATTCGTAGAAGACCACGCCGAGGGAATAGATGTCCGCCCGGCTGTCCACGCGCTGCGGGTCGGTCTGCTGTTCCGGCGCGCTGTAGCCGCGGGTGCCGACGGCGCTTTGCGTCACGTTGTCCGCCAATGGGTTTTCCCGGTCGTTCCCGCCATGGCCCGCGCCCAGCATCTTGGCGATGCCGAAGTCGGCGACCTTCACGCGCCCGGCCTTGTCCAGCAGCAGGTTTTCCGGCTTGATGTCGCGGTGGACGATGCCCCGGTCATGGGCGAACTGCAGGGCGTCGCACAGCGGCGGCACGATGGCGAGCGCTTCCTCCGGCGTGAACTTCCGCGTATGCAATAATTGGCGCAGGTTCGCGCCGTCGACAAACTCCATGAGCAGGTAATAAAAGCCGCCGGCCTGCCCGAAGTCGTAGATGGTGACGATGTTCGGATGGTTCAACGCGGCGAGCGCCTGGGCCTCGCGCGTGAAGCGCTCGGCGAACTTGGGATCGTGGACGCGTTCCGGCGCGAGCAGCTTGAGCGCGACGAAGCGGTTCAGCGTCTTCTGCCGGGCCTTGTAAACCACGCCCATGCCGCCGCGCCCGAGGCATTCGAGGATTTCGAGCTGGGGAAAATGCGGCGCGATCTGTTCCGGCGGCAACGGCGGCTGGGCGGCGGCGTGGGCGTCGCCGGAGAAGACGGTATCCGTCTTGAGGTTCATCGCCATGACGCAACGCGGGCAGAGTCCCTCCGGCGCGTCGGGCGGCAGGAGCGCCCCGCACTGCGGACATTTCGGCATCGGTTCGGTGTTCATGCCCGTTACTTAAGAACTGGTTTGAGTTTGTTACCGGCGGTTTCAGTTTTATTGCCGTGCCAAGGCGGCGGCGAGATGCCGCAATTCGGAATCCAAGTCCGCGTCCTCGGCCAGCGTCTGGGAAATTTCCTCGCGATAGATTTCGCGGAAGCGCTTCCGCAGCCGGTGCACGGCCACGCGCGCCGCGCCTTCGTTCACCCCGAGCTGGTTGGCAACCACTGCGTAGTCAATCGCGCCCCGGTCGGCCAGCAGGCAGTTTTTTAGCGCGTCGTAATCGCCGGGCTTGCCCGCCGCCGTGAATTCCCCGCGCAGCCGGGTGGTGGTGAGGCTGATGAGGGTCAATGCCCATTGCCGGTCGAAAGTTTCATCGGGCGCGAGCGCCTGGGTGTCCGTGGCGAAGCGGCTCTCCGCAAAAGCCGTGTCCATCTGCGCGTGCGCCTGCCCGCCGCCGCGCCGCTGGGCGGAGACGCGATCCCATTCATTGCTCATGAATTTTTTCAACGCGACGATGAGGAACGACCGCAATTTGCCTTTCTCGCGGTCGGCGGAATCCAGCCAGCGCTTTTCGAGCAGGCGGCAGAAAAATGCCTGCGTCAAATCCTGCGCGTCGTGCGGCGATTTGCCGCAGCGCCGGACGTAGGCATAGAGCGGATACCAGTAAGCCTGACAGATGGTTTCCAGCGCCGCCGCCGATTCGGGGGTGGGCTGGCGCGTGGCGAGCACGACCGACCAGCGCGTGTTGGGAAACAGGCGCGGGGTTTCGCGGGAAGATGCTGCGCTGCTCATGTGGACATCATATCCAGAGCAATTAAGCGAAACGAGGGCGTTGTTACACCGGAAAATAATTATCTGGCTGGCCTCGCCAATTTCGTTGGAACCGTGACCGTGTAATCACGCTTTCAGCTTCCGCTCCAGAATCTCGCCGACGAGCGCGGGGTTGGCCTTGCCNNAACACCTGCTGCGCGGCGGAACTGCTGATGGTCTTGGCCTCGACCAGCGCGACGAGTTCCAGCAACGCCGCCGGCTTGAACTTCAAGTCCGCCAGCGTGGACAGCTTCATGTCGGCCAGTTCGATGCCGAGCGCGGCCTGTTCCTCGGCCTCGGCCTCGTTCGCCTCGGCGAGCTTGGCGAGCTTGGCGAGCAGGTTGTTGATGATCCAGTTGGCGACGGCCTTGGGATTCTTCGACTGCTTGGCGAGCCCTTCAAAATAATTTCCCAGCGCGACGTTGCTCTTGAACACTTCCGCGTCGCCGGCGGGCAACTGGTAATCGCGCATGAACCGCTGCTTGCGCGCGAGCGGCAGCTCGATGACGCGCGACTTCACCTCGGCGAGCCACGCATCGGTCGGCGCGAGCGGCATCATGT
>PLYV01000022.1 GCA_003151855.1 Limisphaerales bacterium | reverse complement strand
TTTTCCGGCTTTGCCCCGAATTTTTTACCCTTGCCCCGGTTTTGAAAGCCCCTGCCCCGATTTTTTGGAGGCCGAAACAGGTTTGCAATACCCTGTTTCACAGCAATTTAGACATTTTCACCAAATCCTAACTCCCAACTCCTAAAAAACTATGCCCCATCGCCCGCACTTCCCGACCGCCATCCTCACCCATCAAGGCGGACTCATCATCGCCGCCGCCAAGAACCACGCCGAAATCGGCACGCGGCTGAACCCCACCTACATCAGCGCCGCCGACGCGCTTTGCACCCAGGTTGCCGGCGAGGTCACCGGCCAGAAAACCGCCAAAGGCGAACTCGGCAACCTCACCACCGTCCAGCAGCAGAATCTCACCACCCTGCACACCTGCATGACGCAGGCCGCCAAGACCGCCAAACTCGCCTTCCCCGGCCAAACCGTGAAACTCCATCAGGAATTTCAGATCGGCGCGCATGACAAAAACGATCTCGCCACATTTCTGTCCCGCTGCGACACCGTGCTCGGCTCCGTGCAAAACGCCGCGAACCTGCCCACGCTCAAACAGAAAGGCTGGACGGACGCCGAGACCACGGCCTTTCAAACCGCGCGCAACGCCTTTGGCCCGGCGGAAACCTACCGCGTGCAGCAGATCAGCGGCGCGAAAGACACCACCACGCAAAAGAACGCCGATGCCGCCAAGCTCTATGAATTTATTTTGACCATTCAAAACGCCGCCGATTTGGAATGGCCGGCCAGCGACCCCGCCAATGCCGGCGTGCGCGGCGAATTTCTGCTCGGCGTTTTCCCGCCCGACCACGGCGGCAACCACGCGCCGACGCCGGCACCGACGCCGACGCCAGCAGCAACCCCGCATCCGTAAGAATTAAATCCAGAAAACGCGAGCGGCCTTCGGAAACGGAGGCCGCTTGGCGTATTCGCTTCCTACATCGGAAAATAAATCAAAAGCCATGGCCTGCGAAACGACTGAATGCCGCTTTTAGGCTCCCAATGGTAGTTGTTCCGCTGCCTTGGTATTATTCTTTCGGCGGGCACTCCGGGCGTCTTCAATCCGGGAGTATTCATCATTCTTTCTCTCCCTGACGCGGGCGGCTTGAAAATCCCAAATGTGGCTGGGCATATTTACCATTTGTTTCACAACTTGTTTTTGCCAGTCTGCCACCCACCAACCAAGCACCTCTTGCATTTGCGCGGCAAAATAAAAATCACAAATCACATATTGCTGTTCGGGCGTGAACCGGTGGTAGGCTTGGATGAGTGATTGGGCAATGGCATCCCGGTCGCAAGGATGGTCGGGTGTTAGTGAAAGTTTGTGGAATACCCGCCAAAATATCGGCCAGTGAGTTTCCGGCGAATGGCGGCCATCGGCCAACCCGCCAAGCAGTTCAATGTTTTCCGCCAGCGTTGTATCTGCAAAAGCTTCAAATGAAAAATCTATCAGCTCAATCTCACGATCCCCGGAATGAATTGGCGCTTCGCTCATGCCCTAATTTTAATCCTGCTGCCCTCGTCTGGCACCAAAAATTCAAGGCCAACATTTTGTCCGCTTTTTTCTTGTGCCGAAGTTGGCGTTGCGGAATTCTCGTTTCGTGATTCTAAACCCCATCCCCAAGGCCAAACTGGTCGAAGGTCGCTGGTATGTCGGGCGCGGGCGTAACGGCAACGTGGCGTTGTGGAACGGGCAGAATTTTCTGACCATCGGCATGAAGTTTGCCGACGCGGTGGTAAAAGTTGAAGGCTACTACGAAAAATCATCCGGCTGCTTCCAGCCGTTTTACCCGGTGGATGAAGGGAAGATAATTGAGCCATTCGGCAAACACGGCTGGGACGCGCATTACGGGAGTGCTCTGGAAATTCCAGCCTCCAACCTCACTGCAAAATAATTTTATGAGAACTCAAATATGGGATTACCTCCGAAACAATCACCAATGCTTAATCGCATTGGCCGAAGAAATTGCTCATGGCGTTGACCCGCATCCGAGTCATGGCGGAATTTCTTTGAGCGGCTTGACGGATAAAGGGTGCCAGAATTGCGCTGATAAAAAATGTCCACAGCCAATCAACTACTTGGCAAATTGTGCATCACCTTCGGTCTATAAAAGCTGGCTGCATAGCGGTTCCTTTAAGTTTAACCCCTGCGACTTTCACTCATTGGCACCTCTGGCAACTGTAAAGGGAGCTTCCGGTTTCATTCCCAAAAGCATTCCAGAATTTTGCGGATTTAACACTGGCGGAACACAAGGCTTGTCAATCTTGTTGGGGCCTTGGTCTGACTATTGCCTTTGGTGTTGGGCGCAGCATCCGCACCTTGGTAAGGACGCTAAACCCATCCTGATTCTTGGCAAAGATAATGACACCTTTGCCGCCCAAACAATTCATGCCGGGCGCGATTGGGGTGTGGATCAGGTAAAGGATACAGCAAAGATTAGCATGGCCAAAGATAGGTCAACAAAACGGCTATTTGGTGTGATAGAAGACAAGGCAACCAGTTTAGGAATGAAGCCTGACGAATTTATCGCCGAGAATCGTATTTTTGTTTACAACATTTGGCCTTGGTTTCGCTGTGGCAATATATCCACAGATGTCTATGGAATTCATTCAGATATTAGCCGCGTTCCTTGCTTGTGGCATTGGTTGGATATGCTCATCCATTGTCTCGAACCACATAAAATCGCAACATTGGGCGGTTGGAGTTGGGATTCTGCGCTTTTATCGCCAGATGCGAAGATGCGATCAATGATGTCATCCGCTTTCCCTGGGAACATTGAGGTGTTCCGTCACCCAAGTTCACGCAAACCTAATGGCTGGTTCGACACATGGAAAAACCCTCCTACTTGGGGGACCGGTGATCGTTGGGACGGAAAGAAAAACAACGAAGCATTTAAGGAATTTATGGGTCTTGTCGTCATCACGCCGCCCGATATGCTTGACATGCCTGTTGATTCATGACGGGCCTCAATGTTTTTAGAAAGCTATGAACAACTGGAAAATCAAACCATCACACCCGGACGCGCCGCCCGGATTTCCTTTCGCCATCGTGAATTACAAAGGTGACGTAATCGCTTGGGTCAAAACCAAAAAAGATGCGGAGTTTATCAAAAAAGCCGACGGGCGCATTTCGGGGCAGGGCGACGACGCAACCCGATACAAGCGTTTATTCAAAGGCCAATTGATGAGCCGCTTAAAATAACTATCAAAAGAGGAAATATGGAAAAAGACATTGATAACGATGGCTCGGATCTTGATGGTGGTATGTGGTTCAGCAACACCGGGCAGTATTTCAACATCAGCGAAAAAATCGGCCGCACAGCACGAGCACCCATCGTAGCCCTCACAATGTTCATCAAGGCGATTCTACCCCACAACGTGGCTGTGCGTCAGTGGATTAGCGTCCACCCAATGGCCAAGGTAGTTGAAACCGAGCAAGGTGATAAGGATGCGGAGATGTGGTGGAAAAAGGTGGCTTGTGTTATGATTGAGAATGGTTGGAATCTGGCATGGGGAGGCAGTATTCACACGAATAATCTTGATGCCAAAAGTTTAATAAAAGCGCTTAACAATGTCCCGCAAGCAGCTTTTGAAGAAAGTGGTCTCAATTGGCCTGAAGATGCAGTCGTAACGATTAAAGACATGGAGGGCGAAGAATGCGTGATGCTTTGGGGAGTTCTTTTAGGTAAGGAAAAATACAAGGAAACCGTGGAGGCGACTCCGGTGGCAGCGGATTTTTTGGATCCTGCCACTAGGCTTCAAAAACTAAAATCGTTGCTTGACCAAAATCTCATTTCCGAAGAAGAATACAGTTCAAAGAAAGCAGAAATCCTATCACAGTTGTAACTTTAATTAAAAACCACACCTATGAGAAAATACGAAATCACCTATCGGCTCCTGAAAGGGAACAGTCCCATGCAGAAAACAATAGTAATGGCTTCTGATCCCGGAGCAGCCCGCCGCATTTTTGCACAACAAAACCCTGGCTGCGCACTCGTTGGCAGTCCTCATGAAGTTAAATAAGTTATCCAACGCCAAACTTCCGTCCGCCTTTGCTTGTGGAAAGGTCGGTATTTTTTGGGTGTTCCATGAAAAACTTTTGGCGGCGACTTGGGCGCTTCAGGCTGGGGAGGAATATGGCGATGCCATCAACGGGCTGGCAGATCATGTGAATTTCTGGCCGCAATTTCAGAAACAAAATCCTGAACTGAAAAAACTGGATTATCAGGAAGTCCCGCGTGGCCGGGTTTTGTTCTCGAAGACATCCCAAAAGTTTCACATCTTCATGGACAAGGTGCTGCACAAACCGAAAATTAAACGCGCCATCCTCAAGAAATTTGAGCTGCCGGCCGCCAAAACCAAATTCCTGACGGATTCGCACTACACGACCAACCCGGAAGAATTGAACCGGCTTTTTTCGTAAAGCAAGGTTGTAAAAGGGTCAGTCCTGCGTCCAAATTACAACGGCATTCATTCGGCATTCCCTTCTGCCTTCGTTTTCACGGCACAGGTAGTTCATCAAAGATTTTCTGGATGACCGTTTCGCTGGTTTTTTCCTCGGCCTCGGCAGCCGTCAGCTTTTCAGCAGCGCGGCCAAGTCCAGTTCCCGCGTAAACATCGCCAGTTCGCCGGCCGGCGTGCGCGGCCATTCGGCGGCGGGACGGTCGCGGTAGAGTTCCACGCCGTTGCCGTCGGGGTCGCGCAAATAAACCGCCTCGCTCACGCCGTGGTCGGCGGCGCCGTCCAGTTCCCCGCCCGCCGCCAGCACGCGGCGCACGGCATCCGCCAGCTGGGCGCGGTCGGGATACAAAATGGCGACGTGATACAGCCCGGTGCTGCGCGGCGGCGGCGGCGAACCGCCCTGGCTCTCCCAGGTGTTCAATCCAATATGATGATGATAACCGCCCGCCGAAATGAACGCGGCGGACGCGCCGAATTTCTGCTGCAATTCAAAGCCGAGCACGCCGCAGTAAAATTGCAGCGCGCGTTCGAGGTCGGCGACTTTCAGATGGACATGGCCGATGGTGACGCGCGGGTCAATCGGAACGGATTTCTTTTCCATGGCATGAGCATAATTCAACCAGCGCCGGAACGCGAACCGGGTGTGTTGTCTTAATCATAATCTTGTTCGTAATCGTAATCGGCAGAAACCCCAGATTAAGATTAGGATTACGATTATGATTTGGACACCGCCCGCGAACGCATCAGCTTGCACCGGCGCCATCCCAGCCGCTAATCTTTCGCCATGATCACTGATACGCTTGAACTTTGTCATCGCTACGCCGGCCTGCATCCGCGCTTTGCCGCCGCGTTTGAATTTTTGAAGAAGCTGCCCGCCGACCAGCCGCTCGGCCGCTTTGACTTGAACGGCGACAATTGCTTCGCGCTGGTGCAGAGCTACACCACCAAGCCGGTGGCGCAGGGGACTTTTGAGTCGCACGAGCGCTACATTGACATCCAGTTCATCCAGTCGGGACAGGAAACGCTGTTGTGGGCGCCACGCGCCACGCTGAAAATCACGCAGCCTTACAACGGCGAGAAGGACGTGGCGTTTTATGCCCTGCCGGCCCGGACGACGCCGGTGAATCTGGTGGCGGGTGAATTTGCGATTTTCTTTCCCGAAGACGGCCACGCGCCGGGCATCGAATATGGCAATGCGGAGACTGTCCGCAAGGTGGTCATCAAGATCCGCGCCTAAAAGATTTTCCGAGACCAATCGGCGGCGGGTTGCGGACGGCGGAAGGTTACCCAAGTTCGGGTTGTGTTGCGGCGCAGAAAACTGCTATGCTGCTCCTTTATGAGCAAACCTGCCTGCCCGATGTGCGAGATGACCGAAGTGTTGGAGTTTCCCGACAAATGGGAATGTGTCACCTGCGGCCATGAATGGCCGCGCGAAGCCACGCCCGAAGCGCCCGAAGCGCCGCGCGTGGTCAAAGACGCCCACGGCAACGTCCTCGCCGACGGCGATTGCGTCGTCCTCATCAAGGATCTGAAGCTCGGCGGTTCGTCGGTGCTCAAGGGCGGCTCAAAGTCCAAGCCTATCCGCCTCGTGGACGGCGACCATGAAATTGACTGCAAGGTGGACGGCATCGGCGTGCGCCTGAAAGCCTGTTTCGTGAAGAAGGCCTGAACGGCGTTCAACTGATTATGAAACTCAAACAAGGCCAGATCTGGCAATGTGGCGATGAATTCGTCCGCATCGTGCAGCTCGAACGCCTCGAAGTCGGCTACAAGTCCGCGTCGAACCTCAAGTTCACCGACGGCAAGCACGAGCACACGAGCAAAAAAGATTTCTGCCGCCTGCTCAAGGGCGCGACGCTCATCTCCCCGCTGCCGCCGGAAAAACCTTCAACGCCGCCAGCGCGAACGGCCTGAACGCGGGGCGCTGCTGGGGAAATGCCGTTCGTTGCCGCCTTCGCGGTTGCCGCTCGCCGGCTCTGACGGCGGACGCTGACCAGCGCTGAACTGCGGGCGACCACTTTGCGGACGAGATCCAAACTGCGGACGGCCACCTTGCGGCGGACGCGGCGCGGATGACGGGCGCTGGGAATTTTGCTGACTGCGCTGGTCGTTGCGCGGCGGACGTTGGCCGCGCTGCTGTTGCCGAGGATGACGACGTTCTTCGTCGGCGGGATTGAACGGCGGCGCGGACTGCGAATAATTAAATCCCTCCGCCTTTTTCCGCACGATGCCGCGACCGATGAATCTTTCCAGCGCACGCAATTCGCCGTGATCCTCGTTCGTGACGAAACTGATGGCGTCGCCAATCTGATTCGCGCGACCAGTGCGGCCAATGCGGTGAATGTAATCCTCGACGTGCATCGGGAAATCATAATTCACGACATGCGAAATCCCGTCCACATCAATGCCGCGCGCCGCGATGTCCGTCGCCACGAGCACGCGCACGGTGCCGGACTTAAAATCCTGCAACGCACGCAAACGCTGGTTCTGCGAGCGGTTGGAGTGAAGCGTGGCGGTCTTGATGCCCGCTTGTTCCAACTGGCGCGCGAGGCGATCCGCCGCGTGTTTCATGCGCGAAAAAATCAGCACCATGTCCATGTTGGGTTCTTTCAACAGATGGATGAGCAGCGAAGTCTTGAGATGCCGTGGCACTTCATAGACGAGTTGCGTGACGGTTTCGGCAGGATTGGCGCGCCGGCCAATCTGGACAATTTTCGGCGCGCGCTGAAATTCATGCGTGAGCGATTCAATCTCCTTCGAGAGCGTCGCGGAGAACATCAGCGTCTGACGTTGCTTCGGAAGCTGGCGGACGATCTGGCGGATGGACGGAAGAAAACCCATGTCGAGCATACGGTCGGCTTCATCGAGGACAAGAAATTGCAGGCCGGAAAAATCACCATTGCGCCGTCCGAGCAAATCGAGCAAGCGTCCGGGACACGCGACCACAATGTCAGTTGCGGAACGCAACGCGCGGATTTGCGGCTGTTCACCCACGCCGCCGAAAACCGTGGCGATGGTGAGCGGAAGATGCTTGGCGTAGGCGCGGATGTTTTCCTCAATCTGCACGACGAGTTCGCGCGTGGGCGCAAGGATGAGGACACGCGTGCGGCGGTTCGGCCCGGCGGCAGCCTGCGCGGCGGCGAGCTTCGTGAGCATCGGCAACGTGAACGCGGCGGTCTTGCCCGTGCCCGTCTGCGCAATGCCGATGAGGTCGTGACCCGCAATGATTGGCGGAATGGCGGCGGCCTGGATCGGCGTCGGCTCGGTGTAACCGGCTTCCGTGACTGCCCGCAAGATTTTGGCATCAAGGCCAAGACTACTGAATGACATAAAGCTGCATCATAACAGATGCGGAGGCGATAGCAGCAATTAACTTGGCCGTGGCGTGCCGCCGGAAAATCGCCTAACTTCGCCGCGTTGAAATCCGTCCTGCCAGACCATTACGCCACGCTCGGCCTGCACCGGCGCTGCACCGCCGCGCAGATCCGCGCCGCCTATCGCACGCTCGCCAAACAGCATCATCCGGATGTGAACAACGGCGCGCGCGATGCGCAGTCCCGGACGCAGGAATTGAACGCGGCGCATGAAATTTTGAGCGACCCCGCGCGCCGCACGGCTTACGACGCGGAACTGGCGGCGCCGGAAAAATCCGCCGCGCCGGCACGCCGCGGAAATTTGTCCGGCAACCTCACGCAGGAAGTTCATCTGCGCCTCGAAGATTTTTTGCGCGGAACCAACCTCACCCTCCGCGTGAACGACCCGGCCAACCCGCACGGCCCCGAGACCTACGAACTGCGCGTGCCGCCGGCGACCGCGCCCGGCACACGCTTCAAGATTCCGCGCGGCGAACCGTTCGCGCGCGGCAGCGTCACGGTGCGGGTGAAGGCGGGACCGGATTTCCGCTACAAAACACGCGGCTCCGATTTGCGCTGCGACCTGAAAATCAAACCTGAACGCGCCGCGCAGGGCGGCACGGAAATGCTGCGCGGCCTCACCGGCACCATGGTGCGCGTGACCATCCCGCGCGGCGTGGGCCGGGGCGAAATTCTCCGCGTGGCCAACGAGGGTTTGCCCCGGCCGCGCGGCGGGCGCGGCGACCTGCTGGTGCGCGTGCTTTACCAGCCGGAAATCCGGGTCACACGCCAGCGCGGTTAGACTTTTCCGCCGGAGTGACCGCGCCGAAAAAAATTACAAGCAGTATTTACAAGCGGCTTTGACCGGCGCATGATGCCGTTGCCGGCGGGGAAACTTCCATCCCGCCAAACAGTCAACTCGG
This sequence comes from Limisphaerales bacterium, assembly GCA_003151855.1. Classification (GTDB taxonomy): domain Bacteria; phylum Verrucomicrobiota; class Verrucomicrobiia; order Limisphaerales; family UBA11358; genus UBA11358. The sequence goes on along the minus strand of PLYV01000022.1, from coordinate 5,872 downwards.
TCAACCAAAAGTTAAAACATCATGGCTACCAAATCCAAAGCGAAGAAACCCGCCGCCAAGAAACCCGCGCCGAAAAAGAAGGCCGCCGGCAAAAAGAAATAGTCCGGCCCGCCGGTCATCTCTCTTGAATTAAAACGCAAGAGAGATGAATTTCTTTTCTTCCCCTGGCAATTTCCCCGCGCCAGATAAATCGCGGCGCTGGAAAACGATTCCGGTTGCCCCTCGTGGCCGGCGCGGTTTTTCTTCGTCAGCTTCGGTCCCGACTTTGAGGTCACCGGACAAATTCGCCGGCCGCTGGCAGCCTTGATGGGTTGCCTGCCCTCGAATGCCGCCCAAAACAAACGGCGTTTAACATTGCTATGTCCCCGGCGCACGCTGAAGCTGGAGCATGAGCAATAGCCTCCAACAACACGGGATCAAGGAAATCTACAAGCAACTCCGCCTCGCGATGAAGAACAGCGGCCTGGAAACCATCGAGGTGCAGGTCACCCGGCGCGCGGGAAAATTCAAATACGCTTTCACCGGTTCGGCCGAGCAGGTCGTGAAGGCGGAAGCGATTCTCGCGGCCTGGGCCTGATTTTCCGTCCCCGCTTCGTTCCTTCCGGGCGCACTGGAAAATCTTCCGGGCGCCAGATGATGGCTTGCGTCTATCATTTACAATCACCGCGCCGTCCCGCACCCTGCGATTGCCTTCGGAGAAACTTCCATGCCGCAGGCCAGTCAACCGCAGAACCACCAAAAAAAGTTATGGGCGATAAATCCCCGAAAGCCAACCAGAAGAAATCCGGCCAGAAAGACGCCAAAACCAGCAGCGCCAACGCCAAGAAAAGCGCCGCAGCCGCCGCCAAGTCCGCCGCCGGCAAAAAAAAGTAACCGTGGTTACTTTCCCTGGCTCTCCTGATGCCCTGTCAGGAGAGCCAGAACGCTTTCGGCGGCAGACACGAACCGCAGCCGGAAATCCCGTTGAAATTCGGGCTGCAAGCCTGCTTGGTGAAAAAGGCGTGAAGCGTTTGGATTCGACCACGCTCGAAAATCCCGGCAGATCACGGCTCACGGAGTCGCATTCCGTCATGCCGCAACCCGCCGGGTGGAGGAAACCTTATTTGGACTGGGTATCCGTGGTCGTCGTGGTGGTCGGACCCGGCACCGTGGTTTGCTGCGACGTGGTGGTGCGGCTATGAGATTCATCCGAGGCGCAGCCGGAGATGAACGCGAGGGCCATGACCGCCAGGCAGGAGACAATGATTTTCTTCATAAGTGGAATGTTGGTTGGTTGGTTGATTAACAATCCAAGATGACGCATCCGTTGGTCCATGACCATGGGGGGTAACCCTAAGTTCAATTCGCCATTTCGGCGTCCACGCCCCGCCGGCAAGTTCCTTCGGCAATCGCTGCGGGCTGTCAGGTGAATGTCCACGGATGCATTTTGATTTGTTTCTCCATGGCACAGGCGTATGGTTTGTTTTCATAAAGACTTAAGTTGAACGGGAAAAGTCCGTTCTTTGACCGTCCGCATAAAAACACCGTTGAAGGAAAATATGTTTATGTTATTCCGATTATTTAACGTGGAAGCCGTCGCGGATTATCTGAACCTCACGCCGGCGGATATTGAACAACGCGTGAAAGACCGTGAGATTCCCTTTGAAAGACGCGGCAGCCGCCTGGTTTTCCGCAAGGGCGAAATTGACGAGTGGGCTTCGCGGCGCATCCTGGGTTTTTCCACCGACCGACTGGCGGCCTACCACGAAAAATCCACGCGCCACATCCGCAAGATCCTGCCGCACGAGACCATCCTGCCGGAAATGCTGGCCACCGGAGCCATGGACTCCGCCATGACCTCCAAGACCAAGGCTTCCGTCCTGCGCGACCTCGTGGCGCTCGCCGAAAAGACCGGCCAGCTCAATGACCCCAAAACCCTGGTGGACAGCCTGGAAGCGCGCGAAGCATTGTGCTCCACAGCCATGCCAGGCGGCTTCGCCCTGCCCCATCTGCGCACCCAGGAACCTTACCTGTTTGAGACCTCGTTCATCGTGGTTGGCCGGCCGATTCAGCCCATCCATTTTGGCGCACCCGACGGCGAGCCGACGCAACTGTTCTTCCTGATTTGCTGCCAAGACGACCGGCTGCATCTGCATACGCTGGCCCGGCTGTGTCTGCTGGCGACGAAGACCAAGTTGCTGGATCAACTCCGCGCCGCAGCCGACGTCCAAGCCATGCGCGACGCGCTCATCGCCGCGGAACAGGAGATTTTGGCTGCCCCGAAGCGGGTGGCGTAACTTACTCCTTCGGCGGCCGTTGCCCGCCGGCGAGTTCCTGGGGCAATTGCGTCGGGTCCACCGGATAGATGAGCGAGAGATCCATGCCCGTGGATTTCGAGCCTTGCCGGAATTCCAGTTCCTCCGTCGCGCCAACCTTGAATCGGTTACATTAACTTGCCGCGAACCTTACGCCACCGTTCTTACAAGGCCATATTCGGAACCGGCATTGAAATCCGGCTTTGCCTGTGAATAAAATCATTTTGTCTGCCGACAATCCCGGTTTGCCTGCCGACACCACAGCTATGCTTGCAGACAACCTGGCCGTGCCTCCAGACACGCGGGTCTTGCCTATAGACAACAACTTTTGTCTCCAGACATCTCTATCCAGCCTGCCGACAGCAGCATTTTGTCGGCAGACACAGCCCTTGAGTCTGGCGACACAGTGGATTTGCCTGCCGACTCAATGTCTTTGCTTACAGACACGACGTCTTTGCTTACAGACACAGAAGCTATGTCTGTAAGCAAAACGGTCAAAAAGGGCATAATTGCGGCAAAATTCTGCCGTTTCGTTGCTCTTGAGCCTGCCAAGGCGATTGAAATCAACCCTTTAGACAAAACCCTTGGATTGGCTCCATAAACCGAACCCATTTACCCCAATTGCACGGATTACCATGCTTGAATGCGCAGGAGTTCAGAGTTCAGGTAATCGTGGCCGGGGCGGCTCGCACTGCTTCGTGAAAAAGGTGTGACGCCCGGCGGCGGGATGGAAGGCTGAATCAGCGTTCCGGCGGCGGAATGTTTTTCAGGCCCCAATTCGCCGCCAGCCACCGATACCGGTTTCGCACCGCACGATAGGCGTCGCTGCGCACCGGAAAATGCCGGTGCCTGCCCAGCACGTGTTCCAGCAGCGATTCGTCCTTGATGCCGTGCACCAGACGCAGTCCGGGCGACAGGATGAACGGCCGGCGCGAGGATTTTTCGTGGAAGACCAGGCCATACCAGCGGTTCAGCTCCGCGAAGTGCGCGCGGTCGGCGCGCGGATCAAACCGCTTGCAGGTGTCGAAGGTCTTGGCCGGGTCGTAACTCGGTTGGAAATAGCTCCAATAGTCCCGCGCGTAAAAGGCCACGCCGTTGATCCGGTGGCGCATGCCCCACATGTCGTCCTTCACGTGATAGCCCATGATGCGGTGGGAACCGCGCCAAAGCCCCTTGAAAAACTCGAAGCAATCCCGCCGGACGGGCAGCGCGTCGGCCTCCCACCAAAACCACAGCGCGCAATCGCGGGCTTCCTCGACGTGCCGCGCGACGAAAGCCCATTTCAGGTTGATGCACTGGTGCCGCCGCAATCCGGGCGGATCGGCATACTCAATCGTGTCGTGCGGCAGGTGCGTTCGGATTTTTTCGCCGATGGAATCCACGAACAGGATGCGGAACGGGGAATTCATCTCCACCAATTCCTCCCAATGATCGAGGATGCGCCGGTATTGGTCGAACTCCCGCCGGCTGTGATAGGCCATGACAAACAAAATTCCGTTCCGCTTCATTTTCCCATCAAGCCAAGAAATCCTCCGCGCCGTCAACCGCTTTTAATGCGCGACAAGACGACAGCCTTGAAACATTTTCATGACGCAAAACAGCAAACACAGAATCAACGAACTTCCACCAATTGAATTGTGAGTAGCCACATAGACGCAGAGGCACAGAGTTTAAACACGGGCTGAAATGGATTTCTTCGGATTGGCAGGGCCGCCGCCCTGGCCTACCATGGCCGCGTCACCTTATGCGTGGAATCACCTTGAACACCTTGCGGGCCGCGGCCGTGATGCCGTTGCTGGCTTTGGTCACCGCCGCGTCGCCGGTCCTGGCGCAGGCAAGTTTTCAGACCCTGCCCCACCTCAAACCGCGCCTGCTCGTCCTCACGGATGTCTCCAACGAACCCGATGACGAGGAATCGCTCGTCCGCCTGCTGGTCTATGCGGACCAGTTCGACGTGGAGGGCCTCGTGGCCACGACTTCGTGCTGGCTGAGGCAAGGTCCGCGCGAAGACCTTATCCGCCGCGACCTCATGGCTTATGGCGAAGTGCGGACGAACCTGCTCAAGCACGCGGACGGCTTCCCGCCGGCGGAAAGCCTGCTCGCGGTGACGGCCACGGGTCAAACTCATTACGGCATGGCGGACGTCGGCGCGGGCAAAAGCACGGCGGGCTCGCAACGTCTCATCGCCGCCGTGGACCGCACCGACGATCGGCCGGTCTGGATCAGCATTTGGGGCGGGGCGAACACGCTCGCCCAAGCGCTGTGGGACGTGCGGGCATCTCGTTCGGCGGGCGAGCTGGAAAATTTCGTCGCCAAGCTCCAGGTTTATTCCATTTCCGATCAAGACGACGCCGGTCCTTGGATTCGGCGCGAGTTTCCCAAACTGTTTTACATCGTATCGCCCTCGAATCCGGACTGGGCGCAATATTACCGCGCCACTTGGACGGGCATTTCCGGCGACCGGAATTACCGGATCGGCGTCAGCCACCACTTCGAGATGGTGGACAATCCGTGGCTGGAGACGCACGTCATCAAGCAGCACGGCCCGCTCGGCGCGCTATATCCGCCGCTCAAATACATCATGGAAGGCGACACTCCGAGTTTCCTCGGGCTCATTGACCACGGCCTAGGCTGGGAACTCAGTCCGGCCTACGGCGGCTGGGGCGGACGTTATGTGCTTTATCAACCCGCCGGCGAATCGCATCCGATCTGGACCGACAATGTGAACAACCGTGACACGGTCACCGCCGACAACGGCCGCACCGAGACATCCAATCACGCCACGATTTGGCGCTGGCGGGAACCGTTCCAAGACGATTTCGCGGCGCGGATGGATTGGTGCGTCGCGGAGGATTTCAAAAAGGCGAACCATAATCCGCGTCCGGCGCTCAACGGCGATCATTCCACCGGCGTGGTGCTGGTGTCCGCCAAAGGCGGCTCCACGGTGAAGCTCTCGGCGGAAGGAACGGATGCCGGCGATGACGGACAGCAGGTCAAAGTGAGCTGGTGGCTTTACCCGGAAGCCGGAAGCATTGAAGGCGCGACGCTCACGCAAACCAACGGACTGAATACGGAGGTCATTTTGCCCGCCGTGACCAAGCCGGGCACAGTGCATGTGATCTTGCAGGCCGAGGACGATGGCACGCCGCCGCTGTTCGCCTACCGGCGCGTCATCATCCAGGCAAAGCCATGAGGCAGAGATAGCCGCTCGGGTCTTACGCCTTCGCGTAAACCTCCGCGCCTTTTTCCACGAACTCCTTCGACTTTTCTTCCATGCCTTTCTTCAGCGCCTCTTCCTCGGCGAGGCCTTGTTCGGCGGCGTATTTGCGGACGTCTTCGGTGATCTTCATCGAGCAGAAATGCGGGCCGCACATGGAACAGAAGTGCGCGGTCTTGGCGCCGTCCTGCGGCAGCGTGGCGTCGTGGAATTCGCGCGCGGTCACGGGATCGAGGCCGAGGTTGAACTGGTCTTCCCAGCGGAATTCAAAGCGCGCCTTGCTCAGGGCGTTGTCGCGGTATTGCGCGGCGGGATGGCCTTTCGCCAAATCGGCGGCGTGGGCGGCGATCTTGTAGGCGAT
>PLYV01000291.1 GCA_003151855.1 Limisphaerales bacterium | reverse complement strand
ATGAAGTTGCCGCTGTTGCCGACCATGTCCCAGTAGCGCGCAAAGCGGCGCAGCCGTTGCATCTTTGCGAAATCAATCAGCTCGTTCTGGAGAATTTCGTAGGGCGGATGCGGATTGTAAATCATCCGCCAGTCGGTGTCGTGCCGGACAATCGGCGTGCCCCGCAGCCGCTTCAAGATGCCCACCTGAATTTCCTGTGGACCGAGCGCGATCAATTTGTCAAAGCCGGCGGCAAAACTTTCCAGCGTTTCTCCCGGCAGGCCGACGATCAAATCCGCGTGGATGTGAACGCGCGTCTCATTCCGCAGAAAAGCAAAGTTGTCCGCCAGCCGCTCGTAGTTCTGCCGGCGGCTGATGTTCTGGCCGACCTCAGGATTGAAGGTCTGGATGCCGACCTCGAATTGCAGCGAGCCGGGCGGAAATTTCGCAATGACTGCGCGCAACTCGTCCGGCAGCCGGTCCGGCACCAGTTCGAAATGAAAAAACATTCCCGGCTGATGACGCGCGAGGAAAAATTCCAGGATGGCCTTGCTCGTGGCGATGTGGAGATTGAACGTGCGATCCACGAACTTGAACTGTTTCAGCCCGCGATCCAGCAGCCGTTGCATTGCGGTGAGAAATTTTTCCAGCGGCACCTGCCGCACCGGAATGTCCAGCGACGACAGGCAGAACTCGCACGAGAACGGACAACCGCGCGACGCCTCTACATACACGATGCGATGCGCGAGGTCGGCGTCCGTGTAAAAATCATAGGGCAGGGCGAGGCGCGAAAAATCCGGCAGCTCGGCGGCGATGAACTTGGGGAGTTGGAGTTCACGCTTTAGCGTGTCCGCCGAACAAGCTGAAGTTTGAACTCCAGCCAACAGCAACCCCCGGCACACCTCGGCAAATTTCAAATCGCCTTCGCCGGTGATGACGTGGTCGGCCAGTTCCACGATGGGTTGCCCCTCGGTTTCGTAGCTCACTTCCGGGCCGCCGAGGATGATTGTGATTTCCGGGCGGACGCGCTTGATGATGGCGATGACCTCGGTGGTTTCCGCGACATTCCAGATGTAAACGCCCACGCCGAGAATTTTCGGGTTCAGCGCGATGAGTTTCTCCGCGATGTCCAGCGGACGCTGGTTGATGTCGAACTCCGTGATCACGGCGCGCGGCTGCAATTCGCCGAGATTGGCGAAGAGATAGCGCAGCCCGAACGCGGCGTGGATGAACTTCGCGTTGAGCGTGGTGAGGACGATGTCCGGCATCGCCACTAAATTAACAACTTCCCCCGTTCCCGCAACCATGCCGTCCGGCCCCGACGGCGCGCCGCGCGACTTGAGGAGAACTATTCTGGCCGCCGGCGGGAACTGTCGGAGCCGTTCCGCCAACTTTCTGAAAGCCTTGGACAGTTGCCCGGAACAATCCGCCAATTGGCTGAATCTCTGCGCCAACTTCCCGAACGGCTGCGACAACTTTCTGAAGCCTTCCGCCAACTTCCCCAGAGGCTGCGACAACTTATTTAACGGCTAAGAAAGTTGCCGGAACGGCTTAAAAAGTTCAAAAACCATCAAAAAGCGGGGTTCGACAGCTTAACCCGGCTCCGCCCCGGTGGCGACGGTCAAAAAGCGACAGTTTCAGAGAGCGCGCCCGCCCCCGGGCACCGCCGGCGCCGCCCCCGTCACCAGCCTTCGGCAGTGGGACAGGCCACGGGAAAAAAAGCAAACAGCAACACAGCTTGCCCCCTGCAAGCGTTCATTTGACACACAAATTTAACAATTGGGAAATTGGTTTGCCCGGCCTTTTTGCTAGTTTAAAGCCTTTATTAATAAAGGCAATATGGTGAATGGTCTTATGAAGAACAAATACCCCGCGTTTGCGCTGGCTGCAATTTGTATGGCTTTGGTCATGCTCGAGACTGGACAGGTCTCTGCTCAATCATGGAATGCCACCAACATCTATAACAACTGGACTTCGGTTGCCATGTCATCGGATGGCAGCAAAATCGCCGCCGATTCCTTTCTTGGCGGGATTTACATCTCCACTGATGGCGGAACCAACTGGCAATATACCGGCGCGCCGGATCAAACTCATTGGTCGGTGCTGACCGCTTCATCCAATGGCGGCAATCTGGCGGCAGCCTTTTACAACGGCGGGATTTATACCTCAACGGACTGGGGCTTGGGGTGGGCGCAGTCAAAAGCACAAATAGATACCTGGAATTGTCTGGCCTCCTCGGCGGATGGCACCCGGTTGGTGGCAGGCACCAGTCCGGGCGGAATTTATACCTCCAAGGATTCCGGCGCGACTTTCACCAGTCGTCTGCCTCAAAATAATAGCTACCAAGCCATCGCTGGCTCGGTGGATGGCAGCAATTTGGTGGCTGTTGTTTTTGGTGGAAAGATTTACCGGTCAGCCGACTTGGGGGATACTTGGGCGGCAACCCCGGCACCTTCCGCCAATTGGTCGGATATTGCCACGTCAACCAATGGCGTTAATTTGGCGGCCGTGGTTCAAGGCGGTGGAATTTTCACCTCAACTGATTCAGGCGCTCATTGGTCGGCCACCAGTGCGCCCAGCACCAATTGGTCGGCGGTCGCTTCCTCGGCGGACGGCAGCAAATTGGTGGCGGCAGTTAATGGTGGAACCTATTATGGCGGTGGTTCGATATATACTTCAGCCGATTCAGGCAGTCATTGGGCCATTACCGGTGCGCCCAGCAACTACTGGTCGAAGGTTTATTCTTCGCCGGATGGCATCCGGTTGCTGGCGCTCGCCAATGGTGGCAACGATGCTTACAACTCAACTAATTCAGGGGTTACTTGGGAAGAATTTTCCATTGCAAATCCTGGCCAAAGCCGCAGCCAAGTCGTCTTCTATGATAACTTCAACATGAGCCTTACCTGTTCCAACAAGAACAGCCATGTGTTGACCACCAATGTCGTGAGCCGGAGCTTTACCGTCCCCGGCAAAGTCATTGCCAATCAAAATATCATGGTAACGAATACCATTGGCGTAAAATGGGCTAAAACCACTGTAAAGGGGAAAACCACATTGAAGATCATCGATTTGCTTGGCATTAACGAGCAGGGAAAGAATGTGTTCGGCGTCAGTCCGGTTTACACCAATGTGCTCGGCACCAATGTGCTTGGCATTGGCCTCGTGGTTCCCGGTCAAAATGTCAGACAGGTTGCAACCAAAGTAATTTCCAATGGGACCGGCGCGATCAACACTAATCTCATCAATATTCTTGCCACCAACCTATCCGGCATGAAGTTGGTCATCAGCAATGTTCTTAATATCCAATCGATCACCACCAACGCTGTGCAGCAAAATTGGTCCGGCATTGCTTCGTCGGCGGATGGCAGCAAATTAGTGGCGGTTGCCAATGGTGGCTTGATTTATACCTCTTCCAATTCTGGAATCGCTTGGAAGCCCAATGCCACCAGCCAATACTGGTCTGCGGTGGCCTCCTCCGCAGATGGCCTCAAATTGGTGGCTGCAGTCAAGAATGGCGGCATATTCACGTCAACCAATTCAGGCGCTGCATGGGTGGCTAATAATGTGTCCAGCCAAGATTGGTCTGCCGTCTATTCCTCGTCAGACGGCAATACGCTGGTGGCCCTCTCCCGCTCCGGCTGGTCTTACAAATCCACCAACGGTGGTTCTACCTGGACCGCGTTGAGCGCGCCCTACGGTTTCTGGCAGAGTGTCGCTTCCTCGGCGGATGGCAGTAATTTGCTGGCAGCCTCCCGTGGCGGTTATATCTATGGGTCAACCAACGCCGGAACCACTTGGAGACAATTCAATACGGTGCTGGTCACAAACATCATCAACACCGATGCGTTTAGCTTAACCGTCATTAGCACCAATTCCAGCAGTCATGCGATTGCAACCAATCTATTTGGCACCACCTTGACGGGCACTAACGCCATCGGTTCAAACATCGTTAATATAACTTATTCCATTTTCATTAATTCAATCGGCGCCACCATAACCGGCACGAATACGGCGGATGTTATTGCCGGGATGCACATCAATGTTCAAAACAGCAATACATTCGAGGTTGGTTCAGTTATTACCAACAAAATTGGCACCAACTTGCTCGCTGTTGGATCGGTTGTCCCCAATTCAACAGATCTCAATGTGCAGATTTTTTACCTCACCATCCCCGACATCACCGGAATGGTCATCACCAACACTCTTGGCTTAACCCATATCAGTCTCACCAATGTTCTTAATACCAGCATTCCCAACGTTAAGATGGGCGTGAGCAATGTGCTCAACCTGAACGTGGTCATCGCCAACCTGCGTCAAAGCTGGTCAGCCGTCGCCTCATCAGCAGATGGCAGTCATCTGGCGGCGGCAATTGATGGCGGGTTTATTTATATTTCCACCAATTCCGGCACCACCTGGTTTGCAACCAGTGCCCCCAGCGCCAATTGGAGCGCTTTGGCCATGTCGGCGGATGGCAGCCAGTTGACAACTGCGGTCAATGGCGGCTTGATTTATTCTTCAACCGATTCAGGAGCAAGCTGGGTGGCGGCCAATGTGCCCGCCTCCAACTGGCGGGCCGTGGCGACTTCGGCGGATGGTGCCGAAATGGTGGCGGTGGTGCATGGCGGGGTGCTTTACACCGAACAATCACCATTGGGGGCAACTCCGCATGCCATGGCTGCAGCCGTGGCGCCAGTGCCGGCGTTACGAATTCAGATGGCCAATGGGAACATCGTTCTGTCTTGGGCAACCGGAGCAACCAATGTTGTTTTGCAGCAGAGTTCCAACCTCACGGGGACGGATTGGGGAGACTTGCCAACGACTCCAGTTGTGACCAATGGACAAAATCAGGTGACTTTACCAATGTCAGATGGCAACTATTTATACCGGCTCAAGCAGCCATGAGAGGTCGCTGAAATCTTTTGCTGCTGTGGACCGCCCACAAATGCCACCAAATTAGCAGCTTTCCCCGTTCCCGCAACCATGCCGTCCGGCCCCGACGGCCCGCCGCGCGGCTTGAGGAGAACTATTCTGGCCACCGGCGGGAACTTGTGGTTCGCCTTGGGTTTGCATGCCGCGCCAAACTGAATTCGCATTTTCTCCTGCCACCCGCTAGGATGAAACGCATGAAGGCCATTTCATCCCTATGCGTTTTTTGCCTGTCGCTCCTGGTTGCCGTTGGGGCGATGGCGGGGAATTATCAGGTTTTTGTCTCCAACGAAAAATCCGGCGACCTCACGGTCATCAGCGGCACGGATTATCGGGTCGTGACCAACATACCGGTCGGCAAACGACCGCGCGGCATCCGGGTCAGTCCGGACGGCCAGACCGTTTACGTGGCCTTGAGCGGCACCCCGATTGAGCCGCCGCCGCAACTGGACGCGCATGGCAATCCCCTCCTCCAAAAGAATTCCGCCACCGATGAGGAGAAGGCCGAGGCCGACAAAAACGCCGACGGCATTGGCCTGGTGGATGTGGCCCAGAAAAAATTGCTCCGCAAGATTGCTGCGGGATCCGATCCGGAGAATTTCACCTTGAACGCCGACGGCTCGCGCATTTACATCGCCAACGAAGACGTCGGCGCGGCAACCGTCCTGAACGCCACCAATGGCCAGGCTATCACGTTCATCCCCGTCAGTCGCGAACCCGAAGGCGTCGGCCTGAGTTCGGACGAGAAATTTTTCTACGTCACCTGCGAAACGGCCGGGGATGTTTATGCGATTGACGCGAAATCATACAAGGTCTTGGCGCACATTTCGGTGCATCCGCGTCCGCGCAGCGTGGCCTTTTTGCCGGACGGTTCGCGCGCGTTCATTCCCTCGGAATCCGTTGGCGAACTGAACGTCGTGGACACCGCGAGCCAGAGCGTGGTGAAGGTCATTACGCTGCCAAAAGGTTCGCGGCCGATGACGGTGAAGGTTTCGCCGAATGGTAAAAAAATCTATGCCACCACCGGCCGCGCCGGCACCGTCGTGGTGCTGGACGCCCACACGTATGAATTGCTGAACGTGATTCCGGTGGGCAAACGCCCCTGGGGGATGACGTTTTCGCCGGACGGGAAATTTCTGTTCACCGCCAATGGCCCGTCGGATGACGTATCGGTTGTGGACCTGGCCACGGAAAAGGAAATCACCCGCGTGAAATCGCCCGGCAGTCCGTGGGGCGTCGTGGCGGTGCCGGGGGCAAAGTGAAACCGGTTAATGCTGATTGAACAGGAAAAATTCCTTGGCCGTGATGCTCGTGGTGGAGCTTTCCTTGAATGCCTTGGCGCGGACAATCGTCGGATTTCTCACGGTGAAAGGGTGCTGGTAAAGCGTATCGTCCGTGGTCGGGACGGTTCCATCCAGCGTGTAATAAATCTTTGCGCCGGGTTCGCTTTTCAGGCGGACGGCAAACGGTTTGGAGAAATCTCCTCCGGATGGCAAAATCTCCGGCGGTGGTAACACGTGCGGCCCGGGCAGGCTTTCAATCCAATCGCGCAACAATGCCACGCCGGCGGCGTCAATCGTGTTGCGCGCCAGCGGCGGCATCTTGTAACCGTCGGACGTGTTCACGCGCATCAGCAGAATCGAGCGCCAGATGTCGTTTGGCGCAACGACGCGCGCGCCGTCAATGCGCTGGTCAATGAGCACGTGGCCGCCGACAATGTGTTGCTCGGCAAGGGGCGTGTCGTAGCGCGCGTCGAAACCGGCCACGGTGCCTTCCGGCCGGTGGCAATTCGCGCAGTTCGCGTCCAGATACGAGCGCGCACGATCCGCCAGACTGCGTGACCGGTCATCGGCGCGCGCGAGGCTCGGGAATTGTTTGGCGTCGGCGCGGGAAACTTCCGTATCCAGCAGGTCCAACTTATCCCAGGCGACAATCTCATTTTCCACCTTACCATCCGGGTATTTGTAGTCGCGATTCAACTGCCGGGTCTTCACGCCCAGGACGAATCCGGCATTCGGCGTATGACAGGTCTGGCAATCGGCACGGCTCGGAAAATACCACGGTTGCGTGCGCGACTCGGTTGCGGTTTTGATGCCGATGTCTTCGGTGAGATTGGTTTCCAGCAGGTCGGCATCGCTGTTGTCGGCGCGCCATTTGTAAGTGACGCCATAGACGCCGCCCAGGTCATCACACACGAGCAGCCGGGTTTCGAGGCGGCGTCTGGCGGCTGGATTGGTTTCGTTGGTGGCGATTTCAAAATGCTTCACGAAGATGGTGCCGGGCGGAAAAATCCATTCACCGGTGGGCGAAAAATGAACTACTTCGCCCGGCGGCACGCAAGCCCAGCGCATCTTTTCCGCGCCGTCGGACCAGAAGGGAACATTCAAATCGTAGGGCACCAGAAACCGCGAAGGTGTGAGATGGGCGACATCAAGAAACACGCCGGTTTGTGAAAGCAGCTTCGGGATGGCGCCGGTCGCCTCGGGCGGCATTCGCAACGGCACCGCCGTCCAGCGGGTTTGGGCAATCTCGAATCTGACCGCGGCCGCGAGCGTGCCGGTAAAACGGCGGGCGCTCTTTTGCAGCGTGCCGACGGAGGTGTAAGTTGTTTCACCGGCCGGATACGCCAGCANNCCAGCAGAATGACATAGTCGAACGGCTTCGGTTTTTTGCCGCGCGCTTTTGGCAGGTCGGTCAAAAAAACGGTGCCAACACAAATCGATCCGGTTTCCCGGCTCTCGACGAGATTGGGCGTGAGTTTGGCGGTGACCGTGCCGGGCACGAGCCACGAATCCGTCAGCGGCGGCCGCAACAGATCGGTGTAGCCGCTCTCGATGACGAGGCCGTCCGGAAGCACGCGCAGGATTTTTCCGCAGATCATCCGCCGCCCGTCCAGGCATTCGGCACGGACTTGTTCGGTGCTTTGGGATCTTGCGGCGGGAGAATTGGTGGCGGAAAAATCGTTCGCGCGAGCTAGGAATTCCAAGGCAACAAACAGGATCGCGAGACAAAATTTCATGCTAAGGCAGCGGCGTGCGCGCATCCTTGATGAACTGCGTGTGGCCGTCGAGGAACACCCGGCAGCGTCCGCCGGCGTGGATGGTGCGGCCCTTTAGTGAAGGATCAACGGTCGGAACGGTGTTCGGAAAATATGGATCCACGACGAGTTCCACGTCGCTCGCACCGTTCACATTTCCGAGCGTGGCATCCGTGACTGCGGCAGTCACCAAATCGGCAACGGCCCCCGCGTCAGACTTACCCCAGAAATCCTCCTGACCCACCGGGTCGTCCGGCCGGTCAAAGCGCCAAAGCCAGTAGCGCACGCTGGGCGGATTGGCATTGGTTGAACCGGTTTGCAGCGATTGAATGGCGTTGCCAGTGGCGGAATTGACGGCCGCCGGACATGACCATAGGGCATCGCTCGTGCCGGAATCCTTGAACACGATTGCCGCCCAACCGCCGCGTGGATCAGACGGCGGCCAGCTTGTCCACGGGCGGTAACCGCCGGGCAGCGCGGATTTCAAATCGCGCCGGTCGGGGAAATGGCTGTTGTTGTCAGTGAGGTAAACCGCGAACGCGAGGCCGATTTGCTTGAGATTGGAAAGGCAGACCGCCTGCTGCCCCTTCTTTTTCGCGGCGGCCAGTGCGGGCAGCAGCATGGCGGCGAGTATCGCGATGATGGCGATGACCACCAACAGCTCGATCAACGTGAAGGCTGAGCCAATCTTTCGGCGATGTTTATTGCTGTAACACACGATAGAAACGCTGGGGAAAATTGGTTGCTTTTGGATCGAACAGATAGAAGGTGTTTGTCGTCGCGGTGTTCGTGCTGATCGCCGTCCAATTCGCCAAGTTCGTGCTGGCTTGCAACACGTAATTGCTTCCGGTGACGCCCAGGAAACCCAATTGGAACTGGCGGTTGGTGGCAAAATTCGCCGCGGTGAATTGCACCGGCGTGATAAAGAACAACGCGGTTGCGGCCACGCTGTTATTGTAGTTTGTCCGGAACGCGCTGGCGGCGAGGGTGGCGTTGACGGTCACATTGAACGGACCGGCATACCGCAGCGAGTTCGTCGTCGGCGCGGTGCCATCGAGCGTGTAATAGATAGTGGCGTTGGTGTCCGGGGCCGCCAGGACGACGGCGACGGAGTTGAAATAATTTCCACCGTAAGGGGCGATGTTAGGCGGCGCCTGGGCGGGCGTGCCGGGCAAACTGTTAATCCAATCGAACATCACTTGGACGGCATTGGTATCAATGACATTGCGGGCGAGCGGCGGCATGCGGACGGCGGGAGTGTTGGTGTTCATGCGCGGCGGAATTTCGGAGCGCCAGATATCCTTCGGCACAATCATGGCGAAACCGTTTTCATCCAGCCCGCCATAAACGAGATTCTGGCTGGCCAGCGGCGTAGTGTAGCGTGCGTCGAACGTGATGCCGGTGCCGCCCGGCTGATGGCACTGCGAACAGTTGGCGTCGAGATACGAACGCGCGCGCTGCTCAAACGAGGCGGCGAGATTGGTGAGCGCCGCAAGCTGCTGGAAGCTGGCGATCGCCGATTCATCAAACGCGGGATTGAAGAAGCCGAGGCGGTTCAACGTGCGCAATTGATTGTCGGTCACGCCGGTGGCGGCATAGGTTTGATTGAGGTTCAACTGCCGCGTCTTCACGCCGAGAACATAGCCGCTGACGGGAGTGTGGCAGGTCAGGCAGTCGGCAGGACTCGGGTAATACCATGACTGGATGGTCGTGCCGCCGGTGTTCGTAATCGTGACGGCCTCGGTCAGGCTGCCCGGCAGCAGGTCGGCATCGCTGTTGTCGGCGCGCCATTTGTAGGTGACGCCGTAAACGCCGCCATTGATGTCGCGCACGAGGAGTCGCGTTTCGAGCCGGTGCTTGACGTTGGGATTCGTTGTGTCGGTATTCAGCTCAAAGGTTTTTACAAACACGCTCCCGACGGGAAACGTCCACGGATTGTTCGGATCGAATCCGATTTGCTGGTCAGGCGTCAATGTGCCGCCAGTGTTCGGGATGGCGAGGTAACGCGTTTTGAGAGCGCCATCGGACCAAAGCGGCGTATTGACGCTGTAGGCGACAAGGCCGTTGGTCGGGATCATTGCGGGCGTGTTGCTGAAGACACCGGTGAGCGACAATTGCGCGGGGATGGAACCGCCGGCATAGGTCGTGGGCATATTCAAGAATGCCTTGACTGGCGCGTTGTTTGAGAGGCCGTAGGCCAGACCACTTCCGGTATTCACCGTGATGTTGACCACCGCGGAAGTGCTGCTCAAACCGCTGCCATCCATGGCGACGGCAGTCAAAGCGTAACTGCCGGCCGCCAGCCCGGTGGCCGTGAGCGTGTAAGGCACGGCGCTCACGCTGCCCAGGAAAATGTTGTTGGCATAGAAGCTCACGCTGTTGATCGGATTATTCGGGGCATCGGCGTCAGCGCTGAGGGTGACGCTGGCGGCCGCGGTGTAGCTGGCGCCGGCCAACGGCGCGGTGATGGCGACCGTCGGCGGCGGATTGGTGAACGGATACAACTGCGTTTGCGGCACAACATTCAACGGCGTGGAAAGACTGCTCCAGGAAAGCGCCACGCTGGCGTTGTTGGTCACTTGATAATAATCCAGTTCGATGGTGTAGAACTGCTGGGCGGCCAAGGAAATGGAATTGGTGCGGGACGTCGCGTTGGTCTTGTTCACCCAATCGTTGATCAACAATTGCCCGTTAATAAACAATCGCACGCCGTCATCGGCGGTGGTGATGAAGTTGTAAGTCTCACTGAATTGCGGCTGCACCGAGCCGGTCCAGCGCACGGCGAAATGGTTGCTGCCGACGAGCGCGCCTGGCCAGTTCGTGGCCGACGAGAAATTCACGGTCGCGTTGGTCGTCACCAGCGCCGGTGAACCGGCAAACGGACTGCCGCTGGATGCGTTGGCAAAATATTCCGCGCGCAGGCCGGTGCCGTTTCCGGCGGCCGCCGTATTCACGAACGATGCGCTCGCGATCGCGCTGTTGACCGCGCCATTGGCCACCGCCATAGCTTGAACCACCGCGCTGTTCGTCAAGACAAACGGGCCGGAGTAAAGCGTCGAGGCGGTGGAGGGCGCGGTGCCGTTCAACGTGTAATAAATCGAAACGCCGGCCGTGGCGTCGGACAGCGTGACGGTGGTGGCGTTGGTGAAATTTCCGCCGGCCGGGCTGATGACCGGCGTGGCCAGGAAAATCGCATTGCCAAAAACGGAGACGGCATATTGCGCGCCGACATACACTTTGCCGCCGGCGATGACCGGCGGGACCATTTTCACCGCCGGACCGGGATTGTCGCGCGAAAGGTTCTGGCTGGAGTTGTATAATTCGATCGCGATATTCGTGGCGTTGTAAGCATGCAACACCGCCGGGCCGCTGCTCAAATAAGGCGTCGGATCAATGTCCCACACAATGCCATCGTTCGTGCCATTGGCGGAAACCGTCGGCGTCGCGCCAGGAAAACCGAAGCTGGTAGCAGACTTCGATGCCGGCGTGGAAACCAGGGCGCCATTGGTGATCGTGAACGCCTTCAGCACGTCGCCGTTGCCGTGGTAATAAATCTGATTGTTGAAATAGGCCGGCGAACTCCAGGTGCCGCCGACCGCGCCGGGCAATTCCTGCAGGTTGGTGTCGCTGCCGGAATTGAACTTGCCCATGTTGTCCCGGTCCACGAGATAAATTTTTCCTTCCTTGCCGCAGCCAACCAGCAGATGCGGATGCGCCACGCTGCCGACGGAATCCGGCAACAGAATCGGGCCGCCTGAGCCGAGATCGGCATCGCTCGATTGCAGCGAGGCTTGGTTGTAAGGCGTGAAGTAATCCGCGACGGCGAGTTTGTTGGAAACGGTCGAGAGTTTTACGAAACTGTCCGCGTAATCGCCGCCGTTGGTGTTGGCGCTGAACGAGCCGTTGCCGGTTTCAAAATAGAGATTGGTATTCGCATCCACCAGCAGCCCGTTGCCACCTTGCCAGATGGCACCTTCACCTGCATTCAAGCCAAATGCAGACGTAGCCAGCCGCGCGTTGGGCGTGGTGCAGTATATGGACACCTGCGAGAGATTGGTGACATTGTAGCCGAACACCCAGCCGTGGTAAGGATCGGTGTCATCGTGACTGCCAAAGGCGGCGTATAAAATGCCGCCCGCCAAGGTCAGCGCCGGGCGCGCACACGACTGAATTGCCGAGAACGTCACCGTCGGGCCGCCGTCGGTGATCGTCGCTCCGGTGCCGGCGCCGGCCACGCCACCACTGCCATTGACGCCGGTGCCGGTCACGGATCCGGTCACCACCACCGGACTGTAGGAGCGTTCATTGCCGGTCGTGATATCGAGCGCGTGAATGCGATGATAATAATTCGTGGAAACTCCGGCCAACGCTTCGCGGGTGATAGCATCCACGTAGATCGTGCCGCTGGCCGGGTCAATCACTGGCGTGCCTACCATGCCTTCTTCCGGAACGACGTCGAGGTTGCCCACGCCAAGATGGTAGCGTGTGCCAAATTCGACCATCGGTGAATTCACGGAAATGCCCAGGTTGGTTTTCCAAAGCAGCCCGCCGTTGGCATCGTTGTTGGCGTCCGCGTCAAACGCATAGACGGTGTCGTGCATGGTGGAAATGAAAAGAACATTGCGCACGCCCTTGCCGGGAATGGCCAGGTTCGTCACGATGAGCGGCTGCGCATAAACGTAGCCATCCACCGCGTAGCTGAACAATTTGCCGAAGCTGGCCGTGTTGACATTGGCGAGCGTGAGCAGCGTTTCATTGGTGTTCAAGCCCTGGCGCGTGTTGTTGTAATGATAGGTCAACACGGAAATTCTTTGCGGGCCGGCCAGCGTGGTGAAGGATCGCGACGGCCCGCCCCACGCGATGCCCGCCGAGTTGGAAACGGAAATCGTAAAATAATACGCCGTGCTGGCGGTCAAGCCGCCGACTTGAACCGCGATGGCGCCGGTTTGCGGGCCGGCGGAAAACTGGTTCGCCCACGCGGCCGGGTTTGAGCCACCGTCGGTCGTGCCGTAATAAATCCGGGCGGTCGGATATTCATTGCCGGTGTTCAACACCAGTCCGTTGACCGTGGTAAACGTGGCGGAAATGCCGCTCGCCGGCTGGTTCGTGACCGACGGCGGAGTGGCCGTGGGCGTGGTAAAGCTCAACGACGGCTGCGTCCAAGCAATGCCAACCGCATTCGACGCCTGCGCCGCGAAATAATACGTCGTGTTCGGTTTGAGTCCCGTGACGTTCGTGGAAAAATTTCCGGTTTGCGCGCCGAGCGTTACGCTGTTGGACCACGCCAGGACGTTCGCAGAGCCGTCGTTCGTTCCATAAAAAATCGTGACGTAAGGCTGGCTGCCGCCATTGGAAACGATTTTTCCATTGAGCGCCGCGCCGACGGTTTGAATTGAGGACGCAGGCAGATTGGTGACGATTGGCGCCGTCGGCGGTCCGCTGGAAATGAGTCCTACGTCAAAAGTCGCGTCGTAGTTGTGGCTGGAGCCAAACGTGATCGTTCCGCCCGCCACGGGAAACATGCCGAGTTCGCCGCTGGAATAGAGATTGCCCGACGCATTAGCCATGCCTTCCCAACCGCCAACGGCCGTGGACATTTTGCCAAACGAATATGCATAAAGTGAATTGGCGGCCAACGAAACATTGAGATTGGTCCACCGCAGCCAATCGCCGTCGTTGAAAACAAAATTGGTCGCGGTGTAATTCGTGATCAGCGTCGCAACGCCGCTGTTCACCGAATAAATGTGCAAAACGTAATTCTGGGACGTGGTCGTCCCGGAGGTTGAGCCGCCGCCGGTTTTGAGGGCGAGGGAGGTCAGCGTGAATCCCACCGAGCCGCCCGGCGTCAGGAAAGTTTGGCCCGGCTCACCGCTGCCGAAGGCGACCTGGTTGTCCGTATAATAATTCAAGCCGTCAGGCTTGTTGGCCTCCCCGGCAATGCTTATTTGCGATACGTCATTCGCCCCCGGCGTCGGCGCGGTCGCACCCAGGGTCGTCAGCGTGACGGCCGCCGAAAGGGCGGTGGGTCCAAGAATAATACCGAGCAGGGCAAACGTCATCCCGACGCGATATACATTCCTTGGAATCATGTTGATGTTAAACAAAAGTAATGGAGACGGAGAAGACTAGTCCAGACCTTGGCTTGAGTCCAGCGGCGCGTGGGGAAAAGTATGGGCGTTTGACCTCGACCATCGAAGGCAACCGGCCATGGCAAATATCCGGTTGCATACCGACAATCTGATGCGAGTTTCAGGACAGATTGATCCATCAAGTTATGGCTACCAACACCATTCGACTGCATCGCGTGCTCCGGGCCTCGCCGGAAAAAGTTTACCGGGCGTTCCTTGAGGCCGAGGCCATGGCCAAATGGCTTCCGCCCTACGGATTCACCGCCAAGGTCCACCACCTGGAAGCCAAGGTCGGCGGCACGCATAAGATGTCGTTCACCAATTTCACCACCGGCCAGAGCCATTCCTTCGGCGGCACCTATCAGGAACTGGTGCCGCATGAATGCATCCGCTATACGGACCAGTTCGATGACCCGAACCTGCCGGGCGAATTGCAGGTGACCATCACCTTGAAAAAGGTGTCGGTCGGGACGGAACTGAACATCGAGCAAGCGGGCGTGCCGGCGGTGATTCCATCCGAGATGTGCTATCTCGGCTGGCAGGAATCGCTCGCCCAACTGGCGCAACTGGTCGAACCCGAAATTGTCGGTTAGCCTTTGTGGCCGGCTCGTTATGTTCACGGCATGAAAATGTCCGCCCTGCTCAAGGCCTCGTTGTTCCTGGCCTGTCCGTTGACGGCCTTGGCCGGGCCACCGTTTCTAACGGATGATCCCGAGCCGGTGGATTATCAAAATTGGGAATTTTATCTCGCCTCGCAGCATACGCAAACCGCCGATGGCTGGTCGGGCACGGCACCGCATTTTGAAATCAATTACGGTGTGATCACCAATGTGCAACTGCATCTGATTGCCCCCTTGGCTTACAACGCTCCGAAAGACGGCCGCGCGCATTATGGTTATGGCGATACCGAACTCGGCGTAAAACTCCGTTTCCTTCAAGAGACGGAGCAACTGCCGCAAGCCGGCATTTTCCCGCTGCTGGAAATTCCCACCGGCAGCGAATCAGCCGGACTTGGCAGCGGCCAGGTGCAGGCGTTTCTGCCGGCCTGGGCGCAAAAAAGTTTTGGCGACTGGACCGTTTACGGCGGCGGCGGCTACGGCATCAATCCCGGTGCGGGCAATGAGAACTGGGGCTTCGTCGGCGCCGTCGTGCAAAGGCAGGTCACGAAAAACTTTCTGCTCGGCGCGGAAATCTATCATCGCACCACGCTGACCACCGGCGGGCGCGCGGACACGGCGTTCAACCTCGGCACGGTCATTGATTTCACCGCGCATCAGCATCTGCTCTTGTCCGCCGGCCGCTCGTTGGACGGCCCGACCGACTTTCAATGTTATGCCGCCTATCAGTTCACCTTCGGCCCGGAATTTTTCCATTCCATCAGCCATTGGTTCGGCCACTGATCATAATCGGAAAGAAGTTTTGATCGGTTTCGCAACCCACGCCTAAAAAAGTCAATCCCAAGGATTTTATTTCCTCTGGAAAACAAGTTCATCGTCTTTCGTCGTCACCTTGATCTTGTCGCCCGGCTTGAATTCGCCGGCCAGCAGCTTCGTCGCGAGCGGGTCGAGCAGATGTTCCTGGATCGCGCGCTTGAGCGGGCGCGCGCCGAATTGCGGGTCGTAGCCTTCGCTGGCGAGCAGCTTCTTCGCGTCGGCATTCACGTCGAGCGTGAGATTCTGCTGCGCGAGCCGTTTCTCCAGTAGCGCGAGCTGGATTTCCACGATGCGCGCCAGTTCGCTTTCGTCGAGGCTTTGGAAAATGATCACGTCGTCCACGCGGTTCAGGAATTCCGGGCGGAAATGGCGTTTCAATTCCGCCAGCACCTTGTCTTCCATCGCCTGATGCGACGCCTTGTCCGTGTGGCCGTCGAGAAAAAACTCCTGGATGATCGGCGAGCCGAGGTTGCTGGTCATGATGACGATGGTGTTTTTGAAATCCACGGTGCGGCCCTGACCGTCCGTGAGCCGGCCGTCGTCGANNGCGCCGATGAGCCGCGCGACGGTGTGTTTCTCCATGTATTCGCTCATGTCGATGCGGATCATCGCGCTCTCGTCGTCAAAAAGAAATTCCGCCAACGCGCGCGCCGTCTCGGTCTTGCCCACGCCGGTCGGGCCGAGGAAAATAAACGAGCCGATGGGCCGGTTCGGGTCTTGCAAGCCGCTGCGCGAACGGCGCACGGCATTGGATACGGCCACCACCGCCTGCTTCTGCCCAATGACGCGCTGCCCCAACCGCTCCTCCATCTTGAGCAATTTCTCACGCTCGCCTTCCAGCATCCGCGACACGGGAATGTGCGTCCACGATGCGACGACGCGGGCAATGTCCTCGTCGGTGACTTCCTGGCGGAGCAAAGTGGGGCGGGCATTTCCGCCCTTCACCGAAGGCGACGCGTCGGCCGCGCTTTCCATCTTCGCCAGCTTGGCTTCCAAATCAGGAATCTTGCCGTATTGAATCTCCGCCGACTTCGTGAGGTCGCCCGCGCGCTGCGCCTTTTCCAATTCAATCTTCGCCTGTTCTAGTTGCGCCTGCACAATGCTCACGGCGTTGACGGCAGTTTTCTCGTTCTGCCATTGCGCGGTGAGCGCCTTGGATTTGTCCTTCAAATTGGCAACTTGTTTGTCAATCAGCTTGAGCCGTTCCTTGCTCGCCGCGTCCTTCTCCTTGGCC
This sequence comes from Limisphaerales bacterium, assembly GCA_003151855.1. Lineage (GTDB taxonomy): Bacteria > Verrucomicrobiota > Verrucomicrobiia > Limisphaerales > UBA11358 > UBA11358. The sequence continues at coordinate 260 of PLYV01000291.1, read as the reverse complement.
AGCGATGTGCGCTCGATTTCCAATTGCAAAATCTGCCGGTCGAGCTGGTCCAATTCCGTCGGCTTGGAATCCAGTTCCATCTTGATGCGTGAGGCCGCCTCGTCCACGAGATCAATCGCCTTGTCCGGCAAAAAACGATCCGTGATGTAGCGGTGCGACAGCGTGGCCGCCGCGACAAGTGCGGCATCCTGGATGCGCACACCGTGATGCACTTCGTAGCGCTCCTTCAACCCGCGCAAAATCGCGATGGTCGCCTCGAC